>JAYVCW010000261.1:0-40264 GCA_043749775.1 Acidobacteriaceae bacterium | reverse complement strand
GGGTGCTGCGAGTCGGCATTCACAATCTCTCGGGCGACGCTCCCGGCCTGCTGCGTTGGCTCTCTGAGAAGGGGCATACCTACCATCATGTCTCGAGCGAGCAGCCCGATCTCGAGACCGTTTTCCTCACTCTCACGGGAAGAAGCTTGCGGGATTCATCATGATCCAATTTCTCGCTCTGGTTCGAAGAGACTTGCTGATATTTTTCGGCAACCGCAAGGCAGTGATGGTTAGCCTTGTCGTCCCGATCGTCCTGGCCTCGTTCTTCGGCTATCTGTTTGGCGGGCGTGGCGGCAACGCTGAGACCAGCAAAGTCTCTCTGCTGGCGATCGACCGGGACGGCAGCGACATTTCCCGCGGCCTCATCGACCAACTCGCGACCGAGAACACTGTCAGCATAAGACCAGAGAGTCTTGAAACTGCACGCGAGTTAGTACGTAAGGGCAAGGTCACTGCGGCGCTCGTCATCCCCAAAGATTTTGGCAGCGACGCGGGGCAGGCTCTCTTTGGTTCCTCAGCCAGGCCGGAAATCGAAGTTCTTTACGACCCTTCTCACAAACGTCGAAGTCAGCATGGTCAAGGGACTCTTGAGCGGGGCGGTCATGCAGACTGTAAGCAAGGAGATGTTCTCCGGTGCACGTGGGCGCGAGATGGTGAACGAATCCATTGCCCGTTTGAATGATGACTCGCAAATGCCCGCCGAAGATCGACGGGTTCTTCGCAATTTGCTCGGCGGGGTGCGGGATTGGAATGAACGCCTGCAAAGTCCGCAGAACGAATCGTCGCAGCAGCGATTGTCGGGAGGGCTGAGAATGCCCTACTCGACCAGGGAAGAAGCGATCACGTCGGGGCGCAACATCGCGTACAACGGCTACGCGCATTCGTTCGCAGGCATGGGAGTCCAGTTCATCCTATTTATGGGACTCGACGTTGGCATTGCATTGCTGACTTTGCGGCAAACCGGGCTCTGGCAACGGCTGCGAGCGGCGCCACTCTCGCGAACTATGCTTCTCGGCAGCCGCACCCTAAGCGCCGCGCTGATTGCGGGACTGATATTGTTTGTTCTATTCAGCTTTGCCCGGCTTGTCTTTGGAGTGCATGTTCGAGGCAGCCTGCCGGGCTTGATCGGCGTATGCGCTGCTTTCTCATTGATGACCGCAGCCTTCGGACTCATGATTGCCGCGCTTGGAGAAACGGTTGACACAACTCGCGGTTATTCCATCATGGCAACGCTGTTCATGGTGATGCTGGGCGGCGCGTGGGTCCCGACGTTCGTCTTTCCAGCCTGGCTTCAGAAAGTGGCGCTGTTTGTTCCGACACGATGGGCAATCGAAGGCATGGACGGGATGACTTGGCGTGGGCTTGGAATGTCATCTGCGCTCGCGCCGATCGGAGTGTTGATCGGTTTCACTCTTCTGTTTGGAATCATTGCCATTTTGCGCTTCCGATGGCACGTCGATTGATTCCGCATCGCAGCGGCGCATAACACTCTTGTTAAAGACTGCGCACGTAGGCGATCAGCGCCTTGAGGTCATCGGGAGGGAGGTCGATTGGCGGCATTCCGCCAGCGGTCATCTTTGCGGTAGGATGTTTGAATAAATTCTCGACCTGCTCCGCTGAGAATTTTGCCTTGGTTCCCACCAGCGCCGGAGCCGCCGCTGTTCCGACACCACCATCGCCGTGGCACGCGTTACAAGATTGCCCGTCGAAAATGGTTTTCCCTTTCGCCGCCACCGGATCTGCGAGCGCGACATTTGCGGCTGCAAGAGACGCTGAAGAAAGCTCTGGCTCGAACGGCTTCCTGGCGTATTCGTCTTCCTCTGCCTTCTGTTTCGCCAATTGCTGGGTCACGCCCCAATCGTGGCGATCGACGTAACCGCTCCGCAGCCCTAAGCCCACGAGGGCAAGGATCAGGAAGATATACGAGGACATCGCAATCGGACGCTTCCACGGACGCCTCTCAGCGCTGCGATCAAAGAAAGGAAGAGCGACCACTGCCAGCACCAGTACGGTTGGAACCATCAGCACGCCGACAAACGCCGCTGAACCATGCCAGTATTTCAGCCACTGAAAGATCGGCAGGTAATACCATTCCGGACGCGGGACATATTGCGCGTCAGCGGGGTTGGCAGGCGGCCCGATCTGCATGGGAGCAAAGAAAGAGAGCAGGCCGAGAAAGAGTATGAGGAGCGCCGTGAGCGCTAAATCCATCAGGACTTGCCGAGGATAAAAAAGTTCCGGCTCCTGTTTCGGTTCAATTGGGTCTTCGTCCACAGGTCCGGCAGCGCCCGCTTTACGAAACAGAAAAATATGCGAACCGACCAAGGCGAAAATCAATGCCGGAATTAAAAAAACGTGGGCTACAAAAAAGCGGGAAATGGTAAGCGTGCCCATCTCCGTTCCGCCTCGCATCAATAACTTCAGGCTTTCGCCAATCAGTGGAATTTCAGAAGCGGCGTTCGTGCCGACAGCAGTCGCGAAGTAGGCGCGCTGGTCCCACGGCAGCAGGTAACCTGTGAAAGCCATCCCCAGGACAAGCGCGAAGAGCACACAACCGGACAGCCAGAGTATCTCCCGTCTGCCTTTGTACGAGCCATAGATAAAAGTTTGAGAAAGATGAAGAAACAGCACGACGACCATTGCGCTCGCGCCATAAGCATGCAGGCTACGGAGGAAAGAACCCGCGGTAACAACTTTCGTTATGTAGGCGACTGTGGTGTGGGCATGATCTGCGGAGGGCACGTAATAAAGTGCGAGAAAGACACCCGTAATCACTTGCGAAATGAAAATAAACAGCAGCCCCGATCCGAAAATGTAAGCAAATCGCGCTCCGCCCGGAATAGGTTCGTAGAGCGCGGTTTTCAAGACATCATCGATCCCGGTGCGATGATTCAACCATCTCCAAAGACGGGATCGCCTCTTGGGGGACTTGGCAGTCTCGTTCGCCTGGTGCGAGCTCATTGCGACTATCCCACCACTTCCCGGTCAGCGACAAGTTGGCGGAAATATTGAAAGCGCACGAGAAGCTGACCGTCTCGCACTTGTGTTTCGAGAAAATCCATGCCGCGCAGCGACGGACCATTTAATCGCGCACCTTCTGGGTTGAAAGTCGCCCCATGGCATGGGCAAATGAACTGCCTCTTATCTTTGTTCCAGGGAATGGTGCAGCCGAGGTGAGGGCACACAGAACTCAGCACGCTAACTTTCCCTTGATTGTTTTTGGTAACGTAGACGGCCTTCTCAGAAACCGTTTTGCGCCATCCATCCAGCTGCTCGATCTGGATGGTGCGCATTACCGGTTCCGCGGGAGAGGAGAATTCCGCGAATTCTCCAACCGTCGACGGCTTTAGTTCTGTCGTGCGGCGAATAAGAGGAAACAGGGAGAATCGAAGAAGCGGAACCGACAGCAACGCTCCAACGAAGACCGAGCCGAGACTTAATAAAATTCCAAGAAACGATCGTCTGTTCTCGAGTACCGGCTCAGGCGCTGCCGACGTTTCGCCCCTTTTGTCCGGGCCCTTCCTCGAATCAACCATTACTTCTCCCAAACGTGACTCTTAAGAACCGCCCGGCAACCAATTATTTTTGCGTTGGCAGTTGGCGAATGTAGGCCACGAGCTTTGTAACATCGTCCGCCTTCAGCTTCGCCCCAAAGGCAGGCATTTTCCCTTTACCCTTGGTAATCGCTGCATTTAGCGTGACATCATCTTCTTTTTGCACCTCATCGGAGCGAAGATCCTTGGCGTGCAGTGCTTTGCCAGTAGGGCTATCGCCACTCCCGTTGCTGGAGTGACACAGCGAGCAATTCGCACCAAAAATTTTGGCCGCGTCCGCTTGGGCGTTACAAGTTGCGGGGATAGAGAAGGCGCATGCAATCATGGCAGCCCTGATCAATGGTGAGGTCATCCTCATTCGCGTTCTCCTGTAAGTGAATCTTAGGCAGCAATGTCGAGAAATTAATCGGAGGATCTATGCGAAGTGAATGAACGGGCTAGCGGCCCGTCACTCCTGGCGAGAAGTCTACCCTACCTGTGCAGCCGGTCAGAATACAAATCTTGCGAGCAAAAATACGGTGTTGTTGCTGGAGGCATTTCGCCCTGCACCGTCATAGTTATTTTGTGCTCCGTTGAAGCGGAGATAATCCGTGTATTGCACGGCTAGATCGACGTTCTGGACTGGCCACCAGGAAAGATTCAGAAGATAGCCGTTGCTTTGCGGTGATCCGTTCGCGCTGCCGCTGACCGGGGCTTGGGCGTAAAGAAGTTGATCGCTGGTACCCGTAGTGTTGAAGTAAGCCACAATACCAGAGAGCTTCGAACCGTAGTGATACTCCAGATTGGCTTGGGCTGTGTTGAGGTGATGGCGAATTGGTTCGGCTCCGACCGCCGCAATTGTCGCCTGCAGGGAGGAATTCTCACGGATGAAGCTGCCCCGCAGCGAAATTACATCATTGCGCCACCGCGGCACGGTGCGGTCAAATTGAAAGTCGACGGCATAGTCAGTGTAGCCGTCCTCCATTCCGGTGATTCCATTCGGCGTTGTCTTCACATGCATGCCGAAAGTGCCTATCTCAAGGTTGTTATTTTTTGTAGAAGTCTGCCAGGCCGCGCGCCAATAGGGCGCCACGCCGCGAATGTTGACTCCAAATCCGACTCCGTCGTTCGGTTGGCTTCCCCCGATATGTTGCGAACGATACATCGTGCCGGCCACATAAAAATGTCCGTCAAACATCGCGTAACCGCCCGCCCCTGCTACATCCTGCGCGAGGCCGCCGTTGATGAGCGCGCCTGCCATGGGCCCCGGCGCGGAGCTACTACCCGTCGAAGGGAAACCCCAGGCGGGCGTGCTGTTCCACAAATCTTCGACCGAGGGATTGTTGTTCAGGGTAAGCCCGTAGGTAATGGGCTTATCGAATAGTTTGCCCCCATGATTGGCATAACGAATATCCGTGTTGTCCCATGAGAAGTGGTCGCCCTGACTGTCGTAAGTGACTTGCACGAAGCTTCCGATGTGAGTGGTCCACGCTCCGGCCAAAAACAGCGACGCAGCCTGCGGGATCTGGAAATTACCGTTTTGTGTGCCAGGCTGTGGGGACTTAATAGATGTCAGCGTAACGTCGATGATGGCCGAAAGTGGAAATGCCTCCAGCAGTTGCAACGCTGCGTTGTGGTCTTTCTTTTCGTCACTAACCTGCGCCTTGGTGGTGAAGGTATAACCTTCGAGTTTGAAGGTGCGTCCAAAGGCATTTAGTTCAGGCGGCGTGTAGTGGCAGGATGAACACGCCATACCCGTTTGGCGGGAGTAGCTGGGGACGGCGTTTGCGACTGGTATGGCTAAAACGCCAATCCAAAGCATGGCGAGTAACTTTGAAAATACAGCATTGCGTCTGCAGTCGATTCGCAAAACAGTCTCCTCTTTGAACCTCCTCATCCCCTGAAGTTCCAGGCTTGCAGTGTCGAGATGGCCGCGATTGTCTCTGAGCCGAGTACTGCGTGGAAGGGAGTCCCATGCTACCGGGCAAGGGCGCCCGGCGTATGTTCAAAAGTGCTCACTCCGGCTAAAAAAAGCGTTGGATCGTACTTAAAATTGCGAGTTGGGAACGTTTTTGGAGATCAGGATTAATTCGAGGCGATCTTGCGGAATGGATGGAAATTTCGTAATCGCCCTGGACACCAATAAAGCCTTTGCTTCCCGGGTGGACAGGTGTCGTGCAAATCGAGTGTCATGGCTGCGGTAGAGCGAACACCCCATTCCGCGATACCATCTGGTCATGCTTCGCGAAGCGCCACTTGATTCCCGCAGTGAGCCACGCCAGGAACCGCGCCAGGAAATTTTGCGCGCCGCAGCCCGCCTGTTTCAGCAACAGGGTTACGACGCCACTTCGATGAATGACGTGGCCGCCGCGCTCAAGCTCTCCAAGGGCGGCCTGTATCACCATTTTCAATCGAAAGACGAGATCCTCTTTAACATCATGTCGCACGCTTTGGATCTCACGGAAGCCCGGGTGATTAACGTTGTGCGCCGAATCGAAGCCGTCAGCCTCGAAGGAGTGGAAGAGCGGCTGAAGACGTTGATCAAGCTTCACATCGAGATTATTTTGAGCCCGGAAGATCGCGAAATAACCGTGATGCTGCACGAAAATCATCCCTTGCCCCCGACGCTGCGCAGGCAGATCAATGCTCGAAAAAAAGATTATTTACACTTCGTGGAGCATCTTGTGGCCGACGTTCAAAGAAAGCGCGGGTCGGGGTCGGTAGTCACTCCCAGGGCGGCCGCTCTGGCTCTTGTCGGAATGATTAACTGGACTTACCAGTGGTACAAGCCCGAGGGGCCGCTGTCGGGGGAAGAATTAGTCCAGCAGTACACGGCGATCTTCTTTCTCGGGGCAGTAGGTTAATTCTCGGCTATTTCGTTAAAGTTCATTTACATGCCGCAGTTCTTCCACATTGACGCGCTAAAAGGCCAACAGTCCGGTGCGGGCAAGCGCTACCTGGAGTTCCTCCGCGTTCGAGCACTGAGCGCCGGGCTGTATGTGATCGAGAAGGGCGGGACCGATCCGCAGAAACCCCATCACGAAGATGAGATGTACTACGTGATTCGCGGAAGTGCACGTATGCAAGTTGGATCCGATCATTGCGAAGTACATGCGGGTTCGGTGGTGTTTGTGGAGGCCGAATTGGAGCATCGTTTCTACGATATTGAAGCAGAGTTGGAAGTCCTCGTATTCTTCGCGCCCGCCGAACAGGAATGAGGCAACATAGGGGGTTGCACGCCAGCGCCAGGAACTTCAACGGACTTCAATATTTAATGGTTGTCGAACAAAGACGCCAACCTTCCAAGAGTAGGTGTGCATCATACTTCCACCTCCCGAGGAGTTGAACGGATATGGTGCACTTCGTCGAGCCCACCAAACGTCTCATTTTTTTCTTAGTTGCTTGTTTCTGTGCGGCGATTCCAGCCCAAATAGCTTTCGCCCAAGTTCCAGACGAATCCGGCATCGGGGCCGGGCGCGACGTCGCATTTGTTTACGTCTCAACACGAACGGGCACCAATACTCAGACGATCGAAGGGTTCACGGCGAGTGCCACGGGAGGACTCACTCCCAACAACTTGCCCTTACATACTGATTACTGGGGCGGGATGGCGAGCAACGGACAATTCTTGTTCGGCGCGGATGGAATCTACATTTTTTCATTCGCGATTGAGCCGGGGGGCGGATTGCGCAAAGTGGCAACTCGGAATGCACGACACTACAACGGTGCGGCCTGCGGCGGACCCAGCTGGCTATTTCTCGATCGCACCGGAACAACTCTGTACGATCTAGACGACTACGGCAATCAGTGCGCAAACAATACTTATCAATCTTTCAGCATTGAGAGTACGGGAAACCTGGAGTATGTGGGCACGACCAGCGCAGCCAGCCCAATTTTCGCTACGCCTCTTAGCTTTCTTGGCAACAACTCAGCTGGATTTGGAGCAACCTGCTACCACTATTCTGCGGCAGTCTACGGGCTCGTCCGCGCAAGCAACGGGTCGCTCTCACTGGCATTGACTCCAGCTCCCCTGCCGTCGCCGCCATCAGAAAACTTCTACTGCACGTTCCTAGCGGCGGCTGACGCGAGCAATCATGTGGCAGTCTCAGTTCAGCAACTTAGCGAGAGCAGTTGGCTCCCGACGGGTCCTCCACAGATTGCGGTCTACACTGGGGGCCTATCGGGAAAGCTGCTCACCAAGAGCACCTATTCAAACATGCCTAAGGTCAACGTCAATTCGGTGTACGACCTCAAGGCGTCTCCGTCCGGAAAACTGCTGGCCGTCGCGGGCAGCGCTGGGTTGCAGATTCTCCATTTCAACGGTGCTGCACCCGTGAGTCGCTACACCGGCCTTCTGACGACCGACGAGGTCGACCAAATGTTTTGGGACAAGAGTAATCATCTTTACGCCATCAGCCGCGCGACAAGCAAGTTGTACGTCTTTACGCTCACTCCGACTAGCGTTTCACAGGCTGCAGGCTCGCCCTACTCCATCGCGAACCTGGCAGCCATCGCGGTAGTGCCGACAATTTAGTACGGATCTTTAAGGCTCAGTACCGATTTTTAAGGCGCGTGAAACCTGACACATAAGGTGTGAGTGACAGCATTTCGACAACAGCATTTAGTCTACAAAGAGAAGGGCCCGCAAGCTTTTAGCATGCGGGCCCTTCCCGGTGGACTGTCTTGGATTGACTGAGGTGGTCACTCTCGTGGCCCCTCGCTGGGTTCCGGTGCCGGACACAACTTGCGGCCGGCGGATCAGAACGAATTGTTCAGCCCATACTCACGGATTGTTTGCGAGAGATTGTCCTCGATTCCCCTCGACCAAAGGGTCCTCGAAAACTCCGCTTAGAGCAACCGCCCTAAGACTCAGCCACCTCACCTGGTCTTGTGATGCTACAACTATGACTATCAGAACTTATCATCCGACCACCTCCTTCCTAGTGTAAACGCAGATTACAAAAAAACTCGGCCCGGTGTCAACTGCGCGGTTGTGGCGTGTTTTGGAGAGCAATAGCGGGTGCGATCAGCCTCTCCGCCGTCGGCTTTTATTGCCGTGCGGTTGATTGACGAAGAGCCTTCGATTGCCCCCTCGCGGTTACACTGATTGCAACTTTATTTGCCACTGTGACTACACAATCCAACATGCAAGCCGTCAGCGTGGCCGCCACCGTCCTCAATGAGGTGGCGGACATCGACGCTTTGGTGGGCAGCGTTATGCGGCAGACGATGGCTCCTGCCGAGTTCATTGTGGTCGATGGTGGCTCTACCGACGGAACGTGGGAACATCTGCAAGCAGCGACGCTTAAATATCCCCGACTGGTAGCAATTCAGGATGAGAGTTGCAGTCTGCAGCGCTGCCCCGGTCCGATTGCTCGTGGCCGTAATGTGGCGACCGCAGCCGCGTCTTCGGATATCGTCGCGTTCACTGACGCCGGCTGCACTCACGGAAGGGACTGGCTCGCCAATCTGACCGCGCCAATTCTACGCGGGACCTCGCTCTATTCACTTGGCGGCGCTTGGATTGATCCGACAAAATCGACAGTATGGGACGTGGCATCAGCCCCTTTCTTTGGGATAAAGCTCAATCCGAATGCGCCAACCAAGTCTTGTACGGCGCGCGCAATGGCCTTCCGCAAAAAATTGTGGGAGCGGGTGGGAGGCTTTCCTGAGACGGTATTTCTGGGAGAAGACACCCTTTTCGACGTCGCGGCGCGAAGACTTACCGTGCCAGCCTTTCCAGCGGACTCTAAGGCGTCATATCAGCCTCGTCACACCTTGAGGTCGGCCGTCGACCAGATGATCAGCTACTCGATCACTGATGGAGTTCTTGGGGGACGATCGAAGCGGTTGTGGCGGAATATCGCGCGATGTATCGCCGTGATTTTTAGTCTCGGCGTAGTTCCGTACACTTCAATCCCGTTAATTACCGTCGGAGTTTTGGAAGTTTATTTTGCCTTTCGACTGGACTGGAAGGACCTTCGAAAGGCCTCTCCATTCGCGTGGCCGGCGCGACTCATTTATTCGCTCATGGTGCCGTGGATCGTTGCCCCCTACCAGAGCCTGGGGAGCATCCGCAAGAAAAACCGACCTAATCGCCAGAATTCTGCCCTACCTCTCCCTCGCCGATAGCAAACCGCGCGGTTATTGGTTCGACCTTCACACGTCGCCGCACTCGCGGTACATGCCCGCCTGGTACCTACCTTGGTCGCTGCCCATTCCTTAAACTGAAGTCAGCCTGCAATGCAGGCTGGGTTCGGGCAACCCACTGATCTTTAAGAACTTTATGTACGAGAATTGCAAACACGAGAACTGCAAACACGAGAATTGCAACGAGACGAATCTCGATTCAGCCCTTCCATTGGTAGGCGCCCTCTTGAACGAGACCTAAGTGGGCGAGCACGCGATTCACAAATTCGCGGGCCATGTCTTCCATGGTCGATGGATGGTTATAGAAGGTTGGGATCACGGGGAAGATTGTGGCTCCCGCGTCGGCGGCAAGCGACATGTTCCGCAGATGAATTTTGTTGAACGGAGATTCGCGGACGCAGAGCACGAGC
This sequence comes from Acidobacteriaceae bacterium, assembly GCA_043749775.1. GTDB lineage: Bacteria > Acidobacteriota > Terriglobia > Terriglobales > Acidobacteriaceae > Acidiflorens. The sequence continues at coordinate 30,171 of JAYVCW010000261.1, read as the reverse complement.
GGTCGACGCTCCTTAAGCGTGACGTCAGCCGCGCGTTCGATCAGGCGTGAGGCGGTACCGTTCGCAATCCGCCCAAGGGTGCCAACGCTGCACGGGATGACGACCATTGCGTCGGCGGGATACGACCCGCTGGCCACGTTCGCTCCAATGTCGGCGTTGGACTGCTGCTTGATCTTAGTGGGTGGCGCGCCGATGAGCTTATTGAGGAGTTCAGTGCGGCCTTCGAAATTCAGCTCTTCGGCCATGACGCGGAGTGCGCTGTCGGTAGAGATAAAATTTACAGTTTTTACCCTAGAGTCGCGCTCAACTGCCTGTAGAAAGTTTTTTATAAGTATCGATCCGCTGGCTCCGGTCGTAGCTACCGTCAGGTTTTCTGGTGGAGAAAGCAAAAGTCAGGACTCCGCGAGGCATCCAACTATGGCTGCCTAAGACCTGAGCATAGCAGGCGAATTAGGCAAGTCAAACCAGCGCCACCCGGGTTTGTGTACCAGGGCGACCGAAGTTTTGGAAGTTAGCTTCGAAGTGCGAATCAACAACTTTAATGGCTACCACCGGAATTCTACGAACGCGAAGAAGTGCAGCGCAGCGTCACGCGCTCGCGAGTGTGGAACGCGAAATCGGCACAGTCGATCGCGGGCGACTCCGGAAATACATTCGCAATTTTCATGACGCCTACAGGACCTATCGGGCTGTCATATCTCTTGATGAGGTAAAGCGACAAATTGCCGGCGCGGGGATTGTGCTGTTTGGCGACTATCACGCCTTGCCGAATTCACAAAACTATATTGCTTCCCTTTTGGCTGACTCTGAGATGCGCGGGCGCCCCACCGTGCTGGGGGTCGAAACCATCTTCTCGCGCGACCAGCACATTCTCGACGAGTGGCAACGGGGAGAGATTGACGAAGAAGAATTGCGGGAACGCATCCGCTTCGACCTCGATTGGGGCTACGACTGGGACCCGTTCTATCAATTGCTGTGCACTGCCCGTAACAGAGGGGTTCCGGTTTATGGCATGGATTGCCTGCCGCGCCAGGACCTGCGAAAGATCGGGGCACGCGACCGTCACGCCGCGAACAGAGTCGCCGAAATTTGTGCCCGTCATCCAGATGCACTGATACTCGTCCTATTCGGTGAGTCCCATCTCGCGCCGCAGCACCTTCCCGCGCTGATTCAGGAACTGCTGCCGCAGGAACATTTACTCGCCGTCTTAATGAATGTAGACGCACTTTACTGGCGCGCGGCCGGAGAGGCACACGATCACGTCGAGGCCGTACAGGTCAGCGACGAAGTGGTTTGTGTTTTCGACGCGACGCCACTCGAGAAGTACGAAAATTATCGTCTATGTCTTGATCGCTGGGGGCGCGACGACGACAGCGCACCCGATGCGGGCCCCACCTTCTACAATCTGGTGGACGGGATGGTCCGTTTCCTCGGCTTCAACAAATACTCTCCCCACAACACGACACAACCGAAGTTGTTGGTCGACGCGATGCCGGAAGTTTATTCGCGAAACTCCGACGTCCTTCTGCGCCGTCTGCTTTCGCGAAAAGGTTTTACCGCGGAGAGCCGTGAAAATCTTCTGCGAAGAGTTCGCGATCGCGGCAGCGTCTACCTCGCCCCGATCAATACGGTCTACGTGCGCGATTTTTACCTGCAGTCTTGCGCTGAAGATGCCACCCGATTTCTTCACCAGGCATGTCGGGGGCTTCCAAATCGGCGGGACGGCAAGCCAGCGCTCATTTCCCGTGGCAGCGCAAGTCAGAAGGTGGACGATCACGAGGATAACTTTTACATCGGAGTCCTGGAGCAGGCTCTCGCCTTCTTCGGATCACGGGTGTTGCACCCGGCGCGCCCGGCGTTCCGCGACGCCGACCTTTGCGCATTACTCGACGTGACGCGCGAAGACCTCGAACACGAGACCGGATTGCGGTTCGCGGACGCCGTGAATGCAGTTCAGTTTCTTCAACAGCATCGCGAGACGTGGGCTACATTGTCGAGTTCGACGCGCGGGAGGCGAAAAGTAGAAGGTCACGTCCCCGACTTTAGCGGACGAACCAATCATTACATCATCGAGCGATTAGGACATCTGACGGGCACGGACATCTATGATGCTTACATCGAGGGTCGATTAAGTACGCACGCGCTACGCAAATTGTTCCTCACTCACATCGAGCGGCCCGGGCTCGCGCGCGAGACTTATTGTCAACTTTCGCGCTGGCTGGAAGCGAAGTAACACAGAGCTGTTAGGTCTGCTTCGCTTGCTGATCGCTATTTTGCCGCTAACTCTTTCTTTACAGCATCGCTTACCACTTTGCCGTCGACCCGCAAACCAGCAGCCGCGAAGCGGGCCATCGCTGCCTTCATCACAGTTCCCATATCTTTCATCGCGGGCGCAGGCTGCATTTCCGAGATTGTCGCGCGAACTCCGGCAGTTATCTCTTCTTCGCCCGCCGCCTTCGGCAGGTACGCCTCGATCAGTACGATTTCCGAAGCTTCCTTGTCCGCCATCTCCTGACGTCCGCCCTTGGTAAATTGCTCCACTGAATCTTTGCGCTGCTTGATCAAAGTCGAGAGCACTTGCTGCGACTCTTTTTCGTCGAGCGGCGCCATTTTGTCGATTTCGCGGTTCTTGAGCGCCGTCTTTACCATGCGCAGCGTGGAGAGCTTCTGTTCCTCGCGCGCCTTCATGGCCGCGACTATGTCTTTCTGAATCTGATCGATTAGCGTCATGGGGGAATTATAGAACGCTGTGCGCATGGCATCTGCATGGCAAACTCGACGCGTTCGAATTAGCGCAGGGTCTTTCCGAATCACTCGTTCATCACATATTCTGTCAGTACAGTCAAACTCATGCTCAAGAAAAACAGACTCTTCACTCCCGGCCCTACTCCTCTTCTCCCTGCGGCTCAAAGCGCGATGGCCGCATACGGAGCACATCATCGCACCGCCGAATTTCGCGCTTTGTTCAAGCAAGTTCTCGCGGATGTGAAGGATTTCATCGGCACGAAGAACGATGTACTGGTTCTGACATCCTCAGGCACCGGATTCATGGAGGCGGCGGTATCGAACCTGACTTCCCCTGGCGACCGCGTGCTGGTGCTGACTGCCGGCAAATTCGGCGAGCGCTGGGTCGCGCTGGCGACGGCGTTCGGCTGCGAAGTAGAAACAGTGTCTGCTCCTTATGGCGAGACCTTCTCTATCGATGAAATCCGCAGCAAGCTTACGCCCGATGTTCGCTGTGTCTACGTGCAGGCGACGGAGAGTTCAACCGGAGCACGACACGATGTTGAGGCGATAGGAAAACTCGTGCGCGGTGTGACCGATACCCTCTTCGTGGTCGACGCGATCACCGGCCTGGGCACGACGCATCTCGATGTCGATGCGTGGGGAATCGATGTGATGATTGGCGGATCGCAGAAGGCGTTGATGATTCCTCCCGGCTTAGCTTATGGATCGGTCAGCGAGCGTGCGTGGCAGCGCATGGAGACGACGAAGTCTCCGCGTTTTTATTTCGATCTGCGCAAAGAGCGCAAATCGGCGGCCAAGGCGGAGACAGCGTCGACTCCGGCGACAGCGTTATTTGCCGCCATGGCCTCCGCTCTCGACTACGTGCGGCAGATGGGCGACGGAAATCTGATTGCCGGACGTAACGCTCTCATCGAGAACGCCGAGTTGTGTGCCGCGATGACTCGGGCAGGGGTGGAAGCGTTGGGCCTGAAGCTATTCGCTACTTCCGCTCCTGCCGCCGCGCTCACCGCGGTGGCTGCACCGTCGGGCGTTGATTCAACCACTATCTGCAAACGTTTCCGTGAGCAATTTGGGGCTATCGTTGCCAACGGCAACGCCGAACTGAAGGGCCAGCTTTTCCGCATCGCCCATATCGGCTACTACGATTATTTAGATACGATCGGCGTGCTCGGCGCTTTGGAGCATGTCATTTCTGAAACGACTGGACGCTCAGTTGAATTTGGAAGTGCGGTAAGTGCTGCGCAAAAGGTATATTCGAAGGCCATGTCGAAGGTTGCGGTCGGCGCTCGCTAAGCGCCCCGTCTACGAGTCAAGCGCTTCGCGGCGTAGCTTGCGGCTCTCGGCAAGCAGGGTCATGGAGTGCATCAGGTTTTGAAGAGTGACGATTCCGACCAGGTGCTGTTCGTCGACAACAGGGATGATGCTCAGATTGCGCGAGGAAAGTTTGCGGAAGGCGGAGGCGAGCGATTCCTGTTTAGCGGCAACTTCGAAGATGCGATTCATAATCGCCTGGACGTAACCGTTCCCTTCGGAGCGCAGCGCCTCAAGAATTTTCTGCCTCGAAACGACGCCCACCATATCGCTGCCTCTAACCACCGGAAAGTCATCCTGCAATGTGTGGACGGCTTTTTCGAGCGCATCTTCAAGTGTGTCGGCAGGCGAAAGAGTTGCGAAGTCAGTGAGCATGACCTCTTCGAGACGAACGCTTTGCAGGACGGATTGGAACACCGCCGATCGTTCTTCGAGCTGCGCTCCGACAAAAAGAAAGAAGCCGATCATTACCAGCCACCAGTTTCCTACCAACATGCCCACCATCATGAAGAGGATCGAGAATATATGGCCAATGCGGATGGCGCGCTGGGTGGCAAGAATCATGTCCGCGCGACGCGAAAATATTGCCCGCAGAACGCGGCCGCCATCCATTGGATAGGCAGGCAGCAAATTAAAAATCGCAAGATAAACATTGATCCACACCATGCTACGGAAGAGCGCAGTGGAGTGAAGGAGCGGGCGCGCCGTGAGGGAAAATCCAGGAATGGTTGCCAGCAGAATCAGAGCGGAAATTCCAGCGATCAAAAGGTTCACTAGCGGCCCCGCAATCGCTATGCGAATGTCCCGTTTCCAGGCATTCGCCGGGTCGGAAACGGCGTGCGCCTCATCAAGAACCGTTACGCCGCCAATTGGAAGAAGGATAATGCCCTTGGCTGGGATGCCCGCGCCGCGTGACACCAGTGCATGCCCTAACTCATGCAACACCACGCTCGCGAAAACGATGCCAACGAGCGCCAGCCCGCGTAGGGCGGCGCTCGGATCTTGGGTGGAACCTTCCGTGCTCCACACGAAGAAGAGAAGAAACAGAAACGTCAAGTGTAGACGGATTTCGATTCCGAATAGACGCCCCACCGGGATAGACCAGCTTCTCATCGACATGCTTACCAGTATTCTATTCTGATTAGACGCCGTGCACTGCCCTGGCGGTTCGCGAAGGTTGAATCGAAAGGGCTGACACGGAGAGGCGACTCACCTCAGGGATACGGCGTAGGGACGCGGCCCAAGCTCTTGGTTTGGGGCCAAGATCCGAGTTCGTTTGATGGCATTGGTAAAAGCGCTGGCCCGGTCTCTAAATCAAGATTATGCGCATCGTCGGAGGACAATATCGAAGCAGGATTCTCAAGTCGCTGCCGGGGGTCGAGATTCGTCCTACATCAGACCGTCTGCGCGAGACGCTTTTCAACGTGCTTTGTGCGGGTAATCCCCAAGCTCTAACGGGCTCGACTTGGTTGGATCTATATGCCGGGACGGGCGCGATCGGTATCGAGGCGCTAAGCCGCGGCGCGAGCATGGTGCAATTCGTTGAGCTATCGCAACCAGCAAACGAAGTGATTGCAGCGAATCTCAAATCACTCGGGATTACGTCCGGGTTCAAAATCGCTCGTACACAAACTTCGAGAGCGCTGCGGCAACTCGACGCGTCAATCAAAATTGATTATGCGTTTTTAGATCCTCCGTATTCGGAACAAGATGAATACGCAAAAGCTCTCAGCTTGCTCGCTGCTTCAACAGCACTGCGAGCTAGCAGTATCGTGATCGCTGAGCATCAAAAGCGATTTGATCTCGGCGAGGCGCACGCCAATTTGCAGCGTTACCGAATTTTGAAGCAGGGGGACGCAGCGCTTAGTTTTTATCGGAAGCATTACGATCAGGTTTCACCCAACGAAGCCATAGAGCCTCCATCGCTATAATCACAACGACATGGCAAATTTCCTTCCAGTTGACGAACAGCTGGCCTATATCAAAAAAGGCGCCGCGGAGATTGTCAAAGAGTCGGAGCTACGCTCCAAGCTTGATCGGTCCTTTGCGTCGGGCAAGCCGTTACGAGTGAAGGCCGGTTTCGATCCAACCGCGCCTGACCTGCATTTGGGTCACACTGTACTGCTCCGCAAGCTGAAACATTTTCAGGACCTCGGGCACACGGTCATTTTCTTGATCGGAGACTTCACCGGAATGATTGGCGATCCTAGTGGCCGCTCCGCCACAAGGCCTCCGTTGACCCGGGACCAGATCGTACAAAACGCTGAGACCTACAAGGCCCAGGTATTCAAGATTCTCAGTGCGGATAAAACAGTGGTTGATTTCAACAGCCGATGGTTCTCAAAGTTTTCAGCTGAGAATTTTATTCGGCTCACCGCGAAATACACGGTTTCGCAGATGCTCGAGCGCGAAGATTTTCATAAGCGCTTTCGCCAAGAAAAGCCCATCGCCATGCACGAGCTCATCTATCCGCTGGCGCAAGGCTACGACTCGGTTGCGCTTGAAGCCGACGTCGAGCTTGGCGGGACCGACCAGAAATTCAATCTTCTGGTAGGCCGCGATTTGCAGCGTGCCTACGGGCAAGAGTCGCAAGTCGTGCTGACAATGCCGATTCTGGAAGGCCTCGATGGGGTCAACAAAATGTCGAAGTCGCTCGGTAATGCAATCGGCATCCACGAGTCGCCACTGGAGATGTACGGGAAAGTCATGTCGATTTCTGACGAGATGATGTGGAGGTACTACGAACTGCTTACCGATGTGAAAGTCGATCAAATATTGGCGATGAAGGCTGACGCCGCGAGTGGCAAAGCACACCCCATGGCGCTGAAAAAAGATTTAGCTCGCGGAATTGCGGCAGACTTTCATTCCTCGGATGCGGCAACGATGGCGGCTGACGATTGGGCTAAACAGTTTCAAAAGGGCGGAGTGCCAAACGATCTCGAAGAAATTTCTGTCGACGTGGAGCTTAATGCGGGTGGACAGGTGCGATTAGCAAAATTGCTGGAAAAAGCTGGACTGGCCGAGTCGGTCGGGGACGCGACTCGCAAACTAAAGCAAAACGCGGTTAGAGTGAACGGCGCTATCATTGCAGAGCCTATCGTGTCGCTGAATCTTGCTCATCCAATCACGATTCAGGTGGGAAGAAAAATAAAAAAGGTGCGCGCGAAAATCGCAGGAGGCAGCCCCGCCTAAGGCTCCATCGTCTTCAGGTTAGCGCTAATGCGCAGTTTTGCACCGGTAGCCATCTGAACATCTTCAACCGTTAGTCCTGGAGCAATCTCTTCAAGAAGCAATCCCTCCGGCGTGACTTTTATGTAACCCATCTCGGTCACGATGGTGTCAACCACTTTCACTCCGGTCAGTGGCAAGGTACATTTTTTCAGAATTTTCGGCTGTCCATCTTTCGTGGCATGTTCCATGGCGATTATGACTCGCCGCGCCCCCGCGACAAGATCCATCGCGCCACCCATGCCCTTGACCATCTTTCCAGGGATCATCCAGTTGGCGAGATTGCCATGTTCGTCGACCTCCATTGCGCCGAGAACACTGAGATCGACATGGCCGCCGCGAATCATCGCGAAAGAATCGGCGCTGGAAAAATATGCTGTGCCAGCCATCTCGGTAATTGTCTCTTTCCCCGCGTTAATAAGATCCGCATCTTCCTCGCCTTCGACGGGATAAGGGCCGATACCAAGCATGCCGTTCTCAGATTGCAGGACAACATCGATGCCCAGCGGGACGTGATTGCCGATCAGAGTAGGAAGCCCGATGCCGAGGTTTACGTAAAACCCGTCTCGGAGTTCCCGAGCGACGCGCTTGACGATGCGCTCGCGCTTGTCATTATCGTTTGTCATTGTCGTTTGTAATTGTCGTTTGTCATTATCTTTTGTCATTATTCTTTCGTCATCTGTAGCGATTTTGGTGTCAGAGGGCATAAATTTGGCAAGTTGAGAGTTCGGAACGGATCAGCGATTGACAGCTTCTTTTTTCAACGTTCTTTCTTCAACGTTCTTTCCTCAACGTTCGCTTCTCAATTCTTTTTTCAAACTTTTCGCCTTGAAAAATTCGATTCACGAAAACGCTTGGGGTATGAACCATTTCGGGGTCGAGTTCTCCTGGTTCGACTAAGTGCTCGACTTCCGCAATTGTAATTTTGGCGGCGGTCGCCATCATCGGATTGAAATTGCGTGCCGTCTTGCGATAGATCAGATTGCCCCAGCGGTCGCCCTTCCATGCCTTGATGAAAGCAAAATCGGCCTTTAGTGCGACTTCCATAATGTAGGTGCGTCCATCGAATTCACGCGCTTCTTTTCCTTCAGCGACCAAAGTCCCGACTCCAGTCGGAGTGAAGAATGCGGGAATCCCTGCGCCACCCGCGCGAATTCTTTCCGCGAATGTTCCTTGAGGAACCAGGTCGAGTTGAACGGTGCCGTTCAGAACCATCTGCTCTAACAACTTGTTTTCGCCGACGTAGGTGCCGATGTGTCGCTTAATCTGTCCATTGGCGAGCAGCAGGCCAACCCCCAAGCCGTCAACGCCGGCGTTATTGCTGATGGTCGTAAGGCTCTTGACGCCTTTTTTGCCTAGCGCACGGAGAAGGTTTTCCGGCATGCCACACAGACCAAAGCCTCCAACCATGATGCGGGCGCCGTCAAAAACATCTTGGATGGCTTCTTCCGCGCTGCCGACAACTTTGTGCATACCGACAGAATTCTATCCGAAAACGCTAGCGAGGTATTGCGGTGGAGGTCTGATTCGCTCGTCGCCCGTTGTCTGCTCGACAAGTTTAATTTCGCTTGAGGCTTTCATCTTTCCGGATGGGGATCTTTCGCAGTTGATGTGCGAGTTCAAATTCTGCCGCGAGTTCCCTTGAGTCGAGATTTTCGCGGATGTGAGCAAGGCGCTGCTCCATTTTGCTCAGCACGTCGCTAAGATTTTTTCGATTCGTAATCGCGATGTCGCGCCACATCGAATAAGGACTGCCGGAGATCCGGGTCATCTCGCGCAGCGCACGCCCGCCGACGTCAAGCACCGGCGCATCGGGGCCAAACTCATCGACCAGCGATGCGGCGAGAGCGGTTGAGATCAATTGCGGTAGATGGCTGATCCAGGCGCAAAGCCGGTCATGCTCTGGCGCGGCGAGAACTGCAACTTTCGCTCCAATCTTTTCCACGCAATGAACGAACTCTCCGCCCCGGCCAGCGTGCACGTTCTGCTCTGGGAGTGGAGTAAATAACCAAGCTGCGCCTTCAAACAGATCGGCGTCCGCAAACTCCACTCCAGCCTGCTCTTTGCCGGCCATGGGATGGCCTGCGAGAAATCGATCACCGGCATTCTTGCCAAACGATTTCGCAGCGCGCTGCACGACATCAGCTTTTGTACTGCCGACGTCGGTAACCAGAGTCTTTGCCGGGAGGGATGGTCCGAGGCGATCGATCATGTCGAGAATGGGGAGTACTGGAGCGGCGAGAACTATCAAATCGCTGCCGATGACTGCCTCGGCGAGATGGGTCATTCCAACTTCGATCGCACCACATTTCTGGGCTCGCTCCAGAGCCGGAGCGCGATCGCACCCGATAATTCGGCCCGCCAGTTGGCGCTTCCTTAACGCCAGACCAAGCGATCCTCCAATCAGTCCGGTCCCGACGATGGTGACTTGCCTGAAGGCCATGAAAATTTAACCGTTGCAGCTTCTCTAGGCGATCTCGCGCCCGACCGCAGGGGCGAGCATTCGGAGCTGGTCCATCAAGGTGGCAAACTGATCAGGGTAGAGCGACTGAGCGCCGTCAGAGAGGGCTTTGTCGGGCTGATGATGAACTTCGATCAGCATCGCATCCGCACCCGCGGCGGCAGAAGCGAGAGCCATAGGTGCGACCTTGTCTCGCAGTCCGGTGCCATGCGAAGGGTCGGCCGTCATCGGCAAGTGAGAAAGTTTGTGAATGACCGGGATTGCTGAAATATCCATGGTATTTCGCGTGGCCGTTTCAAAAGTTCGGATGCCGCGCTCGCACAGGATCAATTCGTAGTTGCCGCCGGCGAGCAGATATTCGGCAGAGCACAGTAGCTCTTCGATCGTTGCTGCAATACCGCGTTTAAGCAAAACAGGTTTTCGTACCTTGCCCAACTCGCGCAGCAAATTAAAATTTTGCATGTTGCGCGCTCCGACCTGGAAGATGTCAACATACGGCAGCATGACCTCAATCTGGGAAATTTCCATGACTTCGCTGATCACGAGCAGATTGAAGCGATCTCCCGCTTCGCGCAACAATTTCAGGCCATCGAGGCCCATGCCCTGAAACGAATAAGGAGAGGAACGGGGTTTGAAAGCGCCGCCTCGCAATATTCGAGCGCCCGCCTTTGCAATGAGTTCGCTGATCGTAAAGAGCTGTTCGCGTGATTCGACCGAACACGGTCCGGCCATTACGACAATTTTCTTCCCGCCGATTTCGACACCGTTGGAAAACTTAACCAGCGTCCCTTCGGGGCGAAAGCTACGCCCCGCAAGCTTGTACAGAGATGTGATGCGGTGGACTCGCTGTACCCCAGGCAGCATTTCGACTTCGCGAGCATCAAAGTCAGGCGGAACGCCGACTCCGCCAAGGACGGTTTGCAGCGCTCCAGTTGAGCGGTGAACTCCAAAGCCGAGATGAACCAGTTGATCGATCACATGCTGGATTTGATCTTCACTGGCAGCCTCTTGCATGGCTACGATCATGAATGCGCTCGTTTCTGATCGGCGGAATCCTTCGGCGCATCGTCCGGAACAATTTCGCGCTTTTGGATACTGCGCATCACGTCCATAATTCTTTCGTAAATCTGCCCAAGATCACGCTCTGAAAGCGGGCCGGGATTATTGCGTTGCACGTTGGTGATGACCTGACGCTCGCGATCGGGCTCGTAAATTGGCAGACTCGTGTTTCGTTTCAACTTTCCGATTTCGATGGCTGCAGCGGCGCGTTCGTTCAGTAGCGTCGTGAGTTTGCCATCGAGTTCGTCGATTTTCTTACGCCAGTCGGAAATATCCATGGCAAAGCTTCCAGGTCTTACCTCTAGCACAAGCACCGTGAGTGGCCGTTCGCTCCCAGTTTGACGGCTCGAGGCCGCGGCGCATGACACCCACGTCGACTTCGATGAGTGAGCTACGAACTGAGAGCTCCGGCGCCTCGTGCCAGTAATCTCGTTACAAATTCTGCCACAGTCGCCGCTTCTCGCCCGGGATTCTTTTCAATCGCATGTACGATCGCGCTTCCCACCACCCCCGCTTCGGCGAACTTGCCAACCGCGGCGAATTGTTCCGGGGTCGAGATTCCGAAGCCGACCGCGACCGGTAACTTCGTGCATTTGCGAAGGCGCTGCACTAACGCCATTGCGTCTCCCGTCATCTCCTGACGAGCACCGGTTACTCCCGTGCGCGAGATTGCGTAGATGAAACCTGTAGACACATCCGCGATCAACTTGAGTCGCTGATCGGTGCTGGTGGGGGCCGCGAGAAAGATGGTGGCAAGATCATTCTTACGAGTCTCGCGCAAATATTCTCCAGCTTCCTCGATCGGCAGGTCGGTGAGCAAGGTTCCGTCGACTCCAGCCATGCGCGCCACTTGGCAAAACTTTGAGAGGCCCATTCGCAAGATGGGATTCAGATAGGAAAAAATCACGAGTCCAACCGATTGCGAATGTTCGCGAATTTCGGAAGCCAGGGTTAGCACATCTTGCAGCGTCACCCCATTCTTTAAGGCGCGCTCGCTGGCACGCTGAATCACAGGTCCATCTGCCAAGGGGTCGCTAAAGGGCACGCCTAGTTCGATCACGCGAGCGCCCGCATCAATGGCCGCTAGTATCACTTCGCGGGTCGTAGCCAAGTCAGGATCGCCGCACGTCAGATAAACGACGAGCGCTGGCTTCTCTTCGAAGTGGAAAGGCATAAGTCACTGATTGTAATGGGAGATTGGAACAGGTGCCGGGTCGTGATCTATGCGACTGCCAAGGCAAATCAAATTTGAGGCTAAGCGCTGACGAGGATCACAGCGTCAGGCAAATCGCCGATAAGGACGAGTCATTCAGTCCAGCTTGAAATTCTCGCGCATAATTCCGATGTCTTTATCGCCGCGCCCTGAAATGTTGACGATCATGATTTCTGACTTCTTCATTTTTGGGGCGCGCTTGACGGCCTCGGCAACGGCATGAGCCGATTCCAGCGCAGGAATAATACCCTCGGTTCGCGCCAGCAATATGGTTGCGGCGAGCGCTTCGGCATCTGAAGCGGGAATATATTCGGCCCGACCGGAGTCTTTCAGCATTGCGTGTTCCGGGCCAATCGATGGATAATCGAGCCCGGCAGATACGGAATGAGTGAGCGCGATTTGCCCAGCTTTGTCTTGCAAGACGTAAGAATAAGTTCCTTGCAGCACGCCGGGCGATCCGCCACGAAAGCGAGCTGCATGATCGCCTAAGGCTTCGCTACGGCCACCCGCCTCCACTCCGACTAACTGAACTTTTTTGTCTTTGAGAAACTCGTAGAAAATTCCGATCGCATTCGAGCCGCCACCAACGCACGCGACAATCGCGGTTGGAAGCCTGCCCTCAGCTTTTTGGATTTGCGCGCGTGCTTCGCTTCCCGTAACCCGATGGAAGTCACGAACCATTGTTGGATAAGGATGCGCCCCGAGCACGCTACCGAGCAGGTAGTGAGTGGTACGAACATTTGTGACCCAATCGCGCATCGCTTCGTTAATCGCGTCTTTCAGGGTCTTAGAACCCGAGTCGACCCCGCGGACTTCGGCTCCGAGTAAACGCATGCGGAAGACGTTGAGTTCCTGACGCCTCATGTCTTCGGTGCCCATATAGATGACACATTCAAAACCAAGCAAGGCACAGACCGTCGCGGTGGCAACACCATGCTGACCGGCGCCGGTTTCAGCGATGACGCGGTGCTTCCCCATGCGCTCAACCAGCAGTCCCTGTCCGAGACAATTATTTATCTTGTGCGCGCCAGTGTGGAGGAGGTCCTCACGCTTCAAGTAAATTTTCGCACCGCCCAATTTCTCCGTCAGGCGGCGAGCGAAAAATAGCGGTGTCGGACGACCGGCATAGGTGCGCAACAGCAGGTCGAGCCGTTCTTGAAACTTGCGATCGCGTTTAGCTTTTTCATACTCGCGTTCAAGTTCATCCAGCGCAGCCATCAGCGTCTCAGGGACGTAGCGGCCACCGTAGGCGCCAAAGCGTCCGGCAACGTTCGACGTCGTTGCATTCCTTTTCGAGGGAGCTTTCGTTGTGGGAGCGCTTGCCATATTTAATTACTTTCTTCCATGGCCCGCACTGCCTTCACGAACGCTCGGACCTTTCGAGGATCTTTCTTACCGGGCTCTTTTTCTACGCCGGAGGAAACGTCAACGCCCCACGGATGAAGGACATGAATCGCTTCCTGAACATTTCCGGGATGCAATCCCCCGGCTACAATCAGCTTGCTAATGCTGTTGATCACGCCTGCCCAGGGCTGGACGCGCTCCCAATCAAAGGTGTGCCCTGTACCTCCGCGTGTTTCCTTGCTAGCCGAATCCAACAAGACTCCGGAAACAACGCCGCAACGAAAGCCGTGGGTTTCGAGGAACAGGTCGCCATTCTTGGCGACATGAATCTTGTGAACTCGCTTGCCCTTGTACGCTTCATCGGGTTCAACCAGTCCGGCGGCTACAGGATCCCAACCTACCGACTCCTGGCCGGGAGCGTCAAAAATCTTTGCCAGGTAGCAACGAAAAATCATGGGACGCTTCGAGCCATTCTCCCCGAGCGAGGCGTAGAGCTCCCGACTGAACTCCGTAGTTTCGTCTCCACTTAATTGCACGGCAGTCAGTCCGGCTTGCTGTACTGCGTTACATACCTGCGCAACGGTCTCGTTGACGAACACGCCGACTTTTTCGACCTTCTTTGGCAGTTTTGAAATGATGGAAGCCGCCGTTTCGACCGTCACATGGCGCTTGCTTCGTTTGTAGAAGACGAAGCCGAGGCCATCAGCGCCTGCCTCTGCCGACACAAGCGCGTCGTCCAAGTTCGTAACTCCGCAGATTTTGACCCAAGTCATTCTTCCGCCGTTCACTTCTACACTTGGCTGATAAGTGACTATCTAGTAAGTGCCGCTATCTACCCCGCATTTTTTGCTTCTTGGAGCATCTTCTTCAGTTCCTCGCCAGGGTGCGCCGCACGCATCAGCGATTCACCAATCAAAAATGCGTCGTATCCTACGTTTCGCAGGCGCACCAAGTCCGCGCCCGATTGGATGCCACTCTCCGCCACTCGGACAAAGTTAGCCGGAATTTTTTCAGCCAACCGCAAAGCGGTATCGAGTGTAACCTCAAATGTACTTAAGTTGCGGCTGTTGACGCCAATCACCTCGCAGCCCGCGTCTATCGCCCGTTGAAGTTCCAGTTCGTCATGTGTCTCGCAAAGTACGTCCAAGCCATGCGCCTCAGCGATGCGAGCCAGACCTATAAGTTGCGGTTGCTCTAGCGCTGCGACGATCAACAGGATGGCGTCTGCGTGGTTCGCTCTTGCCTCGATGATCTGCAGCTCGTCGATGATGAAATCCTTGCGAAGGCAAGGCAGCGACGCGCCAGCCGAGGCCTCGCGAAGATTGCGCAACGAACCTTGAAAAAAAGCCTCATCAGTTAGCACGGACAGCGCCGCGGCTCCCGCTTGTTCGAGTTGAGTCGCGAGCGCGGAGGGATCGAACTCGGCGCGGATCAACCCTTTTGAGGGCGACGCTTTTTTGAGTTCGGCGATAATCGCGATTCCATCTTTGGCGACACGGCGAAGCTGGTGCTGAAATCCTCTGGGCGAATATTCTGCCGCCGCTTGCTCCAGCTCTCGTCGCGCCGTGGATGGGCGGTGCAATCCGCGCTCCAACAAACGCTGCCGGGTTGCGGCGACTATCGACTGTAGAGAAGCGGCCATGAGGGGAGTCTTAATTATACGGAAGCCAGGATGCGAGCTAAACCGCCGGGGCGCCACGGAGAAAGGTTTGTGCAAATCAAGGATCACTTTTGCGCAATCAGGATCAGTTTTGCGCAATAAGGACCGCAACGATTTATTGACCCGACTTCCTACAAGATGTTATAAACAAATGCTTCGTGCTGGGGCACATTAAAGTACTGTACGCCGACGCACAAGTGTTTCCGACGCGGCCAAATCGGCACTCCTCATAATTGTTCTACCTTGCGGTGGAAGCGCGTTCGGAGCTTACGTGACTTGGGCAATGAATTAATTTGCCTGAGCAAACTCACTGGCTTGACCCCTTGAAGGACTTTTAGGAGGATTTTGATGCGCACTCTTCACGCCAAACTTGCGTCTGCCGGACGCCGGTTCGCGAAAACTTCAGCCACTCTTGTGACTCTACTCATGCTTACGGGCTACGCCCTTGCTCAGCCCGTTGCCCAGACCGACGAGGCTGGCGGTGAAGCAGCGCTGAAGTTGCCCGATCTTTCTTCGGTCTTGTTCCTCGGCATCGACGGGCATCGCCTCCTGATGATTGGCTTGTTGTTCTGCGTCTTCGGGCTCGGCTTCGGCATGGTCATTTTCATGCGTCTGAAGAATCTTCCTGTCCATCGCTCCATGCGCGAAATTTCCGAACTCATTTATGAGACATGTAAGACGTATCTGCTCACGCAGGGCAAGTTCCTGATGCTGCTGTGGGTGTTCATCGCCGTGATTATCGCCGTGTACTTTGGATGGCTGAAACCGGTTCCCGGGAAGTCGGTCGCCCTGACCCTGCCGATCATTCTTCTTTTTAGTATTATCGGAATCGCGGGTAGCTACGGCGTGGCGTGGTTCGGAATTCGCGTAAACACGTTTGCCAACTCGCGTACCGCGTTTGCCTCGTTGCCGGGCAAGCCCTACCCGGTCTACCAGATTCCGCTTGAAGCGGGCATGTCGATCGGCATGATGTTGATCTCGGTCGAACTTTTGATCATGCTTCTGATCCTCTTGTTTATTCCCGGTGACTACGCCGGCCCTTGTTTTATAGGGTTTGCGATCGGTGAATCGCTTGGTGCGGCTGCACTGCGTATTGCCGGTGGCATCTTCACGAAGATTGCCGACATTGGCTCTGATTTAATGAAAATCGTCTTCAAGATTAAAGAAGACGATGCCCGCAACCCTGGCGTTATCGCCGATTGCACGGGAGACAATGCTGGCGATTCGGTCGGCCCGTCCGCCGACGGATTCGAAACCTACGGGGTCACCGGCGTCGCCCTCATCACGTTTATTTTGCTGGGCGTAAAAGATTCGAACATCCAAGTGCAGCTGCTGGTCTGGATTTTTGTCATGCGCATCATGATGCTCGTCTCGAGCGCCCTGGCATATTTCATTAACAGTGCTGTCGCAAAAAGCCGCTATGGCAACGCCGACAAGATGAACTTTGAGGCGCCGCTTACGTCGCTGGTATGGCTGACGTCGATCGTCTCCATCATCGCAACCTACATTGTTTCTTACTTCATCATTCCCAATCTTGGCGGCGACTCGACGCAGTGGTGGAAACTCGCTTCCATCATCTCTTGCGGAACGCTGGCTGGGGCACTGATTCCTGAACTCGTAAAGGCTTTCACCTCTGTCGAGTCACGCCACGTCGAAGAAGTAGTCACATCCTCAAAAGAGGGTGGCGCTTCGCTCGGCATTCTTTCAGGCCTGGTTGCGGGCAACTTTTCCGCTTATTGGCTCGGCCTCGCCATGGTCGCTCTGATGGCGGTGGCATACCTATTTAGCGGGATGGGCCTGGCGGTCGCAGCCACCATGATTGCCGCGCCAGTCTTCGCCTTCGGACTAGTGGCCTTCGGATTTCTTGGCATGGGTCCGGTTACGATCGCGGTCGATTCTTACGGCCCGGTTACCGACAACGCTCAGTCGGTATACGAACTTTCGCTGATCGAACAGGTTCCGAACATTCAGGCCGAACTCAAAAAGGACTTCAACGTAAACGCCAACTTTGAACGCGCCAAAGATTTGCTGGAAGAAAACGACGGCGCGGGCAACACCTTCAAAGCTACCGCGAAACCGGTGCTGATTGGTACTGCAGTTGTAGGCGCGACTACGATGATCTTCTCCATCATCATGGCGCTAACCAACGGGCTAACGACGAACGTAGAAAAACTGTCGCTGCTCCACGCGCCATTCTTCCTCGGCTTAATCACGGGCGGCGCAATGATTTACTGGTTCACTGGCGCATCCATGCAAGCGGTGACCACAGGAGCCTATCGCGCGGTTGAGTTCATCAAGGCAAATATTCACCTGGAAAACTCGGAAAAGGCTTCAGTCGCCGACAGCAAGAAGGTCGTTGAAATCTGTACGAAGTACGCGCAGAAGGGAATGTTCAACATCTTTCTCGCGGTCTTCTTCGGCACTTTGACCTTCGCCTTTGTCGAGCCATTCTTCTTTATCGGATATTTGATCTCGATTGCTATCTTCGGTCTCTATCAGGCTATCTTCATGGCTAATGCCGGGGCGGCGTGGGATAACGCCAAGAAGATTGTCGAGACCAAATTGAAGCAGAAAGGCACTCCGCTTCACGATGCCACGGTCATAGGCGACACGGTGGGCGATCCTTTCAAAGACACTTCGTCAGTCGCGATGAATCCGGTGATCAAGTTCACCACCCTCTTCGGATTGCTTGCGGTGGAGTTGGCCGTCTCGCTAACGCGGGATCAAGGCATCAACTTCACTCGCGGCCTGGCGCTGGCTTTCTTCGCGGTGTCGGTGTTCTTTGTCTACCGGTCGTTCTACGGGATGCGAATCAGCTCGGAGTAAAGAAAAGTTTATCCCGAATCCGCTTATAGAATGCCGTCCGTCAGATGGACGGCATTTTTATTTCGCTAGCGCAGGGTCCTGTGCCCATCCGCATGTTCAGCTCGGAGTTCTATAATGTGTGTTGTCCTTGTCCCCTTCAGATCCAACTCGTGATCGAAGCAGAACCTCCGGACGCAGGAAGGCCGTAATTACGCTCGGGGCGGCCGCTTTCCTGTTGCTGGCGATCATGGTGTCGCAGGCTTCATTCAACTTAAAGTTCATAAGCCCCGACAGCAACGACCAGCTTCTGTTTTTTGCCGGGCTGAGCGGACTGATCTTCTTCGCCTTCGTCGCGCTGACGGTTGTCCTCGGGCGCAATCTATTGAAGCTGTATGCGGAGCGCCGGGAAGGTGTTGCCGGTTCCAAATTTCGCACTCGACTCGTCGTCGTAAGCCTTCTCTTATCGTTTCTCCCCGTTATTGCGATGTTTTGGTTTTCCTACGGGTTGATGAATCGCTCGATCGATAAATGGTTCTCGCAGCCAGTCGAAGAGGTGCGGGCCGATACTGCCGCGATGTCCGCCTTGCTGTATGACTACGCCGGGCAGAACGCGGCTTCGGAAGCGCAATCCATTGTGCAGTCGACGGAATTCCAAAGAGCGTTTGCGCTTAAGAATTTTTCCCAGGTAGAATCCGACCTTCGCGAACATATTCCGACATTGCAGGGTGGGTTCGTTCTTGCCATGAGCAACGGGACGACTGCTGTGAGTTTGAATGCGCCCGCTCGCTGGGCGCAAATGCAGGATAAATTTCCTCTCCAGGCGGCAATGCGCGGCGGATACCCGCACTTCCAATGGGAAAAGACGAATTACATTCTTGCCGCTGCCGCGCTCCCCGATGGCGAGGTGATTGTCGCGCTGCCCCTGCCGCCCAAGTTTGCGCAGACGGCCCAGCAGATACAAGAAAGCCAGAAGCGGTATATCGAACTGGCTGCCAAGAGAAAGTTGTTCCGCAGAACCTATATTGGATTTCTGCTGCTGCTGACCGTGGTCGTCTTATTCGCGTCTACATGGCTCGCTTTGCTGCTTTCAAAATTAGTGAATCGCCCAGTAGCCGCACTGGCTGCCGGAACCGCGGCGATTGCGAAGGGCCAACTCGATTACCGAGTCGATATTCGCGCTACCGACGAATTGGCTGAACTGGTGCAATCATTCAACAGCATGGCGGAGCAACTCGAATCCAGCCGCTACCAGATCGAAACCTCGAGTCTTGACGTTAGGGCGGCGAATGAAGCCCTGGAACGCCGTCGCCGGTATATCGAAACCGTACTTGAAAGCC
Source organism: Acidobacteriaceae bacterium (assembly GCA_043749775.1). Classification (GTDB taxonomy): domain Bacteria; phylum Acidobacteriota; class Terriglobia; order Terriglobales; family Acidobacteriaceae; genus Acidiflorens. The sequence continues at coordinate 11,005 of JAYVCW010000261.1, read as the reverse complement.
TGCCAACTGGTGTCATTTCGATTGATGCGTCACGCCGGGTTACACTTGCAAACGCCGCTTTTTCTCGATTGTTCTACGTGGAGAGAAGCGAACATCTCAATCCGGCGGCCTTAATGAAGATGCCGCTAAGCGAGGTCATGCCCGCGGAAGTTCTCGACGATCTGGAACCACTTTTACGTCGAGCAGATCGCATGGGGATGACAGCGGCCAACATGGAGCTTGTTTTGCCTGGAGCCAAGCTGAATGTGGCGGTGACTATTTCTGCGCTTCGACATGCGGAAGAAGGCACTGGGTATGTCCTGGTCTTCGAGGACTTGTCGGAGTTGCTGCGCGCTCAAAAGCAGGCGGCGTGGCGCGAGGTTGCGCGGCGTGTGGCACATGAAATCAAAAATCCTCTGACGCCGATCGCCCTATCTGCCGAACGCATCGACCGCCGTCTGGCGAGGGGCAGCGCTCCTGACGCGGCCTCACTCGAGATTATTCGCAGCTGCGCTGAGACGATCCGGAACGCGGTCGAAACGGTTCGCAACCTGGTAGATGAATTTTCGGTGCTGGCGCGATTCCCTGCTTCGCGGCCACAAACTGCCAGTTTGAATCAGTTGATAGAGAGCGCTCTTACAATGTTCAACGGGCGGTTGGATGGGATCGACTTGCGCACCGACTTGGCTCCGGATCTCCCCCAGGTGATGGCTGATCCAGAAGCGATCAAGCGCGCCGTCGCTAACCTTGTGGACAATGCCGCCGAAGCGATGCAGAACGCGACGCTGAAAGAGATTTCTATATCCACGTCGTTGACGTCAAGCCGCGATGCGGTCGAGTTGGTCGTATCCGACACCGGACAGGGCGTCTCCCGCGACGTGAAGGAACGCTTGTTCTTGCCGTACTTTTCCACGAAGCAGCGCGGAACGGGATTGGGACTAGCCATCGTAAGCAGGATTGTTGAAGACCATCGGGGCTCGATACGAGTAGAAGAGAACAAACCAGTCGGCAGCCGATTCGTGATCGAGTTGCCCATCGTATCAGAAGCGATGAGCACGCCGGTAAGCGCGAACGCGGCGAGTTAACTCTTAACCATGCCCAACATTCTTATCGTCGATGATGAACCCGGAATTCGAGAGTCCTTGAGCGGAATACTCGATGACGAGGGATACAAAACAACAATCAGTCCAAGTGGCGAGGATTGTCTCGAACTGCTACGCAAAACGACGTTTGATGTAGTTCTGCTGGATGTTTGGCTGACGGGAATCGACGGGTTGGAGGTATTGGAACGAATTCGCGGTATGGAAAATCCTCCAGAGGTCATCATGATTTCCGGGCATGGAACGATCGAAACTGCGGTACGAGCAACCAAGCTTGGGGCCTACGATTTTGCGGAGAAGCCCCTCTCCCTGGACAAAACCTTGATTTTGGTTAAAAACGCGGCCGAAGCGCGAAAGCTGCGGCATGAGAATCTCGACCTGCGAAAGCAATTGCAGACCAAGAGCGTGATTGTCGGCGATAGCGTTCCAATGAAAGCGCTGCGACAGCAGATATCGTTGATGGCCCCAACAAACGGTCGAGTGCTGATCTATGGGGAGTCGGGAACGGGCAAAGAATTGGTGGCGCACGCGATTCACATGCAGAGCCCACGCAAAGACGAAATGTTCGTCGAGATGAACTGCGCTGCTATTCCCGAAGATCTGATCGATAGCGAGTTATTTGGACATCGCAAATCTTCGTTTCCCGGGGCTGCGTCTGACAAGGAAGGCAAGTTTTTGAAAGCCGACCGAGGAACGCTGTTTCTCGATGAAGTCGGCGACATGAGTCTGAAGACACAATCAAAAGTTTTGCGCACGTTAGAACAGCAACGGTTCGTGCCCGTGGGGAGCGATGATCCTGTAACCGTCGATGTACGAGTGATCGCTTCGACAAACAAAGACCTGGAGGAAGAAATCGCGAAAGGAAATTTTCGCGAAGATCTTTTTTATCGCTTGAACGTCGTTCCATTTGTAGTGCCGCCGCTGCGCGAACGGAAGGAAGATATTCCACTGTTCGCCCGACATTTTCTAAAGGAGTTTGCCTCGGCCTACGGGCGGAGACCTCGCGACATCGCCGACGACGCCATCGAGGTGTTGATGCGCTATTCGTGGCCCGGCAATGTGCGCGAACTTCGCAACGTCATCGAGCGCATCGTAATCATGAATCCAACCACTACAAAATTTGAACGCAAGCACCTGCCACCACTGGTTCACCGCGACGGCAGCCGGCGCGTTGCGGGCAGTGAGGGATCCACGCTCCATCAGGCGCGGGCTGCCTATGAGCGAGATTACATTCTGAAAAAATTAGATGAGAATCACGCGAACGTAAGCCGCACAGCGGAAGTGCTGGGGCTGGAACGCAGCCACCTCTACCGGAAGATGAAGAGTTTGGGAATCGCTGGTAAAGAATGAGATTATTTTTTTGCCATGCGGATCTCAGTCCCATTTTTATGGAACTGCACCTCATCCATTAACTGGTTGATCAAAAAAATTCCTCGTCCGTGATTAGAGTAGAGATTCTCGCCTTCACAAGGATTTGCAATCTTAGTTGGATCAAAGCCTGTGCCGGGATCGCGCACTACTATGATGATTCCCTTTTGGTCGTCGCAGGCGACATCGCACTCGATCAGCTTTGAAGGATCGCCTTTTGCTCCATGCACAACCGCGTTGGCCAGGGCCTCGGTGAGCGCGAGTTCGATATCGTCTTCGCTTCCTTGAACGCACATCTCCCGAATCACATTCATCACGCTATCGACCACCGGATCGATCGCCTCCCGATCGGCGAGAAACGTAACACTTAATCTGGAAGTCAACTTTTCGGCATCGATGGCTGACGCCGATGGAGGATTCTCTGGAGGTAAGGGAGTATTTTCCATTTATGGTGGAGCGCTATGATCCAAACCTTCTACTTGTACGATGCACAAACTAGCTGTCAGATTCTAGGGATTTACCGGGGCGTATGCAAACTTATTCGCTCCTCGGCTCGATCGTTGGTGAGAGCAGGTGGGTACTAAAGAAACATACCCGATCTAAAAGATGGCAAAGAGTGAATCTTGTGCTTACGATGATTCTTCCGATGAACCGCCGATCTGCTGCAGTTGCCGACGCCAGTCAAGCTCTTCGACAAAATTGCGCGAATCGCGCCATCCGGCTTTAATCTTCACAAAGAGCTCCAGAAAGACCTTCGTCCCAACCATTTTCTCAATGTCCAGACGGGCGGCGGTCCCAATTTTCTTGAGCATCTGGCCACCTTTGCCCAGCAGGATGGCCTTCTGTCCGTCGCGCTCGCAAAAGATCACCGCCGCGATACGAGTCAGCCTCGAGTTCTCTTCAAATTGCTCGATCAGCACCGACACGGCGTGCGGCACCTCTTCATGCGTATCCATCAGCACGTGCTCGCGAATGATCTCTGCAGCCATGAAGCGCACCGGTTGATCCGTAATCTGATCGTCAGGAAAATATTTTGGCCCTTTCGGCAGGGCCGTGAGTACACAGGCCAGCAATTCATCCAAACCCTTTTTCTTCAGTGCGGAGATCGGAACTATTTCTTTGAATTGATGCAGGGTTTGAAACTGCGCAATCAACGGCAGCAACTTGCTTTTGTCGGCCAGAAGGTCGATTTTGTTCAACAAGAGAAAGACTGGAGTACCCGCCTTCTTTGCCCATTCGAGAACGAAAGCGTCTTCTCGATCCCACTTTCTTTTGGCATCCACGATCAGCAGAATCAACTCGCAGCCCTCAAGCGCCTCGCGCACCTCAGACATCATTTTTCGCCCGAGTGATGAACCCGATTGGTGTACACCGGGAGTATCAATCAGGACGATTTGTCCCGCGTCTCGTCCTTTTTCTTTGGGTACGTTAATAATCCCCAGAATTCGGTTACGCGTCGTCTGCGGCTTCGGCGAGATAATTGCCAACTTCTCTCCCACCAAGGCATTCAGCAATGTGCTCTTGCCAGCATTAGGGCGACCGAGGATGCAGACAAATCCGGAATGAAAGGACATATTGAATAGGTTACTAGGTTTCAGGCGACCGCTACATCACTGCTTCGACTATTGGCTGTCAGTGCGGCGAGTTGCGGGGAACGCCGCGGCGTTGAGTGCGAGTCGGGCCTTGGTAAAGTCGCCAGTCTTGCTCCGCCAGTTTGAAGATAGCGTGCCGATCGACCAGAAAATCGAAAAGCCCAAAAGAATCGTACTGTATGGCGTTCCTGATCGCCACGCATAAAACGCGCCCAGGGTAGGAACAACGATCGAAGAAGTTACTCCCGCGGACCACATAGTAGCCCTCGCGTGAGCGCTCGCAACCTGCATGGAAGCTTTTTCAGTCTGCACGCCAAAGAAGGGGAGATGTTCGAATATCCAGCGCAGCAGCCCTGGATAGCCTGCGGGGTTGGCGGTGCCTCCAACGGTGTAGCGGACAAAGCGGATTCCGACCACTCGTCCAACCGCCCAGTGGGCAATTGCGTGGCAGAAAAAATAAAGGAGAATCCACGCTGTCGCGCTCATGCAGAAGGCCAATGCTCGCGAATGCAGCGAGCGCGCCTCTGCTAGAGCGAGACAAGCCACTACTAGCCCTGCTAACTGAACAGCGTTGCCAGCGACGATCGAAAGACGACCGAATGTGGCCCTTTGCGGCGAAGTCATCTCCTACCGAATCACCTGACTGTGAATGCTGAGTTTTGGGTATACACCGGAACATGATGACATGACTGAAATAAGAAAACGAAAGAAGCTACATCAACTTCATCTGCTTCGGTTCGGCGGTTGAAATCCGGACTCGCTCGACTTTCCGGTCGGTTGACTCTAGAACTTCGAACTTAAACCCTTCGTCTTCAATCACGTCGCCTTTTTTAGGAATTCGTCCCGCGAGTTCGCTGACCAGTCCCGCGATGGTGGAGGACTCGTGGCCTTCGGGTCGCAAGCCGAAGAGTTCGTCCAGTCGATCGACGTCCATGTTTCCTGGAACGACGTAGGAGTGTTCACTCTCCCGCACGACTTCGGCCTTTTCGTGCTCGTCTCCAATTTCGCCGACAATTTCTTCGACCAAATCTTCGATGGTGACAAGTCCGGCGACCCCGCCGTATTCATCAACGACAATAGCCATGCGAACGTTGCTGCGTTGCATTTCCCGCAGCAGATCGCTGACCAGTTTGCTCTCGGGGACGAAATAAACATCTTTGCGCATCAATGTTGCAACGGTTCGCGTGTGCGCTTCGGAGTCAGGAACCTGTAAAACGTCCTGGGTGTGGAGAATTCCTTTTATCTGATGGATCGTACCGTCATAAACCGGGACGCGCGAAAATGGCTTAAGTCGCAACAGGTCGACGATCTTCTCGACCGTGTATTCAGTGGGAACGGCGACCATCTCGGGACGCGGTTTCATCGCTTCGCGCACCGTCTTGCCGCTGAACTCAACAACCGATTGAATCAGGTCGCGATCGCCTTCCTGAATGATGCCTTCTTCCTGACCAGCTTCGATGAGCGCGTCAACTGCTTCCGCTGAACTCTCGGGTTGCGCATCGGCGTGCTCGCGAGTAAGCGCTGTAACCGACTGGCAGAACCCGAGCACGAGGGTCACAGGTAGAACGAGATAAATAAGAACCCGCAGGGGGACAATAAAGTGACTGAGCCATCGCCCGCGCGTACGGGAGAAGAACACAAACGGCAACAGGCGGTTGAACGTGATGACGATCAGGACGAGACTAAGCGTAGCCTCCAGCACTTCATAGAAGCCCCAGGCGCGGTCACGAAAGACAGTGAATCCGACAATCATTGCGATAGCAGCGGTGAGGAGTTGTGTCAGGATGGCCATCGAAAGCGAAGCGCGGGTGCGGGTCACTTCCAGTCGCGGCTCAACAATTTTTTCGAAGGCGTCGATATTGTCTTGAAAGTCGCGCGAAAGAAATTTTCCGATCTCCTGATACAAACGGTCCACATAGGACACGAGAGTCAGCAAACCAAAGAGCAGCACAAGAGCTATGCCAGGGCCGATCATTGCGGGGACTTCCTCGCCTTCTTAGGTTTCACGCCATTCTTCGGTGAGGGGCGCTCCGCCGCCATGCTGCGTTCGATTAAACCGGTGGGGAGCCGAAACTGTGCCCGCAGCGCTCGCTCGCGCCCGGCCATCTCGCCTTTGTCGTGTTCGTGGTCGTACCCTGCGAGATGCAATAAACCGTGCAGCGTGAGAATTTTGATTTCCTCAGCAGGGGCGTGCCCCAACAGTCGCGCGTTCCGTGACGCAAGGTCCGATGAGATAGCGATTTCTCCCGCAATAGGCTCGGCGCGGAGACGGGACCTGCCACGCCTCACCCCACCGTCGCCGGCAGAAGGAAAGGAAAGAACATCCGTAGGTTTGTCCCTTCCGCGAAAGCGGCGATTAAGGGATCGCATTTGCGAACTGGAAGTAACGAGCACGTTCACAATTCCCTTCAAGCGGGCAGCGCGGCGAGCGCGCGCCACAAACCGGTCGAGTGCCAGTTCGCTAATGCCGGCAACGCGCTTTTGAAAGATGACCATGCTTCTCCAAACATCATTGCAAGCATATCGGAGTCGAGGTGCAACGCTATCGTCAACTGAGCAACGACCGCTAAACTACATCGTCATCCTGAGGGATGCGATTTCGGCGCAGCTAATTTGGCATTTGCGGCTCTTTAACTGCCGGCGCGGGGCGCGCGACAACCGGTTTTGGCTCAAGCAGCGGCAATTGCTGCTCCGCCAGACGCGACTTGTGCTCGTCATAGGCACGAATGATTCGCTGCACCAGGTGATGACGCACCACATCGCTCTCGTCGAAATGCACAAAGGCGAGCCCGTTCACGCCTTGCAGAATGTCCACGGCTTCAATTAATCCACTACGCCGCGCATTCGGCAAGTCGATCTGCGTAACGTCTCCCGTAATGACAGCCTTGGAGTTGAATCCAAGTCGAGTTACGAACATCTTCATCTGTTCTGAAGTCGTGTTCTGCGCTTCATCCAGAATGACGAAAGAATCGTTTAACGTTCGCCCACGCATAAAGGCGATAGGGGCAATTTCAATAATATTTTTTTCGAGGTAGCGTTCGACACGCTCGGGATCGAGCATGTCAAAGAGCGCGTCGTATAGCGGACGCAAGTACGGATCAATTTTCTCCTGCAATGTGCCCGGCAAGAAGCCCAATCGCTCGCCCGCCTCAACTGCAGGGCGCGCGAGGATGATGCGATTGACCTGTTTGTTCAAAAGCGCAGAAATTGCCATCGCCACGGCAAGATAAGTCTTTCCAGTTCCGGCAGGACCAACGCCGAAAACCATGTCGTGTTGCTCGATCGCTTCCAGATAACGGCGCTGGTTGGGGCCTTTCGGCTGCACCGTGCGACGTCCAAAAGAACGCTGGCGGCCGGCCTCAGCAAGGCCGCGCAAGGTCGCGTTTGGATCTCCCACAACCACTCGCAACATACTGCTCAGGTCGCCATTCACGAACTGGTGGCCAGACTTTCGCAAGTGCTCGTAGTCCGCAAACAGTTGTTCAGCGCGAGCCACATCACGAGGCGCGCCCTCAACCTCAATATGGTTCGAGCGGAGATCGATGTTGATGTTCAGGCCATCTTCAAGCACGTGCAGGTTTTCATCGCGAGTGCCGAAAAGAGTTTCGATGTTAGGGCTGAGTTCAATATTTTTTTTCATGCTTGTTTGGGATGGGTACGAGATGCCGCCTCCAGCAGCCGGTTCGGTCTTACGGTTCGATGTGGGCTATAGGGAAGGGGTTTTCGAGCGGTTGGCGGTTGTGCCGAAACACCTTTTTTGGCACGCAAGTAGCTGAGGGGGAAATAAGTGAGAAGCGAGTTGCGCACCCCGATGACGGGGCGGTTACCAACCATGTGAGAACAGCGTAGCGCGGTTCGTACGGGCCGTCAATGGCGGAAGATTCACGAAATTGCGACATTTCTGCCCACCAGCATGGTCGGGTGGTGGCGCAGAATTGTAACTTTTGCCGCTCTCCGGAATCGAAGCTATATACGCCAAAGGAGAGCGCACTCATGAATCCGGGAAGCGAGAATACGAAGTGGGGAAGTGTAACTATCGCGTTGATCGTGGTCTTAGTTCTCGGTGCCGCCCTAGGCGGGCGCCGCGCCATTGCCGCAACAGCAAGCCCGACGCTTCCTAACCCGACGGCCGATACCGCCATGACTGCGAAATCTGGCAGCGAAACGGCAGTTTTTGCAGGAGGCTGTTTCTGGGGAGTTCAAGCCGTTTTCCAGCACGTTCATGGAGTGAAAAGCGCGACCTCAGGCTACTCCGGTGGCGCATCAGCTACTGCCCAGTATGAGATCGTGAGCAGCGGAAAGACAGGACATGCCGAGTCGGTGAAGGTCGTGTTCGATCCCTCGCAGATCACCTACGGCCAGCTCCTCAAAGTGTTCTTCTCCGTCGCCCACGATCCGACTGAACTAAATCGCCAGGGCCCAGATTCCGGCACGCAGTATCGCTCGGTAATTTTCTATTCGAACGACGACCAGAAGCGCGTCGCCGGCGCCTACATCGCGCAACTCACGCAGGCGAAAGTTTTTTCCAGTCCGATCGTGACCCAGGTCGTGCCACTCCAGTCGTTTTATCCGGCAGAGGACTATCACCAGAACTACGCGACGCTCCATCCCGACAACCCCTACATCGCTATCAACGACGCGCCGAAAGTGGATCATCTTCGCAAGCAGTTGCCGGAGTTATACAAGAAGTAGTCGGCGCTTTCGAAAGCTAACTGTCTTTGCGGTAGAGCAGGTTGCGCATCGCCTCGCGGCGAGCTTCGTTTGCCCCTTTGTCGCCCTTCAGGCTATCGACACCCGCGCCCTTGGACGCGGCCTCGTCTTCCTCTGGACCGCTGCAATCCGGGCAGCGATTAGCGAAGCCGGGCTTATTGGGCTTCAGCTCGAATTCCTCCGAGCAAATTGCGCAAATTTTGATGGGGAATGCCATTTGCAGGTCCATGATAAATCGAAGCCGGTCGACTTAGAAAGTCGGAGGTTTCCCGCCTCGAAGGACCACCCCGCCGCTGCGCCTTCCGCTCACTGTTCCAGCAGAGTTATTCAAGTTCGGACGGTTAGGTACTAGCCCAGACCGCCCGATTCTTCGCCCATGCTCGCAACTCGGCAATCTCCTCCGCCCGAGTTACTGACAACGCAACCGTCGACGTCAGCGCCTTTAGCAGGTCATCGTTGCTGAGTTCCTGCTTGCCCGAGAAGGCGGCGTAGAGCGCGGCCTGCACCGCCGATTCGATCTCCGCTCCGGAGAATCCTTTGGCGGCTGCCGCTATCCGATCAAGGTCGAAGTTTTGCGGATCGCGTTTGCGCCTGGCCAACTGAATGGCTAGAACCTGCTTGCGTTCCGCTTCGTTTGGAAGGTCGACGAAGAAAAGTTCATCGAAGCGTCCCTTGCGAATCAGCTCTGGAGGCAGCACGGTGACGTTGTTGCATGTGGCGGCGACGAAGACGGCAGGCTTGCGCTCCTGCATCCAGGAGAGAAACGACGCCAGCAGTCGCGACGAGACGCCCGCGTCGGCGGAGGCGGAATCGGGGCCGCTGCCGGCAAAAACTTTTTCCAGCTCGTCAATCCACAGGACGCACGGCGCAAGGCCCTCGGCGACGCGAAACACTTTTTGAATGCGCTTCTCCGTTTCGCCAATAAATTTGTCGTAGACGGCAGCGGTGTCGAATTTCACCAGCGGGAGCTTCCACTCTCCGGCAACGGCGCGTGCGCACAGACTTTTGCCGCAGCCCTGTACGCCGAGAATGATCACTCCTTTCGGAGGATCGAGGCCAAATTCAACGGCGCCGCCATCCCACGCCCCACGCCGCTGGGCGAGCCAATGCTTCAGATTATCGAGGCCGCCAACGCTTGCCATGGTAGCGGTCGAGTCGACGAACTCGAGCATCTCCGAACGCTTAAGCACGGCTTTCTTCGCGTCAAGCACATCGGCGATGCAGTCGGCGGAGAGCGCCGCGCGCCCGACAATCGTTTGCGAGATGGCGCGCTCGGCGGCTTCTTCGGTCAAGCCGCTGAGATTGGCGGCCATGGCATCGACGCCGTTCGAATCGAGTTGCAGTTTGAGGGTGTGCGTTCCAGCCATGCGCGTGTAGGTCTCGCGAATAATCTCGCGTAGGCGCTTGCGATCGGGTAGTGGGAGATCGAGAAATTCGACGAGGCTCGCGAGTTCCTGCGGCATCTCGATGGCAGGGGCAGTCAGAATGACGGTACGCCGGTTGGCGGAAAATTTCTGCCCCACATCGCGTAGTCGGCGCACGATAACGGGACTATCCATGTGGCGGTGAAAGTCTTTCAGAACGAACACAGCCTCGAGGGTCATGGTTTCGAGGTTGGCGAGGGCTTGCGCTGGATCAGTGGTGTTGTACATGGCGCTCCGCGGGGCGCCCGCTGTATCGGCGAGCGCCGCCGCGATGGTTCGTGGCGGAGTCGGAGCGCTGCCGGACCGGACGAGGCCGTCCGCGATCGTCCATTCAAAAATTGGAAGGTTGAGGTCAGTGCAAGCCTGGCGGATGAGCGAAAGCGCACGCATCTCTTCGACCGTCTCCATGATGACGATAGGAGTCGCGGAGTTGATCAGGATTTTCAGGCGGTCGAGTGAACTCATAGCGGGATCATGCCCCTCCCCATCGGGAAATGCTGGAGGGCATCACGGTTGAGCCGGAAAATTGGCGCGAATTAAGGTCCCTTTTTCGGTGGATTCTATTTCTAGAGTGCCACCCAATTCTCGCAGGCGTTCCCGCATTCCAGCGAATCCGACTCCACCTCCCGACCCCGCGAGTTGTCTCTTTTTGTCGTTAGGAATCCCCCTGCCATGGTCTTGAATCTCAACCGTGAGGTGGCTGCCGTCGTGGCGTAAATAGATCGCGGCCCTCTCAGCGCCTGAGTGCCGGTGAATATTGGTGAGACATTCTTGCACGATTCGGAAAATGGCGAGTTCTGTTTCTTGGGACAGTCGCTGAAAGCCAGCGGGG
>JAYVCW010000260.1:0-3024 GCA_043749775.1 Acidobacteriaceae bacterium | reverse complement strand
GTTGCGTGTGTCATCGATTCGTACGAATTCGTCCGCAATAGTTAATCGTAAAAGTTAATCGGAGCAGTTAATCGGGATTTTTAATCGGGAGCGACCCATGTTGAAACTCATTCTCGCCGACAACCAGGCAATCTTCCGGGCGGGCATCGCCAAGGTGCTGGCTGTGGAAGACGAGATGCGCATTGTGGCCCAGGCACAAACCGCTGAACAGATGTTTATGGCGCTCGATAAATTTCGGGCCGCCGTACTCATCATTGCCGGAGGCTTCCATTCCGACTTCAATTCCATTTTGTCGGCTGCCAACAAAAGTAAGACTCGCGTCGTAGTACTGGCCGACACCGGCGAGAGCGCGCAGCGCTATATGGCTGCTGGCGCGCACGGCGTCGTCTATCGCAACGTGACCAGCCCGGCCCTGGTCGATTGCGTGCGTAAAATTGCACGCGGCGAAAACTGGGTGCAGGATATGGCCGTGCCGAGCGAGTTGACCGAAAACGATATGGTCGGCCTGCGCGTGCGCGACCGCCTCACCGCGAAAGAACTGCGCATCGTCGCCCTGATCGTCCAAGGCTACAAAAACAAAGAAATCGCCACGCAATTGGGAACGACCGAGCAAGTGATCAAGAACTATCTGCGCAACGTCTATGACAAAATCGGCGTTTCAGATCGTCTTGAGTTGGCTCTGTTCACGATCCACCACCGCATCTTGAACGAAGCTGCCGCGGCGACAGCAGCTGCCGCCGTCCCGCAGCCTTCGCAGAGTGCGGGTATCAGTAATTAATCGAGTCTGTATATCAAATGAAGGCTGCGCTAAAGCGCGGCCTTTTTTTTCGCCCCCCTCAGCAAACTGTTTAGACGATGCAGTGTTTGACGCTTTCCCATTCAATGGCGACCCGTTATCCTGTCCCGAATGAAAAACAGTTCAAACCACCGTTGCCTTCTACTTTTAACTTTCATCCTCTGCTCTGCTTTAGCCATCGCTCAAAGCGACGCCGTTGACGACTACGTCAAATCGGAAATGACGAAGCAACACATCCCCGGCGTTGCGCTGCTGGTCTCACGCGCGGGCCAAGCCATCCTCACTAAGGGATACGGCATGGCCAACCTTGAGCTGCAAGTGCCAGTCAGGCCCGAGACGATTTTTCAATCGGGCTCGATGGGTAAGCAGTTCACCGCTACGGCAGTCATGATGCTGGTGGAGGAAGGTAAAATCAGTCTCGAAGATCCACTCGCGAAATTTTTCCCTGACGGACCCGCAACCTGGAAGCAAGTTACGATCCGCGAACTGCTCAGCCATACAGCCGGCTTCACAGACTATCCAAAAAATTTCGATATGCGGAAGGATTACACGGAGCAAGATCTGCTGAAAATTGTCGAAGGGATTCCGCTCGCTTATCCGCCCGGGATTAAGTGGAGCTACAGTAATCTCGGCTATCTTACGCTGGGCTTGGTAATCCACCGGGTGAGTGGCGAATTCTATGGCGACTTTTTGCAGGAGCGAGTCTTCAAACTTTTGGGAATGACATCGACGCGCATCATCAGCGAAGCGGACATTATTCCGAATCGCGCCGACGGGTATGTGCTCGTGAAAGGCGAAATCAAGAATCAGGAATGGGTTTCGCCTAAGCTCAACACAACCGCAGACGGGAGCCTGTATTTTGATGTGGTCGATCTCGCGAAGTGGGACAAAGCCCTTTACACGGAAAGGCTCCTAAAGCGCACGAGCCTCGATCAGATGTGGACCGTTGCCAAACTGAAGAATGGCCAACCAAACTCAGGGCACTATGGCTTTGGCTGGTTCATCGGGGAAACGAAAGGCCATCATTTCGTAGAACACGAAGGCGCATGGCAAGGCTTTCAAACTCACATCGCGCGCTTTATCGACGATAAGCTCACCATCGTGGTCCTCACCAATCTAGGTGGTTCGAAGCCAAAAGTTATCTCCGACCATGTAGCTGAGATGTATTTATCAGGCGAAGCGAAATAGGCGGCACGCCGCTCTGGCTGCTGAGACGCGGTTATGCGCGTCTCAGGATCGCAGTTCAGGGATAAGCGACACGCTCCAAGGCGGAGGCGAGAGTCCGTATCTACGTAATCTTTTCGCCGATGCTTTTTGCCTGGGTAAAAAGATACAGGTAATCAGGGCCGCCGGATTTCGAGTCTGTGCCAGACATATTGAAGCCGCCGAACGGATGCGCTCCCACCATGGCGCCCGTGCATTTGCGGTTCAGGTAGAGATTGCCGACATGAAATTCGCGCACCGCCCGATCAAGTTTTTCTCTGGAATTGGAATACACCGCTCCTGTTAGACCGAACTCTGTGTCGTTTGCAATCTCGAGTGCCTGATCGAAATTGCGTGACTTGATCACAGCCAGTACTGGGCCAAAAATTTCTTCCTGCTCAAGCGTCGATTTCGGCGGAATGTCGGCAAATATTGTTGGCTTAATAAAGTAACCTTCGCCAGCACTGGTATCGCGGGTGCCGCCCGTGAGCAAACGTCCATCTTTCTTTCCGATCTCGATGTAGCGAAGAATATCTTTCATCGAGCCTTCGTTGATCACGGCCGCCATTCCTGGGTTCATGGTTGGATCGCCAACTGTGATCTTCTCCACACGTCTCTTCAGCTTCTGGAGGAACTGGTCGTAGATGCGCTCATCCACAATCGCGCGGGAACACGCCGAGCACTTCTGGCCTTGGAAGCCGAAAGCCGCCTGTGCAACGCCTTCAACCGCCGAATCAATATCAGCGTCCGCATCGACGATGATGGCGTCTTTGCCCCCCATCTCGAGCACGGTGCGCTTGATCCACATCTGGCCGGGTTGCTGATGCGCAGCGGTCTGATTAATGTGCAACCCAACTTCGCGCGATCCGGTGAACGCGATGTAGCGAACTTTACCGTGGGCTACGAGCGCGTCTCCGAAGCTTGCACCGCCACCGGGGCAGAAATTCACCACGCCTTCGGGCATCCCGCATTCTTCAAGAAGCTCGACAAACTTTGCGGCTATTGTCGGTGAATCGCTCGAAGGC
>JAYVCW010000259.1:0-16936 GCA_043749775.1 Acidobacteriaceae bacterium | reverse complement strand
GAAGTAGCTTTGGCTGGAGGGCCAAGGCAATTTCCCCTATTTCGTCGAGAAAGAGTGTTCCTCCGTCCGCTAGCTCTAAACGGCCGATCTTTTTGCAGATCGCGCCGGTAAAAGCGCCCTTCTCGTGGCCGAATAATTCACTCTCAAGCAGGCCGGAAGGAATTGCCGCACAATTCATTTTGATGAAGCTGTTGCCGTGCCGTTGACTCAGGCGATGGATGGCACGCGCAACCAACTCTTTTCCAGTTCCAGTTTCTCCCAGCAGCAGCACGGTAGCGCTGCTCGAAGCCACCCGGCCAACTTGTCGCATGACATCGCGTAAAGGCTGGCTATGCCCAATGATCTCGCCAAAGCCAAGCTCACTATCGATCTCCTTCTCTAGATAAAGCTTTTCTTCGGTAAGTTTTCTCGTTGCCTCGCGCAATGCATCCGTCGTCTCACGAAGCTCTGTAATGTCCATGCTCGCGCCGGTAAGGCCGACCACTGTTCCCGCGGAATTCAAGAGCGGCTCGATCGTGGTATCGAAATATCGCTTCTTGCCTTCTACTGTGGCCTCGATTTCGCCGCGTGTGCCGACACCGGTTTGCAATATCCGGTTGCGAACCTCGGCAATCCGAACCGCATCCTCACGCGCAAACACCTCATCCAGCCTTTTCCCGATTTTATCGAGATTCCCAGTCAGCTGGGAATTGTAGGTCCACGTATAGCGCAAATCTCGATCCTGATTGAAAACTACGATCGGAGAATTCTTCAGGGCCACACGGAATCGTTGCTCGCTCTGGAGCAATGAATCTTCCGCTTCTTTTCGTTCGGTGATGTCCTGGATCAGCGCCAGGTGCCAGCGTCGGGAGTCTGCTTTATCCCACAGCGGTATAACCCTTACGCGCCCCCAGCGAATCGAACCGTCTGGACGGAGATACCGTTTATCGAGTTCGCGATTCGCGAAGTCGTCTTGCGAACTATCCTTCAAAAATTGCCGGCTTTCACCCTGATCGTCGGGATGAGTTACGCTGCCCACGTCGAGCTGAAGTAGTTCCTTTTCGGTGCGTCCAGTGATCTCACAGAACTTACCGTTGGCTTGCACAAATCGATCGCTTAGCATGTCTATGAGAACGATCCCGATCGGAGACCGCTCATAGACCGCACGGAATCGATGTTCGCTCTCACGCAAAGCTCTTTCTGCGTCCTTTAAATCGGTGAGATCAACTGACGCTCCGACCGCTCCGCGAGGTTTTCCGTGATCGTCGAACAGGGGAACCGCGTACTCCAGCGTTTCGCGAACCGTGCCATCGCTAAAAAGCATCGTATGAGCAGACTCGTAAACAGCTTTCCCGGTCAAAGCTGCCTGCTGCATGGGCAGTTTGTCTGGTGTCAGTTCTACCCCGCCTTCAAAGAGGCGAAAGTTTGAAACGAGTGGAGCGCTTTTCGAAAAATTCGCTCCCGGAGCCACGCGAAGCTGCTCGTACGCCGCGCGATTGCCTGTAATTTTTTGACAGTGAGCATCGTGAGAGATATAAACCGGAACTGGCACGGCATCTAACACGGTAGCTAGCTCGTTCGCCCTCGCGCGCTCGCGCTGCTCGCTGGCCTTCAATGCCTCCTCAGAACGCTTCCGCTCAGTAATATCGCGCATGACGCATGCCACACGCTCGACACCGGCAGGCCCCTCTACCGGAAGATAACTAATTGATAGGTCACGCTCGCCAATCTTCGGATACGTACCGGTGCTCATCGGTGACAACTTGCCCGGCAAAACACTCGTCGAGTTGGGGTTTGACCACAAGGGTAAAGAGTTCGTGCCCCAACACTTCACTTACGGGACGCCCTATAACGTTTTCTGCAACTAGCTGCCGGTAATTGAGATAGGCCCGGTTGACAAGCACGAACTTGTATTCACGGTTCACAACAACAACCATTTCCTCCAGGTGTTCGACGACCCGGCCGAACTCTCGCAACCTTTCTTCTGACAGTTTGCGAGACGTAATATCGCGCGCAACAGCAATGGTGTATTCCCGATCCAACCGCACCTGTCGCAGATTGACTTCCACCGGAAAAATCGAGCCATCTTTCCTGCGGTGACGCCGCTCCAGCAAGCTGGGACCGACATCTCTTAAAGAATGCATGATGTCAACCCGCCCTGTTTCGGTCACATCGGGATCAACGTCAAATAGCGTCATTGATAACAGTTCTTCGCGCGTGTATCCGAGAAACGCCCAAGCCTTTTCGTTGACTTCCAGAAAACGTAGATTTTCCGGGTCGATCACCATGACCGCATCATTGGCCTGGTCGAGCAAAGCCCGCGAAAGAGACAGCTTCCGCAAGGCTGTCGCCTGCTCGGATGCGATTCGCATTAACTTGTCATTCATTTCCAGCAAGGTTTGTTCTGCCCTTAATCGCATCGTCACGTCGAGGGCAATCCCATTAACTACGGCATCTCCGCGAGATCGTTTGTTAAGGGTGTTGTGAAACTCCCAAACCAAAGTCTCTCCCGAGCGAGTGAGAAGGTGCAACAGACCGTGACTCTCGCCTTTCTGTTTGATCTCTTCTAAGTAAAGATCAAACAGAGGACGATCCTGCGCGGATAAGAAGTCACGCATTGGCTTCTGCAACATTTCGTCTTGGGTATAGCCAAGGAGGCTAGCGGCCGCGGAATTCACCGAAAGTAAACGCCCATCGAGACTATGGACGCAGAGCAGACTTTGGCTGTTGGCAACTAAATCGCGAAACCGGTCAAGGATGTCATGGACGGGAGTTAGCGGTGAAGAAATAGCGTGGTTGGCAGGCGGGGCGTAATTGGGGCACAAGTCCATGACTCACCTTTGGGAAACAAATGAAACAAGTAGTC
Source organism: Acidobacteriaceae bacterium (assembly GCA_043749775.1). Classification (GTDB taxonomy): domain Bacteria; phylum Acidobacteriota; class Terriglobia; order Terriglobales; family Acidobacteriaceae; genus Acidiflorens. Next base: position 14,091 of record JAYVCW010000259.1, on the reverse strand, counting down.
GGCCCGATAGCCCCTAGATATCTGAAGAAGGCCATAACACGGCAAAACAAACCTTCCGCAGCCCTGCAATTGAGATTGTAACAGAATTCGTCTCAAGTAACATCCAGAAGGCTGACCGCGGACAACTAAGCCACCCTCTGCCGATAAAGTTGAGTTAAAGAAGAGGATTAAGCAGACAGCTGGTCCTCAGAGTACCGAACCGGAGATTTAACAGGTATCTTCGGTAACCTTTATGAATCGGAGGGCTCCGTGTACGCTGTCCTCAGCTCGAATCTATAACCCTCCGGACTGCACGCTTTTGCGTACTCACTCGGTTCTGACTTGTCATCTTAGGAAGTTTGCCTAATTATGTCTTCGGCTGTGAATGCTGTACCGAACGCGACAGTGTCTTCGGCTAGTACAAGGCCCGTGGCCGCCGCTGCCGCAGCGCCCGCTAACGCTAGCTTTTCTACGCCTGCGCTGCTTACCGTGATGTTGAAGAGCGCGTCGAAAATCAGCGACCTCTTTTTTACCACCGGTAAGCCTCCGCTGGTCGAGATTGACGGCAAACTCGCCCCCGCCGGCATCGCGCGCGCCCTGACTCTAGACGACACCCGCAAGATTGCCTCCGATTTGATTAACAATAACCCCCATGCGCTCGGCAACTTGAAGGAGCTCGGCTCATGCGACGTTTCCTACAGCCTGCCAGGAGCGCACCGCTTCCGTGTGAATGTTTTCATGCAGCGCGGCTCCTGCGCCGTTGTCATGCGGGTGATTCCCACCGCCATTCCCGACCTTGACACGTTAAATCTGCCCGAAGAGTTGAAGAAGATCGTTGGCTTACTGAATGGAATCGTGCTCGTGACCGGCCCGACCGGATCTGGCAAGTCTTCCACGCTCGCCGCGATCATTGATCGAATCAACCGGGAGCAGTCGTACCACGTACTCACCATCGAAGACCCGATTGAATTTCTTCACCCGCACAAGAACTGCATCGTCCATCAGCGCGAACTCCATAGCGACACCCCGAGTTTTGCGCTGGCTTTACGTGCAGCGCTTCGCCAAGCTCCAAAAGTAATTCTTGTAGGAGAAATGCGCGATAAAGAAACAATTGAAATCGCCATGGAAGCGGCAGAGACTGGCCATCTGGTTCTCTCTACGCTGCACACCATCGATGCTTCGAAGACGGTAGAGAGAATCGTCGGCGCGTTTCCCATGTCGGAGCAGCATACCCTGCGCACTCGTCTGGCAAAGAGTTTTCGCTACATCATTTCGCAGCGATTGGTGCCCCGCAAAGACGGAGCGGGCCGCATAGCGGTCATTGAAGTATTGAAATCGACTCTTCGCACCCGCGAATACGTGGAGAAGGGCGAAGCCGACGGCAAGACTCTTCTAGACGCGATGCGGGTTGGTGGTCAGGAAGGCATGCAGCACTTTGACGGTGATCTGGAGCGCCTGATCCGCGCCGATATTATCACTATGGAAACCGGGCTTGCCTATGCGACGAATCCCGGCAACATGCAGTTGGATCTCTCGGACCTGAGGCTTGACGCCGAGCAGAAGGCGAAAGCAGATCCGCTGCTCGAGTAGTCGAGCAGCGCAACAGTTAGGTCACGCTGACTTCGGTATAGGTTCCGTAAACCTGTCGCAGCGCTTCGCAAATTTCTCCCACCGTGGCATACGCTCGCACCGCTTCGATGATGTGGGGCATCGTGTTGGCATCTGAGACATTTCCATTCGTGCCCGCCACCGGGGTCTTCGCTGCAGCTTGCTTCAGTGCTTCGAGACGACGCTGCACTTCCTCGTTCGACCGGCGCGCGCGAAGAGTTTTCAGCTTCTTCTCTTGTGCGCGAGCGACTGATTCGCCAATGTAAAGAATGATCGGAGAATCTTCTTCGATCACAAAATCATTGACGCCGACCGTGATCTTCTCGTTCGCCTCAACCGCGCGCTGGTAGTGGTAGCTGGCCTCGGCAATCTCTTTTTGCGGATATCCGCGCTCGATTGCCTTCACCATGCCACCCATCTGATCGAGCTTCTCGAAATAATCAAACGCTCCTTTTTCCATATCAAGCGTCTGCTTCTCAACGAAATAACTTCCGCCCAGAGGATCGACAGTTTGCGCTACGCCCGACTCGAAAGCGATGATCTGCTGCGTCCGCAGCGCGATGCGCGCCGCCTCTTCCGTCGGCAAAGCAAGCGCCTCGTCATAGGCGTCGGTATGAAGAGACTGCGTGCCCCCCAACACCGCCGCCAGAGCTTGCAGGGCCACTCGAGCGATATTGTTCTTCGGTTGCTGCGCCGGCAATGAAACGCCAGCCGTCTGCGTGTGGAAGCGCATCAGGCAACTGCGCTCGTTCTTCGCCCCGAAGCGGTCTTTCATTAAGCGATACCAGATCTTGCGCGCGGCGCGGTATTTCGCGATCTCTTCAAAGAAGTCATTGTGCGCGTTGAAAAAAAAGCTCAGACGAGGTCCAAAATCATGAACGTCCAAGCCGCGGCGCTGGGCCCACTCCACATACTCGACGCCGTCGTAAATCGTGAAGGCCAGTTCCTGGAGCGCCGTCGATCCCGCCTCGCGAATGTGATAACCAGAGATGGAGATGGTATTGAAGCGCGGCGTCACCTTCGATCCAAATTCAAATGTATCGATCACCAGGCGCATCGACGGCGCCGGCGGGTAGATGTATTCCTTCTGCGCGATATATTCCTTGAGAATGTCGTTTTGCAGCGTGCCAGAAATCTTCTTCCAGTCTGCGCCCTGTTTCTCCGCTACCACCAGATACATCGCCCAGAGAATGCTGGCTGGCGAGTTAATGGTCATCGATGTCGTGATATTTTCCAGCGGGATGCCCTCGAAGAGAATCTCCATGTCTTCGAGCGAGTCGATAGCGACTCCGCACTTGCCAACCTCGCCTTCACTGGCCGCGTGGTCGGAGTCATAGCCCATTAACGTTGGCAGATCAAAGGCCACCGAAAGCCCGCCCCCACCGTGTTCGAGAAGATACTTGTAGCGCTGGTTCGTTTCTTCCGGCGAAGCGAAGCCGGAAAACATTCGCATCGTCCACAATTTGCCGCGGTAGCCGGTGGAGTGAATGCCGCGCGTGTACGGCGCTTGGCCGGGATAGCCGAGGTATTGATCGTAATTCCAGTCGGCGGGAAGATCGGACTGCGTGTAAAGACGGCGAATCGGGACATCAGAAATTGTGCTAAAACGCGCGTTGCCGTTTTCGTCGAGATTCGTGCCGGTGGCTGCCCCGATCGGCTTTTCTGGAGCTTTCTCTAGCGTGGGCGCGAGAGTTTTGCTCGCCCAATCTTTTTCGGAAGAGCTAGGTTCCCGACCAGCAAAGACGTCGGCAATCGGATCCTCAGCGAGCTTGCTTCCTTTACGCTTTGCCTTTTCTTCGGCCATGACTCCCTTTGTGTTCACCCAGCAAACTGACTAAAGTGATCATAGAGGAGCGGTTGAGACGCCGCAAAAGCGGGTACCGACCGAGCGGTTGGCTCGGTTCTCGCAATCGCCCTGTGGGCGAGTGGTTTTCCGGCGCCTGATCTTCAGGCGACTGACCTTCAGGCAAGTGACCTTCGATCGCCTTGACGGCTCTTTTCACGCGCCCCTATGCTTGGAGATCTTCGCCGGGAGGAAATTCTGAAAGCATTTCGCCGTCTCTTGCAGCGCACGCCCGTCTACGGCATTTACAAGGCACTCGGCCACTATCCCGATTACTGGTACTGGATTCTGCGAGGGCGTCCAACCCGTTCCCCGCATCTCCTCAAGCAGAAAACAGTCCGGGAGTATGGAAAAAAGTTCCAACTCCAGACTCTTGTTGAAACTGGAACCTACTACGGCGAGATGGTCGCTGCAATGAAGCGAAACTTCAGCCAAATTTATTCAGTTGAATTCGTCCCAGACTTGGCGGAACGCGCTCGAAAAAAATTCGCGTCCGCACCCCACATAAAAATCATTTGCGGCGATAGCCGAATCGTAATTCCTGAATTGCTGGATCAACTTTCTCGGCCAGCTCTCTTCTGGCTCGACGCCGGCTACTACGGTTGGATCGGTAAACAGGGCGAACCAGACCGACTCTCAGTCGAGATCAAATCCATCTTGAGACATCCTCTCGAGCACATCGTTCTGCTTGATGACGCGCGCGGTCTCACCGGACGCGACGGAGTTCCCTCGGTTTCCGACGTGAAAGCGTACGTTGAATCCGCTTTCCCTAACCGATCAGTCGAAGTGAAATACGACATCCTGCGCATCACACCAAGATCATTTAGCGAACGCGCCAGTTAGAAAGCGCCTAATTCCACAGCATTATCCTGAAGGCATTCACAGCGGGAGGGCGGAGAGCCGCGTCTCTACATCTTTTTCCGGGATGCCTCCCACGCTTTGGCATATTTCCACGATACGTAGGTCGAATGATACAAATGCAAAAGCAGACCCTCGCGGCCGTCCAGAAATCCGGTTCGAACAAAATAGTTATACAAAAACGTCGCCATCGGCCGCACCACAATGTTGGCGACGCTGAATCTATCCCTTGGCTTCACCATCCCCGCGCCCAGCGACGAATAACGATTCATATGATCGATGTAATCAGCCAACGTCGGGTAGGAGTGGTGCAGCAACGCCCCTTGCAACTTCCCGGTAGAACCTTTCATCAGTTTCGCATCCTCATGTACAGCACGATCTTCAAACTGCGCCGCGCCTCGACGAAACAGCCGAAGCTTAGGATCGGGCCAGAAGCCCCCGTTCTTGATCCACCTGCCGAGAAAGAAATTTTTGCGGGAGACCTGGAAACCGCTCGGAGAGTTTGAAGCTTGCCCCTCCTCTATTGCTATGACTTTTTCCGCAGTTCCGAGCGAGTCATTTGGGTCGGAGTTTAAAGCCTCGACAAGATTAGCCTGTGAGACGGCTAAGATTTCCTTGACCAACTCCGCTTCAACTTCTTCATCCGCGTCCAGACTTAAAATCCATTCGCCCGACGCTTTCTCGATAGCGGAATTCTTTTGTGCGGCATACCCCTTCCACTCCTCGACAAAGACCCTGGCGCCGAAAGATTGCGCAATCTCGACCGTTCGATCGTTCGATCCCGAATCGATGACAACGATCTCACCTTTGCCATGCGCTACCAGAGACTCAACGCTCTTCAAAGTCCGTCCAATATTTGCCTCTTCGTTGTGGGTGATGATGACGACGGAGAGGATCACGCGCGGCTCCAGCGAACTGCGGTGAACAAAAATTCGCGCCGCGCTCGGCTTGGGCGGACGGGCTCCCCCGTCCCTACACTTTGATCAGGTAGCATCACGCTGAGAGGATACGCGAGCGCTCGTGCTCCGCAAAAGAAAAACGCCGGGCGGTTACCCGGCGTCTCTTTTTGTCCCGTCTCTGTTCTCCCCGGCTCGTGTGAATTACCGCTGTGGGGGTGGGGCCTGAGCCGGAGTCGACGCAGGAACCATCTGCTCTGCAGGCCGCGGAGCCACGTGCGGAATATTCGGCATGTGGGTGATCTCTCCGCGCTCGGCGTCAGCCAAAATAATGCCGGCGTGCTCGAGCAGAACTCCGACGGCGCGGTCGAGTTCAACCTCAGACTTTTCATAGGCCGCCTTCGCCGATACCAGAGTCACTTCAGCCTGCGTCATTGCCGCCTGGTTCTGCAGTACGGCTGTCGAAGTCGATGCCCCGAGCGTGTATTTCTTTTGTTCTGCGCTCAGCGATTCGCGAGCGAAGTTTGCCGCAGCCTGAGCGGAATCGACACTGGCACGGTTTTGCTGCACGCTGAATTGGGCATTACGCACTTCGATGCGCACCTGATTCTCGACCTGCTGCAAGCGTATCTGCGATTGCCGATATTCCAATTCGCCTCGTACCTGGTCTGCCTGCGCAGCACGATTGCGTAGTGGAATTGATAGTTGGATCCCTACCCCCTTGTCTGGAGCAGTGGAATCAAATACCTGACCCAACGTCGCACCGTACGACGTCACGGGCGTCGATTGCCCCAAACACTGGTTGCCCGGAGCCGAGCATTGATATTGAGGATTTAGAGCACCGCCCAGTCCAGTTCCCTGGTAATACGCGAACAGGTCGACGGTCGGCAAAAGTGAGCTGCGAATGGCTTTGTTGCTGATGTCGGTATTCGTGAGATTGATGCGTTGCTCCGCCAATTCCGGCCGATGACTTAACGCATCGTTGATCAAGTCCTGGATCGGCACAATCGGTTCCTGCGGCGGCAGTTCCATGGTTGAGGTGGGAACGACTTCTGCATCGGCCAGCACAGGATCGACCAAGGTTCGACTGAGAGCATTTTTCATGAGCAACTGCTGGAGCTGCAGGTTGGTTAGCGCGATTGTAAGGCTCTGCTGGTTGTTGGCCACCGTGCTTTGCGCGCGAACTACCTCGATTGGCGCTAACGTTCCAATGTCGACCTGCTTTTGGGTGTCAGAGAGTGTCTTCTGCCCGAATGCCAGCTGCTCCTTTTGCACCCTGACATTTTCGTAAGCGTAGACCAGGTCCCAATACATGTTTTCAATCTGATCGACTGTCGTTGTAATCTGCCAGCGAAAAGCTATATCCGAAATCTCGCGATTGTTCTTAGCGATTCGAATGAAGCGAGTGTTGGGAGCGAAGCCGAAGCCCTGCAGCAGGTGCTGGGTGGCTTGGGCGCGGAAGCTGGAATTGAATTGGCTGGTAAAGGCTTGGAATCCAGTCAGCGGACTTTGTGATCCGCGTGTGTTGTTGAAGCCCACGGAGATATTGGTTCCCCACTGAAAGCCTTGCTGATAGCCGAAATCCCAAGTGGAGGTGTGACTAGCCGAGAACTGGGCGTTGAATGGACTGAAGGATTGTGTGCGGTTCTGGTCCAGTTGAAGAGTGGAGGTCAAAATCGGATCGAAGCTGGAAATAATCGGGCCGCTTCCCAACGTGGACTGCACCAGGCCGCTTGACCCCGCGCCTGCACCACCAGCACCAACGGAGGTGCCGCCTTGCCCTGAGCCGACCTGTGTACCAAGTCCCCCTACACCGCCGCCCGGAGTATTTTGTACGACTCCTTCGTTCACACCAAGAATCCTGTTTGCGCCAGCTTTGGCGCGCCAAATATCGGTGTCCGCGATGTTCAGGTTGTAGCGCGCAATCGCGATATCCAGATTATTTTCGAGCGCGAGAGCAACCGCGTCATTCATCGAGATATAGAGCTTGCCATCGTGCAAGAGGTCGCGAATGCGTGGGGCGTTCGAAAGATTTGGAGCTTCCACATCACGCGCCTTATAGGGCGCCAAAGGATTTCCAACGTGAGACTTGGGCTTTGCATATTCGCGCACGTCAAAGGGCTGTGTCTTCGTCGGAGCGCTCAACTGGCCCGGCACCTGCTGGTTTTGCATCTGCGCTGACGGCGCCGCCGGCACAGATGACGTGTCCTGCCCCCATCCCGTTGGCGCCAACGCCATGACAAGAAAAAGAGAACATGCACGTTGAAACACAGTTACAAGCCTCGTACTTCGCATTCGTATCATCTCCATCAAAATCACAATCAAGCGATCAACCGGGGGGACGGACGTGGTGGTCCGTACTTTCGTGTCACCTTCTAACGACCATTTTCTGATACGTAAAACAACCGGCAAGAGTTCCACTGACAAACTCAACTCCATTTCTGTGAGCTGTAAGTGACATAGTATAGCTGACACCGTTTGTCGCTTTATGACGGCCCACTAGGGCAATAATCGATTACAGATGATGCTGGCACCGCTAAAGACTCGAAAAAGAATGTGCGCAACCTTCGACTGACTATTGCATATGATGGTACGGACTTTGACGGTTGGCAGACGCAGCCCGGCCGCCCCACAATTCAGGGAGCTCTAGCCTCTGCCATTGGACGGCTCACCAAGGAAAATGTACTGCCGCAAGGTTCCGGACGCACCGATGCCGGGGTTCATGCGCTGGCGCAGGTCGCGAGTTTTGCCACGGCTTCTCCCATGCCTGAGGCAAACTGGCTGCGCGCGCTGAACGATATCCTGCCCGCTGCGATTCGAATTATGGAAGTTGCCGAGGTTCCGCTGGAATTCCATGCGCGCAAATCGGCGAAGGCAAAAACTTACCGTTACCGTATTTTGCGAAGCCCCATCTGTCCCCCGCTTCTTGCGCGATATGTCTGGCACTATCCGTATCCGCTCGAAGAGAGTGCGATGGAGGCAGCCGTACACTTCATAGAAGGCGAGCACGACTTCACCTCCTTTGCCGCAGTCGACCCGGAGCGCGTTTCGCGCCTGGCGGCTACACCCTCCATCGGCGGGAATCACGTCAGCAATGTCAATGTTCGAACCATATTTTCATCCTCGTGGACGCGGGAGGCCGACGAATTTATCTATACCGTTCGAGGCAACGGATTTCTTCATCACATGGTGAGAAACCTGGTCGGAACATTTTTGCTCATAGGGAAGGGAACTTTGAGACCGAACGACCTGCCCCGAATCATCGATGCTCGGGTTCGGGCCTCTGCTGGACCTACGGTCCCCCCCAGCGGTCTCTATCTGGTTGGCGTTGAATATTGATCGCGCTAGTACTGCCCTCAATGTCACTGACTGGCACGACCCTCGGCCCCCGCGTACACTTCTTCGCAGATGGCAACGAATGCCGAAATAAAAATATCCCGCATCGCGTCGGTGAACCCGGCTACCGGAGAAGTTCTGGGCGAAGTGGATAGTGCCGGCCCAGCGGAAGTGCGTGCGGCAGTTATGCGTGCACGAACCGCGCAGCCCGCGTGGGAAGCACTCGGAATTTTGGCACGCCTTAAAGTTATGCGGCGTTTTCAGCAGCTTCTGCTCTCGCGGAAATCGGACATAGCCCGGCTCATCACCGCTGAAGCCGGTAAGCCATTCGTCGAAGCGCTCTTGACCGAGGTCCTCGTTGTCCTCGATGCGGCTCGATTTCTCATCGAGAACGGTTACGCAATTCTGCGTGACCAGAAGTTACCGCATGGCAACCTGGTCATGAAGAGCAAGGCTGGCAGCATTCATCGAACGGCCTATGGCGTGATCGGGATCATCTCGCCATGGAATTATCCATTCTCAATCCCGGCCACGGAAACTTTGTCCGCTCTCGTGGCAGGGAATGCGGTACTACTCAAACCGTCGGAACTCACTCCGCTGGTCGCAATCGAGCTGCAAAACCTACTTCGAACATCTGGCGTACCCGAAGACGTGTTTCAGGTTTTGCCCGGTGACGGAGCCACCGGGGCCGAACTCGTTTCCGGCGAGATCGACAAACTGGTGTTCACCGGAAGCGTCGCTACCGGTCGTCGCATCGCAGAAACGGCGGGGCAGAGGCTGCTGCCGATCGTCCTCGAACTGGGAGGTAAAGATGCAATGCTGGTGCTCGAAGACGCCGAAGTCGACGTCGCATCGAGTGGCGCAGTGTGGGGAGCCTTCATGAACGCGGGGCAAACGTGTCTGTCCGTCGAACGCTGCTACGTGCACCACAGCATATATTCCGCCTTCGTCGATGCTTGCTGCGAGAAGGCAAAAAAGCTTTGGGTTGGGAATGGCATGGATGCCGCCACCGAAATTGGGCCGATGATCGTTGGCACGATGATAAATGACAGGCAAGTGCGCGTGGTGGAAGCGCAACTCAAGGATGCGGTGCAGCGGGGAGCGCGCATACTGACGGGCGGTAGTCGCCTCCCTGAACTGGGCTCGACATTTTTTGCCCCTACTGTTCTCGTCGATGTCGATCACACCATGCGGATCATGCAAGAGGAAACATTTGGCCCCGTACTTCCCATCGCGTCATTCAGAGACGAGGCCGAAGGAATTCGTCTGGCTAACGACTCAGCTTTTGGATTAGCAGCCAGCGTGTGGACGAAGAATCGTTCGCGCGGCGAGCGCGTGGCGCGCCAGATCAAGGCGGGCACGGTGATGGTGAACGATGCGGTCTCCTGTTTCAGCATCAGCGAGGCTCCGCACGGCGGCGTAAAGTCGAGTGGCATTGGCCGCACTCACGGACGATGGGGCCTCGAAGAGATGGTGCGCGTGAAGTACATCGCAAACGACTATCTTCCGGGGATGAAAAAAATCTGGTGGTTCGGGTACGAGAGCGGATTCGCCGCCGAAATGGAGAATTTCGTCGACTTTCTATTTTCCCGATCGATCGGTTCGAGGCTGAGAGCGGGTCTCCGCTGTGCCGGAGCGTTGTTGCGCAAAAAGCTATAGCGCAACCAAGATCGCGCCGAAGCTACTCTGCTACTTCTCAGAAGAAAATTCATTCAGCAAACTCACTAGGTTGAGTCCGCGTTTGCGACTCTCTCACAACAATCAGATATGAATTACACCCACGCAAAGTTGGTCGGCATGGCAGTGCATTGGCTGCGCCGCTATCGCTGCGGAGTCGTCTTGAGCGAGCAGGCTTGCATCAGTGGAGAGATGCCGGACGCAATCGGATGGAAGAAAGCTTGTCACTCGGTACTGGTGGAGTGCAAAGTTTCGCGCGGTGATTTCATTGCGGATCGCGATAAGGATTGCCGTAAAAATCCAGAGAATGGGGTCGGATGCGAGCGCTACTATCTCGCTCCGAAAGGCATGGTCCGAGCGGTTGAACTTCCCAAGGGCTGGGGATTACTTGAAGCCGAAGGCCGGCAGATCGAAATCGCCAAACGATCTCTAAAAAATCTGCGATCACCACTCGGTTTTCAACACGAGATGAACCTGCTGCTCGCCAGCTTGCGTCGGGTCGAGGTTCGCATTGAACCGCAGAGCATTACTGACTTCTTAAAGTGGAAGAACAGGATGGCGGAGTACAACCAGGGCGCGCTTCCGAAGGGATTGGAATCGGTGTTGGAAGAAAGCAACTTGTTCCTGAACCCCAATATCGTGGCTGACTAGTACGAGAAAGCTTACCTCTTCATGAGTCGCGTAACGATGAATTAAGTGATGGCAGTCAGCGTAGGAGTTCGGCGACGGCGCTACATCTCTCTCCGCCCCTCCATAGCCTTCAGCATCGTGACCTCATCTGTGTATTCGATGTCGCTGCCGACGGGAATTCCCATGGCAATCCGCGTGACACGTAACCCTTGGCGTTTGAGTTGTTGCGCCAGGTAGGTTGCGGTGGCTTCTCCTTCAACCGTGGGATTGGTCGCAAGGATTACTTCTTCAATCTCGCCGCCACTAACCCGAGATAAAAGATTGCCGATGCGAAGCTGTTCCGGCCCCACACCATGAAGCGGAGAAATCGAGCCGTGCAGGACGTGGTAAACGCCGTTGAAATGCCGCGTCTTTTCCACCGAGGCGATATTCGTTGGCTCTTCGACCACGCAAACCAGTTTCTGATTTCGGGTAGGACTGCTGCAATAGACGCAAGGATCGACGTCTGTAATGTTATTGCAAGTGGAGCAAAGTTGAAGTTTCGCTTTAAGTTCTTGAACGGCGGAAGCGAGCGCGGCCGCGTCATCGGCGCTCGAGCGCAAAATGTGGAACGCCAAACGCTGTGCGCTCTTGTTGCCGATTCCCGGCAGTTTCTTGAGCTCGTCGATCAGGCGCGTCATGGGTCCAGCGAAACGAGACATGGGGATTTTCGTAGTCCAGGCGTTAATACTAGGCGCTAATACCTAGGCGTTAATAAGAGCAAATGCCTTCGTCTGAATCGCCAGAACTACAACATGCCTCCCAGTCCCCCGAGCATGCCGCCTACGCTCGATTGCATGGTCTGGTCTACCTTGCGCCCGGCCTCATTCACCGCCGCCATCACCAGGTCCTGAAGCATCTCCAGGTCGCCGCCTTTGACGGCTTCGGGATCGATCTTGACGGCCAGAACTTGCTTACGGCCATCCATCTTTACTGTCACCGAGCCGCCGCCAGACGAGGCTTCAACCACGGTTTGCTCCATTTTCTTCTGCAGCGTTTCGTACTGCTGCTTCGCTTGCGACATGAGGTCCTGCAGATTGAATCCGGACATTGCCTAGCTTTTCTCGCGGTAGTCGATTACCGTGCGAATTTGCGCTTTGAATTTTTCTTGCATACGCTGCACGATTGGATCCTGTTCCGCCCGGCTGCGGGCGCTCCCGTTCGCTGCCGGAAGCCTGGGCGCCGCCAATTGCAACACGCCTCCCGGCTCGACCAGCATTTTGATGGGACGTCCGGCCGCACCACTGGCTGCGGCACTGGCCGTGCGCTTTGCCTCGGCCGTGAATGACATCTCAATCATGGTCATCGAAGCCGCCACCTTGCAGACGAGCGAATTTCCGTTCAGCGCCCATTCCGCGGCTTCCAGCAACGACACCAGCATCAACTGATTGCTCAGAGCACTCAGTACCGCATCGCGCAGCGAGTGAACGTCGGAGGTTGCAGACGCTCCCTGCAGCGGTTGCGGAATACCGCTCGAAGCAGGCCGGATCGGCGTTGCCGGCTCCGGCTGTGCGACTTGCCTTAACGTCTCCTGCGTACGCGTAAACTCTGCGGCCTGCGTCCCGGCCGCCGCTTTCGTCCCGACTGCCGCTTGCGTTTCAAGCGCCGTCAGAGGTTCAGATGCTGATTCGGTCGGCATCTCTTCGACGGCCAGAGCAGTCGCTCCCAGATTCACCGAGACCGAGGAGGAGGACGACGACGACGACAAGTTCGACCATGTGGAGCGAGCTCCCTCACCCGTTAAGACGGCTGGCTCAGAGCTACTTTCAGCTTTAGGCGTGCTCTTGCGAGCCGAGTCTGCGGCAAATGGCGAAACATTATTCGATCGCGGCGAGGCTACCGCATCGCTACGGCGCGCATCCCCCGAGTTTGACCCCGCAGCAGCGGGATAGCTTCGCGGTGCGCTCGCCGAAGCTAATACAGGTCGCGGTGCGGGGCGGCCAGCGCCCGCAGTTCCCAAGTCGCTCAACAGTTGCTCAAGCGGCAGCAGACGTTGCGCATGCGCCATCTTCAGCAGTCCCAACTCAAGATGAAAACGCTGCTCCTGCCGATAGCCAAGCTCTCCATGAGTGCGGAGCATAATTTGCAGATGTCGCGCCAGATCTTCTTCGGTGAATAGTTCTGCAATTCTTGCGACGCGAGCGCGCTCATCGGATGAAATCTGCAGCAGCGCCGAATCTTTACCGGCAATTTTCGCTACGGTCACGTTGCGCAAAAAGCGTACCAGCTGTCGCGCGAAGTGAGTCGGGCTATGCCCTTCGCCAATCAGTTCATCGACCAACACCAGAATTTTCTCGCTTGAGCTTTCATGAACCGACTGCATCACCGTCTCAAGCGCCGCAGCCGGAGCCGATCCAATCAAACTGCGCACCGAGTCGAGCGTCAGGTGGTCGGAGGTCGATGCAATCGCCTGATCGAGAATCGATAATGCGTCACGTAGCGATCCGTCGCCGGCTTCGGCCAGCAAGGCTAGCGCGTCATCATCCGCGGGAATTTTTTCCTGGGTAACGATCTCGCGCAGCTGGCCCATGATGTCGTCAAACTTTACCGCGCGAAAACTGAAATGCTGGCAGCGAGAACGAATGGTCTGCGGAATATCCTCGGGCTGCGTCGTCGCCATCATAAAAACGACGTGACTCGGGGGCTCCTCCAGTGTTTTCAGCAGTGCATTAAAGGCCGCATCGGTGATCTGATGCGCTTCATCGAGGATGTAAATTTTGAAACGATCACGCGCGGGGCGATAACGTGCGGCTTCGCGCAACTCGCGGATCTCGTCGATTCCACGATTCGTTGCCGCATCGATTTCGATGACGTCGACGGCATTGCCCGCCCGAACCTCGGTGCACGATTCACAAATGCCGCACGGTTCCGCGGAAGGCTTCTCCGCGGAACGGCAATTCAAAGCCATCGCCAGGATGCGGGCGACAGTTGTCTTCCCGATTCCGCGGTGGCCGCTAAAAATGTACCCGTGCGCAATGCGCTCCTGCGAAATAGCATTTTGCAAGGTGCGAGTGACATGTTCCTGACCAATTACGTCCGAAAACTTCTGTGGCCGGTATTTGCGCGCCAGTACCTGATAGCTCATCGGAATTTTAGATTATACAGTGAACGGCAAACCGCCAGTGCTGCCCCAAACCACTGTAGCGGCGCGGCTTGCCGCGTCATGACCGGTCTGGAGAGCCGGTCTGGACAAAACCTGGCTGACACCACGATCTCACTTGCACG
>JAYVCW010000258.1:0-9305 GCA_043749775.1 Acidobacteriaceae bacterium | reverse complement strand
GAACCAAGGGCTCGCGAGGGCGGAGACTCCCTGCCCCTCCCTGCTCGAAGAAATTGTGGGCCCCTGACGCTGCGCTCCTCAGGCTGGAGTGCGATTTTTATACTAGTAGAACGGTGAGCGCACACCCTCGGCGCACTTCTCTCTCTTCTGGGGGTTTCTCTTCTTCTCTCTCTTAGGAGGGGCTGATGAGGGGGGCCGAATTTCGAAATCTTCTCCCAGAGCCTCGATGCTCCTCGGCTTTCTGCACTCTCTCGAGGAGACGGCGGGCCCAACTCTCGAATCATGGGCTCGCTGGGGCGGAGACTCCCTGCCCCTTCCTGCTCGAAGAAATTGTGGGCCCATCCCGCTGCGCTCCTCAGGGCTGGAGTGCAATTTTTCTCTTCAGTAGAACGGTGAGCGCACACCCTCGGCGTACTTCTTCTCTTCTGAGGTTCTCTTCTTCTCTCTTAGGAGGGGCTGATGAGGGGGCCGAATTTCGAAATCTTGTCCCAGACCCTCGATGCTCCTCCGCTTCTTCACTCTCCCGAGAGACGCGGGCCCAACTCTCGAACCTTCCGGTTACAGCCGTACCCGCTTCGAGCCTTCAGACCACTCGAGAACATGTGCCGTCGGGATGTGGTCCTCTGGCTTGCGTTGACGGAGGACCGCATCAGCCTTAATGTGGCCATTCGACGACAAAACTACAGGACAGTAGCCGCAGTCGGGCCATCGTGCGGACCCTCTTGGTGAGATTAACTTGGCACGGCATCATGCGTAAAAATTAGGCTTTCGGGAGACGGCCAAAGGCAAGAATTCGGGGGAGTAGTCCGGTGATAGCAGCGAAAAACAACGACGGTCTGTCAGTAAGCGCTAAAGTTCGCGCTGAGCAATGATTGGTCCACATTTTGAGGGGTTTACCCACTAGTATAGCCAGTTAGTTACCCACCCCTTTATTTATAACTGTACTTAACCAATTGATTCCATTACACTTACCAGTGAGATTCCGCACGAATATAAGGATTTCGCGTGATTTTTACTCATTTTGAGGATAAAAAATGTCGTCAGGATTGGCAACGATGTGTCATGCAAGCTGCAGATAATAAAAGCCTTAATGGTGGACATGTAGTTTTCGCGGCTAAAGCATGATAATCAATCAAACGCATCTTTTGGGCGGTTTATTTGCAGCTTGCCTTTCATAGAGGGACACGGCCCTGGCGGGCCCAACTCTCGAATCATGGGCTCGCTGGGGCGCAGACTCCCTGCCCCTCCCTGCTCGAAGAAATTGCGGGCCCCATCTCGCTGCGCTCCTCAGTCTGGAGCGCGATTTTTATACTAGTAGAACGGTGAGCGCACACCCTCGGCGTACTTCTTCTCTTCTCGGGTTCTCTTCTGCTCTCTCTTAGGAGGGGCTGATGAGGGGGCCGAATTTCGAAACATTCTCCCAGACGCTCGAAGCTCCTCGGCTTCTGCTCTCTCTCGGGGAGACGGCGGGCCCAAACCCTCAAGAGTCCGTCGCAGCCAAATTCTCGTTGTATCACCCGCCGGAAAGAAAACATCGTCACGCAGCTGAAGAATGCAGGGTGCTGGCATATCATTTTGAGGTCGAAGAACGGATCGCGGTTAGAAGCAAAGCGAATTGGTCATCCAGCACTAGAACATGACTTGAAATTAAGGGCTAATTGCCGGATCATCGGATAGGAAGGCGGTGGAAATATCTTAATCGCAAAAACAAACTTGATGGGTCTGTTCTCATCCGCACCGACCTATAAGCCCTAGTAGCCCCACACGCTAAACTTGGCGATCTCCCGTGGACGGGAGATGCCCGGACCGCACCAGTTTCTGGAACGTATTGCAGCGCATTTCACTCACGACTCATACAGCTCTGGCGGCTAAATCTGCGTCCGTGCCAGTCAGTCGAGATTGAAAGGAAGTCGCATGAGGTCTTTGTAGGCAATTTGTAGGCAGGACCTTTGCCACATGTTGAGTTTAAGCGAATCGTGATCGGCCTTGAAAGCCTTGCCTGATATAGGTTTTACATGGAAACTGGCTTAATCTCCAAGTGCACGCCAATCGCTTCTACAGAATCCTAAGTCTGGTGCGTCTGCCAATTCCGCCACTCTCGCATGAACTTCTTTCACCCAATGTACATTTTATTTGGCACGCCAGCGGGGCGCAAACTAGCGAGGCTCAAATAGAGGTGGATTGCGAAGCCTCTGGGTGGGGTGAGATCATCTATTACACAGTGAACCACGGATCGGCTCAATTACGATTCGTTCGGTCTCGACTCTCGGTCGGAATATCGATGGCCCCCCTTTCGCAAGCTTGGTTTGTCGGCTCGATCACGTTGCGCTTTGAATATTCATTACGATTGACTGGACGATCACCTGAAATTCTGCGACCTCCCGTCAGCGCCTGTTCAGCGCTTGAAGAATGGTGCCCATGCCTCGGCTAACAAATTTCGGCAGCCGTTCCGCGGGCCAGCATGGGGGCGTTTTTCCTCCGCACACCGGGGGTGGGGACGACGGCTCGGGCGGCGGCGATGGGATGCCGGATTTCGTTCCTGACTCGCTTCCCGACTATGGCGAGCGGCTTCGTCGCGCACGCATGGGGCTTGCCGTCGCCATGACTCCGATCCTGGTTCTTTTTATTTCTTTCACCGCCGCCTACTTGATTCGGCGCGGTTACGTTGAGCTTGACTCGAGCAAGGCAGCTTATCTGCATGCTTGGCTGCCGGTGCGGCTGCCTTGGTTGCTGCTACTGGTCAACACCGCGATCCTCGTTTTGAGCAGCGTTACGATGGAGCTCGCACGTCGACAAATTACTCGCGATGCGGCGCTGGCACCGTTGCGAGGCGTTCCGGGAATTTCGTTGGGCGAAGAAGTTCGCCGACCGTGGCTGGCCACGACTGTTTTTTTTGGCTTCGGATTTCTAGGCGGTCAGCTCTTTGTTTGGCAAAAACTTTCGGGCGGAGGATTTCATCTGCGGGGCGGCACGAGCATTTCCTTCATCTACATGCTTACAGCCATGCACGGATTGCATCTGGCCGGCGGAATACTGGCTCTCTTCTTCGCAAATGTTGCTGCAATGTTGAAGCGACCCGTGGAATCGCGGCGGATCGTAGTCGACGTCGCTTCCTGGTATTGGCACTGCATGACTGGGTTATGGATCTATATCCTGATCCTGTTTTTCTTCGCGGCCCAGTAGCAAGAAAAGCAAATGCATATTTTCAACGAAGCCACGGAACGGCTTCCGGCCCGCCCGCCCAGCAGATCGCGACCCCTTTATACGCGACCCTTTATAATAGAAAGATTCATCATCAAGTTTTTGACCATCTGTATAGGGGAAGATGTCGACAGATAGCATTATTGTTCGTGGGGCACGGGTCCACAACCTCAAAAACGTCGATTTTGAAATCGAACACAATACTCTGACTGTGGTGACCGGAGTCTCCGGTTCGGGTAAGTCTTCGCTCGCCTTCGATACCATTTACGCCGAGGGTCAGCGGCGTTACGTCGAGTCACTGTCGGCATACGCGCGCCAGTTTCTTGAGCGCATCGAGAAACCGGACGTTGATTTGATCGACGGCATCGCTCCAGCGGTCGCCATCAAGCAGAAGAATTCAACCCGGAATCCTCGATCGACCGTCGCTACCGCGACCGAGATTTTTGACTATTTGCGCCTCCTTTTCGCTCGCGTGGGTCGTACCTACTGCGTCTTGTGCGGCCAGGAAGTAAAAAGAGATACGGTCGACCAAGTCGTCGAGCGCTTGCTGGCATTAGGCGAGGGTATGCGGCTCAATGTTTTTTTCCCGGTGCAAATTGAGACTCCATCCGCGGATGACAAGAAAGGCAAGAAACCTCGAGGCAAGAAAGCCGCCGCGGATGCGAAGCTTCCGTCCGACGCAATAAAGACGCGACTCTCCGACCTGCGCAGGCGCGGTTTTAATCGCTTATTTCAAGCCGGCCAGATCTACGAATTTTCGAGCCCTGAGTCATTGCTCGATATTGATTTTTCGGCCCCGGTGTTCGGGTTGGTGGATCGCATCGTGGTCGCCCCCGACCAGCGCTCGCGCATCGTAGACGCGGTGGAGATCGGATATCGGGAAAGTGGCGAGGTCATTTTTGAAACCGCGCCGCGGGATGACGAAGCGGCGCAACGATTTCGTTTCTCCCATCGCTTCGAGTGTAAGAACGACGGCACGCGTTACGAAGAGCCGGAGCCGCGGTTGTTTTCGTTCAATAATCCCTACGGCGCTTGCCCGCGCTGCCAAGGCTTCGGGAACACCATCGACTTCGATCTCGATCTGGTGATCCCTGACAAGGGCAAAACGCTGAATGAAGGTGTCATCGAGCCCTGGACGAAGCCGAAATATCGCGCATACTTCACCGAGCTCAAACGCTTTGCCCGGCAGGCTCGCATTCCGCTTGACGAGCCTTGGTATGAGCTCGACGAAGAGCACCGGCGGGTGATCATCGACGGAGGGCGCGGCTTTGAGGGCGTGCGCGGTTTCTTCCAATATCTCGAGCGCAAGAAGTACAAGTTACACGTGCGCGTATTTCTGAGCCGATATCGTGGGTATACACAGTGCCCGGAATGCAATGGCAACAGGCTGCGCGTGGAAGCTCGACAAGTGAAAATCGAAGGCAAGAACATTTGCCAGGTATGCAGCATGACCGTCGAAGAGGCTGCTAATTTTTTCGCCCACCTCTCTCTTTCGCCGCAACAGGCTGCGATTGCGGACAGACTTTTGATCGAGCTTCGGGAAAGGCTGCGCTTTCTGAACGAAGTTGGTTTGGAATATTTAACGCTCGATCGCCTGGCATCGACCTTGTCTGGCGGAGAAGCGCAGCGTATTCAACTCGCCACTTCGCTTGGCTCGCGACTCGTTGGGACACTCTATGTTCTCGACGAGCCCTCCATCGGATTGCACAGCCGCGACACGCACCGCCTGATCAAGATTTTGCAGAACTTGCGCGATCTGGGGAACACCATCCTGGTTGTTGAACACGACCCCGACATCATGCGCGCAGCCGATCACATTCTGGATCTCGGCCCAGGCGCCGGAGAAAACGGTGGCAAGGTTGTTGGCTCTGGTAGTTATGATGAAATCTTAAAGATGCCGCACTCGCTTACGGGGCGGTATCTTGCGGACGAACTTCACATTCAGATGCCGGCCCGCCGTCGGCAACCAGGCTCTCAGAAACTGAGCATTGCCGGCGCTCGCGCTCACAACCTGAAAGGGATCGACCTCGAAATTCCGCTCGGAATGCTGGTCGCGATCACCGGCGTTTCCGGTTCCGGTAAATCGTCGCTGCTGCATGATGTTTTGTACAAGGGATTAGTCGAGGCAAAACGCCAAGGCAACGGCACCGGGAGTGGGGCGACCGCCTCCTTGTGGGATAGCATCGAGGGAGAAGACTATCTGGACGATGTCGTGCTCGTCGATCAATCGCCCATTGGGCGCACCCCGCGGTCAAATCCGGTTACCTACATCAAGGCTTTCGATCTTATAAGAGAATTATTTGCCTCGTTGCCGGAAGCGGAGAAGCGCGGCTTCCCCGCCGGAAACTTTTCATTTAACGTCCCCGGCGGCCGCTGCGATAACTGTCAGGGCGACGGCACGGTTACGGTTGAGATGCAGTTTCTTGCGGACGTCGAACTGCTTTGCGACGAGTGCAAAGGCACACGCTATAAGCCGCAGATCCTGGAAATTCTGTACCGGAACAAGAATATTCACGAAGTGTTGAACCTGACCATCCGCGAGGCTCTCAAGTTTTTTGCGGAGGTGCCGCGATTGACAGAGAAGTTGCGCGTGCTGGATGAGGTCGGCCTAGGCTACTTGCGACTCGGGCAATCCGCCACCACCTTATCTGGAGGCGAGGCGCAGCGCATGAAACTGGCGGCACACCTGCAGCCCGGGAACCGACCGGTGACGCGGTCAGGCGAAGGCGGCGATTCTCCGCGGCGCAAGCAGCGCATGCTTTATATTTTTGATGAGCCAACCACCGGATTGCATTTTGACGACGTGAGCAAATTGCTCAGCGCATTTCGCCGGCTCATCGATGCGGGCGGTTCGATTGTTGTGATCGAGCATAATCTTGAAGTCATCAAGACCGCCGATTGGGTGATTGACCTGGGTCCCGAAGGGGGAGAGCGCGGGGGAAACCTCGTCGGTGTCGGGCCTCCAGAGGCGATCGCTGAGCTGAAAAATTCGTATACCGGGCAGTTCTTAAAACGAGTGTTAAATGGAAACGGCGTCACCCATGGTGAACGTTAGAAATCACTTCATGTTTTTCTGCGCGATTTCGATCGTCGCAGCACTCACCGCCTTTGCCGCCGCCCAAACCCATACTACCGTCCGTCACTACAAAGAGCGCATCGACGAACAACCTCCGGAGATCGCGCAGGCGGAAGCTGAGATCCAAAAGAATGGATTTGCGGCGGCTGAGCCACTCCTAAAAAAAGCTCTCGAAAAAGATCCGAACAATTATCAGGCGTGGTTCGATTTGGGATTCATTCTGAATCGGCTCAATCGTCCCGAAGAATCGGTGGCAGCCTACCGAAAATCTGTTGCCGCGAAACCCGATGTTTTTGAATCGAATCTGAACCTTGGACTGATGCTTGCCCGTTCCAATAATCCAGAGGCGGAAGAATTTCTGAGGGCTGCGACAAAGTTGAAGCCCACCGATCATCCGGAAGAAAGCCACGCTCGCGCATGGCTGGCTCTCGCAAGCATGGTAGAAAGCAAGTCGCCGGACGACGCCTTGCAGGATTATAAAAAGGCCTCTGAACTCATGCCCAAGGACGCCGAGCCGCATTTATCGGCCGGACTTTTGCACGAGCGGCAAAAAGAATTTGCCGACGCCGAAGGGGAATATAAACAGGCGCTTGCGCTCGACCCGAACTCGTCGGAGGCTTCGATAGGCCTCACGAATATCTACATGAAGTCGAATCGGTTGTCGGACGCAGAACCACTGCTGCGGCGGATGGCCACTGAGCGTCCAAATGATGCCGGCATTCGCCTGCAACTGGGGCGGTTGCTCGAGGCGGAAGGTAAGAAAGATGAGGCGATCATAGAGTTACAGTCGGCGGCGAAGCTCGCGCCCCAGGACCTCGATTCACAACGCGACCTTGCCAGCCTTTATGCGGGCGCGGGCAAAAATGATCTTGCAGAAGCTTCATATCGAGCCCTGGTCCAATCGCAGCCGAACGATGCCGAGGCACATCAAGGGTTAGGCCGAGCGCTTTTGCTGCAAAAGAAGTTTCCCGAAGCTCAGCAGGAATTTCTCGTTGCCCTGCGGCTGAAACGGGATTCACCCGATGTCTATGTCGATCTTGCTTTTGCCGCAAACGAAAACAAAAATTACGAACTGGTCGTCCGCGCATTAAATGGCCGCACTGTTGTGAACCCTGATCTTCCGCCGGTATGCTTTTTTCTCCGGGCTTCAGCCTACGATCATTTACGCGACTACAAACAGGCGGCGCTGGATTATCATCACTTTTTGGACGTTGGTAAAGGGAAGTTTCCCGACCAGGAGTGGCAGGCCGAACACCGACTGATCGCTATCGAGCCGAAGAAACACTGAGCTGCCATGCGACGACTTACTTTTTTTCTTCTTCTCGCCATTGCGTCGACCTACGGGGCTAAAGATTAAACCGTAGACGATCTCAAAGCGCGCTTTGAACGATCCCGCCCTGAAGACCGGCCGGAACTGGGTATCCGAATCGCGCAGCACCAGCTTCGAAATGCCGATAAATTCTACGTCGACGGAAAAGTCGAACAGGCCCATCAAGCGGTGCGGGACATCGTGACCTATTGCGAAAAGGCGGGTGCAGCCGCGACTCAAACTCAAAAACGGCTCAAGAATGTCGAGATTGACGCTCGCAAGATTGCCGATAAATTACGCGACATCAAGCGCACTCTTGCAGTTGAAGACCAACCTGCCGTAGATCTGGCGATTCGGCAATTGGAAGACGTTCGTACGACGTTGCTCAAGGAGATGTTCGCGAAGAAGGAGAAAAAATGACTGGGCCCATATGGCGGACCACGGTGCTCAGCACGGTGATCGGCTTGGTAGTTTTTCTCTCCGCGCCGATTTTCTTTACAGGATTGCGCCTTTCCGCCGAACACCGGCGCGATCCGCTCACCAAGGACGAGATCGACCTGCTCCGCGATGCCATGGTCGAGCCCGATCAACGCTTAAAGCTATACGTTAAGTTTTCCCGCGATCGCATGAATAAGCTTGAGCAGATGCGGGCCGACCCAAAGACAACTGAGCGTGCCCGAAAGACTCACGATATGCTCGAGGACTTTCTTGCTGTTTATGGCGAACTCGATGACAACATCGAAATGTATGTTGGCCGCAAAGAAGATCTACGCAAACCGCTGAAGCTGGTCATCGAGGCGGACACTGAGTTCCAGTCAAAGTTGCGCGCTTTGAAAAGTGCGGCCAATGCCACAGCGGAGGAAAACAGCCAATACGAATTTGTGCTGACCGACTCCATCGACACAGTCGACTCGAGCGCCGACGATCACCGCAAGACGCTCGCCGAAGTCGAGGAGTACATGAAGCACAAAAAGAAAAGTAAACAATGAATGTAAATATGAAGTGTAAATAATGAAGTGCGGCGATGTTTTCGCTGATCGATTTTGGCAGCATTTGAGCGAGCGAGTCCACGTGCTAATCTTCCCTGAACGTGCCGCTTACGCTCAACGACATTTTTTTGGAAGCGTTCCGCGAACTTCGCCCGCGCACGCTCGTTCCTGTCATGCACGTCCGCTTCTATCCTTTTGTTTCGATCAACAACACCATCCGCCTGCGGCAGGGCGAACTTTTCGCGCGGGTTTCCGACATGCTGGAGGGCGCACCGGACACGGTGTTGCTGTCGATTGCCCACATCCTGCTCGCCAAGCTATATCGCAAGCCGGTTGATCGTTCCCACGCGGGTCGCTACCGGCGTTACGTTGCGAGCCACGACATCACGGCGAAGGCGCGTCTACTCCGCCAAATGCGCGGGCGGAAACATATTCGTTCCGCGCGCGGGCATCATTATCATCTGGAAGAGATTTTCGACGATCTCAATCGCCGATTCTTCCACGGGCTGATGGGACGTCCGCAGCTGACGTGGAGCCGCGACCATGCACGAAGCTCCCTGGGACATTACGATCCCGCACACAACGCCATCGTAATCAGCCGCGTCTTCGATCACCCGGGCGTGCCGCGTTATGCGGTCGAGTACATTTTGTTTCACGAGATGCTGCATCTGAAGCATCCGGTCAAACTGCGGGGAATTCGACGGTGTGTACATTCGAGTGAATTTCGCGC
>JAYVCW010000257.1:0-4487 GCA_043749775.1 Acidobacteriaceae bacterium | reverse complement strand
GCATTTTCTTTCGCGTTTTATAACGTCGGTGGACACTCGGTTCTCGCGCGCTATGATCGCTGGAAGGCGCTGCTGTGGGTGTTGATGGCGGCGTCTCTTTTTTGGATCGTCGTCAACCCTCCGCAAAAAATCGTCGCCGCGCATTACGGTTTGGGCCAGTGGGTCTTTCTATTACTCTTCTCGCTTGTATCCGTCCTCGGACCGTTTTCCTGCTATTTCGCTGGGCTCCAGCATCTAGAACCGACTCGCGCGATCGTCACCAGTTGCCTGGAACCCGTCTTCAGCATCGTGATAGCCGCGTTGGTGCTCGGTGAGCTGGTCCGGCCAGTGCAGACATCAGGCATCGCGTTGGTCCTCGTGGCGATCGTGCTTATTCAGTTGCCGGGGCGCGGAGATGAGAAGAACCCACTGTTGCTGGAGCCCGTGGAGTGAGACTGCGCGAAGTCGACCACACCATCCGCAAAAGTAGAATCTTCACTTCGCCCAAAAAACAACGCTCATTGTTACTCCGCATTCGCAAAGTCAATCCGCATTCGCCAAGCGGCGACCCCAGTTACAACGCGCCCCCAAGTTTCTTCAGGTGCTTAAAGTATCTCTCTGCTCTTCGCACATCGCGTCCAATCTGCTCTTTCAAGGCTTCGACCGACGGGAATTTGATCTCGTCGCGAAGGCGATGCAAAAAGTGGACCTCAACCGCAGTTTCCGCGGTGAGGTCGAGCGGATGAAAGTTCAACAGGTGGGACTCGATGGCGAAGGAATCGCTGCCAAAGGTTGGACGATTGCCTACATTCGTAACCGAGTCAAAGCAATCAGCCGTGGCGTCGTTACCAACCCGAGTGCGGGTGATATATACGCCGTCTTTCGGAACCAGTTCTTCGTAGCGCGACAGGTTAATGGTCGGAACGGTGTACTTCGAACCGTAGCCGCGTCCTCGTCCCGGGGTCGAAAGAATGCTGAAGAGACGAGCCAGCAGATGGCGTGCCCGGCTGACTGTTCCTTCACTTAACAACTTACGAATCTGGCTGCTGGATACGGCTTCTCCACGCAACCGCATTTCGGGATAGTCGTGCACCACAAAACCCATCTTGGCGCCGAGCTCTTGCAAAGTTTGAATATTTCCCTCAGCTCTGTGGCCGAAGCGGAAGTTGTACCCCTCATGAACCTCAAGCGCGCGCAGACGGTTTTTCAGGATTTCGTTGGCGAATTCGTAGGGCGTCATTAACGAAAGATCTCGCGAGAAGGGAAGCACGGCCACCGCGTCGATACCGGTTTTTTCAAGCAACTGCAACTTCTCTGGAACCGGAGTAAGAAGCTTCAGGTCGTTGCCGGGACGCAAGATGCGGGTTGGGTGGGGGTCGAACGTCACGGCAACCGATTTTGCAGCAGCATCTTTTGCGCGCGTCACAATTTCGGCGAGTACTTTTTGGTGAGCTCGATGAACGCCGTCAAAGTTTCCCACGCTGACCACGGTTCGACCGAGATCTGCAGGAATTGCGTCGAGGCTGCGGAAAACTTGCATAGGTGTAATCGATAGCCGACGAGAATTAGATTTCAAATTCCAGCTTCATCCCGTCGAAAGCGAGCTTTACGCCTTCAGGGAGCAGGGCGTTGGTCTCGTCGTGCGGCAGATCGTGACAAATGTGAGTGAAGAATGTCCGCTTAGGTTGAACCGCCTCGACGATCTTCAAGGATTGTTCAACTGTAGAGTGTGTCGGATGCGGCTTGTAGCGCAGCGCATCGAGAAATAGGATGTCGAGATCGCGCAATTTTGCGAGTGTTTCTTCGGGAACTTCGCTGTGGTCGGTTAAATATGCGGCTGAGCCGAAGCGAAATCCGAGAATCGGGGTGAGCCCGTGAATCACCGTCAAAGGCTCGAATCCCGCGCCGAATAGTTCAACCGTGCCGCCGATCGGATGCATTTCCACCTGAGGCAAGCCGCCGAATTTGTAGGTCGGCTCGAAGATGTACCGAAACATCGTGCGCATGAACTCGCACGCCGTAGGCGTGGCGAAGAGCGGCATCTTGCCTGGCTTGTGGTGATAAGTAAGGGGCCGAAGGTCGTCGATGCCTAGAATGTGATCGGCATGGGTGTGGGTATAAAACACCGCATCGAGTTGTTGAATTTTTTCACGCAGCGCCTGCTCGCGAAAATCAGGAGTGCTGTCGATCATCACGTGCCGCTGGTTGTAGCTGATCAGAATCGACGGGCGTGTGCGGCGATCACGAGAGTCGGCCGAATGGCAGACGGCACAGTCGCAGCCAATCGTTGGTACACCCATCGATGTGCCACTACCGAGAACCGTCAGCGTTGCCCGCATCAGCCGTTTGTGCCCGTATGCGGCCCCGGCGCTTGCGGAGCGCGAGCGAGAGCGTTCGTCACTTCGACATACGCCATGCGCAACTCGTAAAGGCAGTTCTGAAGAAATCCTTTTTCCTTCGGAGTCAGGTTTCCCTTTGTTTTTTCTGAAATCATGTCCAGGGTATCGATCGTCTGGCGAGCTCCAATAAGGTCGACACCAGGCTGTCCGCCCTGTTCGTGCATCATTCCCATCTGCATCATGGCCGTCATGTAGAGCGAGGCCAGAAAGCGCTCGAAACTCATCTCAAGTTCTTTCGCGGAGTGCCCGTCGAGCTCCACGCTCTTGTCGAGATCGCGCGCTGATTGCTTGTAAGCATCATGTTGCGCTTGCTGTTCAGAAGCGGTTGGAGGTTCCGGCACATCCGATTCGAGCTCGGCTTCTGGGGAGTTCGCGGTTGGGGAGTTCGCCGTCACAGCCTGCGGTTCCGCGGTAGCGGCGAAGTCCGCTGCTGGCGCAGGCGGATTTTCGGTTGCGATCGCAGCGCTTACGGGGACGGTAGAAACCTGCTCGTCGGTCGAGTCACGAAGCTCCCCGTCCGAGGTGAACAGTCGGCGGTCGCTTACCTTGAATTCGCTTTCTTCTTTTCTTTTTTTAGCCATAGGATTGTCCTGCCTATTGTCCTGCTTTTTCCTGCTTTGTCCCGGTATAGATGTTTTGAGAACTCAAAATGATTTCAATTTCAATGCGCCGAAGGTTTCGATTCCTTAAACGCGCCGGTGACCGCTCCCCTGAACGCTCCGGTGATCGGAAGGGACGCCACCGTCAATTTTGCCGCTCCAGCAACCAATTCCTTGCCCGCCGCTTCCCGACGGAGGTACCCGAGTGCCACGCTGCGATCTCCGTCCGCGAAAGGCAAGAGCGCGCCGCTTGTGACCTCGCCGACTGCCTTCTCTCCGGCCACAATCTTTGTGCCTGCCTCTGGTAAGGGTCCAGAAACGTCAAAAGCCGCGAACTGACGATGCACCGCTCCCCGGGACCGAATTCGCTCCACAATTTCTTGCCCCAGATAGCAGCCTTTGGTGAAACTCAAGGCGCGATTCTGCCCAGTCTCTTGTGGCAGATCGCGATCGCGAATGTCGACTCCAAATTGAGGGATGCCTCGAGAGATGCGAAAAGCGTTGAGGGCGTGGACACTCACAGGCAGTCCACCCTGCCGCTCGAGTTCCTGCCAAAGTTGACTGCGGTATTCATGTTCTATCCAAACTTGCCACGAGTCGCCCAATACTTCTTCAGAACGTACGACCGTGATTGGAGTCTCGCGCCACTTCGCCTCAACAAATTGCAAGCCTGTTAACTCAGCAACCGTCAATTCAGCAACAACGATGCCGGCGCGCTCCAGAACTTCTCTCGCCTGCGAACCCGTCAAACCAATCGATGAAAGCTTGTCAGTAAGGTCGGCAATCTCGACATCATCCGCAATGATGTAGCGGTCGAACAACTGCAGAACTTTTTCTCGTTGCTGGCTTTCAGTTTCAACCAGCAGAGATTCGCCGCGTTGAAATGCGTAAAGATCCGCCTGAATCCGGCCTTGAGCGTTTAGTACAAAAGAATAGACGCCTTGATTCGCGGGGAGATCACGAACGTTGTTCGAGATCATTCCGTTTAGCCAGCGAACCCGGTCTCCGCCGGTGATGGCTAGCTTGGCGCGTCCGCTCAAATCGTAAATCGCGCATCCCGAAAGCAACGCCGCAAACTCCGCGCGCGTCGATTCGGCTAAGCCAGTCGGTGTTGCGCTTTCGTTTAACTTGGTATCCGCGGACGCCGCAAGAGAGGTCATAAGCTCACCTATGATTATAACGAAGCTTATTACGAACCTTACAGCGAAGCCGGATGATAGCGAAGCCGCGACACCGGGCAGCCCGCGCCTTTTCGCAGAAACGTGCCTTGCCACGCCTCCCTTGCCAGTAGCCAAAGCAACACCGTCTCGACGAATAGCCCGTTGGCGATCATCGTTTCTGAACTGTTTCTGAACTGTTCTGGCCTGTGCTAACGTGCCAACGTGGCCGCTCATAAAAAAATTGCCGTAATTCCGGGCGATGGCATCGGGCAAGAAGTCATTCCCCAAGCAGTTAAGGTCGTGCAAGCGACCGGCGCGGCGATTGAGTTCACCCAATTCGATTGGGGCGC
>JAYVCW010000256.1:0-6497 GCA_043749775.1 Acidobacteriaceae bacterium | reverse complement strand
TGGAAGGTCGCGATAAAAGTAACACTCTGACTTGCAGACAAAGTTGTTGGAATTGTAAGTCCACTGATTGAGAATCCGGTTCCAGTCGCACTCGCCTGCGAAATAGTGACTGTAGTCGAACCCGTGTTGGTGAGGGTTTCACTGAGATTGTGGGTGCTCCCGGTTTGAACACTGCCAAATGCCAAGCTGCTTAGACTCACAGCCATCGGTCCAGCCGTCGCCGCAGCGGTCCCGGTGCCGGTCGCTGAAAAAGACACTAAGGATTGACCGTTTGGATCACGAAGCGAAATCGTGATGGAAGCCGCGCCGCTGGACGTCGGCTTGAATTGAATGCTGAAGGAAGCGGATTGTCCCGCCGTCAAAGTAAACGGCAGAGTAACACCGGTAATCTGAAATCCGGACGCCAAACCCTGAACTGAGTTGATAGTAACCGCTGACGCAGTGTTATTTGTGACTGAGTCGGTCAGAGTTTTGGTGCTCCCGACAGTGACGCTGCCAAAGTTTAAGGTGGCAACCGAGACGACAACTGCACCACCGGAAGTAGCCTGTGAAGCCGCTTTGCCCGTAATTCCACCGCAACCTGTCATGAAAGAGAGGCTCGCGCCGAAGATCAGGGTGGCTGAAAGTGCTTGATAGACGCGACGTTTCAAGGCTCTCCCGAATGTCTTTTGGAGCAGATATTACGGCATACTCAGTTTCCCCCGCTGGCTCCCCGATACCCAGATTACGGAAGGTCAGAATTGGAACCGTTTTCGTCTATGCACTTCAAGATCGATCGAGGTAACGTAACTAGCCCGGCACGTTGACCTTTCGAAAGCCGCGGCCTACTATCCGTGGACAATGACGGTCTCGGCTCCAGCGATCGGCCAGGTTTTGGGGCACTACCGACTCCTCGAAAAAGTTGGGAGCGGCGGTATGGGAGTCGTCTACCGGGCTCATGATGAGCAACTCGATCGGGACGTCGCGCTCAAGACTCTCCCTCGGCTCTCGTTGCTGAGCGATACTGCACGACGCCAATTCCGGCGCGAAGCTCTAAACCTGGCGCGAATCAGCGATGCAAACGTCAGCATGGCGTTCGACTTCGGCTGCGATAGCGGAATCGACTATCTGGTGACCGAGTTCGTCTCCGGCCTGAATTTAGAGGCTAAAATCGCGGGCCGTCCGCTTCCAGAGAGCGAGATTCTTGGCTTGGGAAAACAGCTGGCCTCGGGTCTTGAGAGCGCACACGCGGGTGGCGTAATTCATCGCGATCTCAAGCCTGCCAATTTGAAGGTGACGCCTGAAGGCAAGCTCAAGATCTTGGATTTCGGCTTGGCGTATCTCATGCGTCCCGAATCTGACACCACTCCAACCGCTCCCCTCAGCAGCACGTTTTCCGATGCCGGGACGATTCCCTACATGTCGCCGGAACAATTGAAAGGGCAGACTCCAGACACGCGGTCAGATCTATGGTCTGCTGGCGCGGTCTTGTATGAAATGAGCACGGCGCGCCGTCCATTCGGAGAGTTGACCGGAACGGCTCTGATAGCCGCCATTTTGAATGACGATCCGGTGCGGCCCCGTGTTCTGAATCCGAAGATCAGTGATGGTCTGGAACGCGTCATCCTGCGGGCGTTGCAGAAAGATCCAAGAGAGCGTTACCACTCGGCGGGCGATCTTCGTCTCGACCTCACCGGATTGGCGACCGGTACAGCGCCCATTTACGCGACTGCCGATTCTGCATCTCGCCGCCATCGTTTGATGGTGCTGCTTGCCTCAGCAGTCATTTTGATTGGCCTCGTGGTTCTGTTCAGACTCCGGCGCGCTGCTCCGCTTCCAGAAGAGACGATGATGGCTGTGTTGCCTTTTGAGTCGGTGACAAATGACTCGTCGTCGAACGCCTTGGGTCTTGGCCTGACGGAGACGTTGTCCGCCAAGATGGTGCAGGCATCGGATGGTGGGCGATTGCAACTGGTATCGACTCGCGATCTTATCGCGCAAGGTGTTCGAACATCCGATCAAGCGAGGCGAGAATTCGGCACCGATCTCGTTCTTGAGGGAAGCCTGCAGCAGGAGGGTCCACGAATCCGGATCACCTGGAACTTAGTCAATCCGCGCACTCATAAGCAAATCGCAGCAAATACAATTACCGGCGACGCAGGCAATATTTTTGGCCTGCAGGATGCGCTGTTCGAAGAAGTTCTCGCGAAGCTGCCCGTCGCATCGAATCCGCAGCATGCGGTGACGCAGCCGCCGGAGACAAATCCAGCTGCGTATGACTTCTACCTGCGCGGCCGCGGTTATCTCGAGGAGTATCAGCAACCCGACAATCTCCAGAACGCAATCGGCCAATTCAACAGCGCCATCGCCATCGACAAGAATTACGCGAGGGCGTTCGCGGCTAGCGGGATCGCTTACGCTCTCGGTTTTCAGCAGAAAAATCGTGGCGAAGAATGGATCAATAAAGCCAAATCGAATTGCGACCAGGCCCTCGCTCTCAAGCCCCAACTCGCCGAAGCCCACACTTGTCTTGGTGACGTCTACTACTCGAGAGGAAGCTACCAGGACGCGATAAAAGAATTTCAGCGCGCCCTTGATATTGACCACCGCAGCGATGAAACACTGCGCCTGCTTGCCTCTTCATATCAGAAGTCCGGCAATAGTCCCGCTGCCGAAGAAGCTTTTCGAAAGGCTATTTCACTTCGTCCAGAGTATTGGGCCGTCTACAGTGCCTTGGGGACGTTCTACTTCTCGCAGGCGCGATATGCGGATGCGGCGGGAATGTTCCAAAAGTCGATCGAGCGGGCGCCGCGAAATTATCGCGGCTATTCGAATCTTGGAGCGATTTATCTTTTGCAAGGCAAATATCAGGATGCAGTCGAAGAATTGCACCGCTCCGCGGAACTGCGGCCAACCGCTGAAGCCTACGGTAACTTAGGGGCGGCACAATTCTATATGCATCGTTACGAAAATTCGGCGGATAGTTTGCGAAACGCCTTGAAGTTAGACGATAAAGACTGGCTGAACTGGGGAAATCTTGGAGATACGCTATACCAGAATCCTGCAAGGCGCGCAGAGGCCGCAGCAGCCTACAGCAAAGCGATTCAGCTTGCGGATGAGCGGCTGGGTGTGAATCCGCGAGATGCCCTGACCCTCGCATTTACCGCTGACTATTTCGCCATGCTCGACCAGCAAGCTAAGGCCCAGGACCGATTAAAGCGGGCGCTCGAAATCACGCCGGCCGATGCCGATGTCTTGTTCAGGGCGGCGATCCTGAATAATCGTTTTGGAGACAGTGAAAAGACTTTTGAGTTTTTGCAGAAAGCAGTCGCTGCCGGTTACTCGCCCACGGTCATTCGAGATACGCCGGATTTTGACCACCTAGCCACCGACCCACGCTTTAAGGCGTTAGTGCCGGTTGCGACCGGGCCGGGATGACATGAACACCGGGGTCCGGACAAACCGGCTGGCCCTGCGGAGTCAAAGTGTATGGAAACTTACAGGAGCCAAATACTTTACACCAGAAGTCTCTCTTCGCCTTGTGCGGCTTATCAGGCACCTGCGGTCCTGCAGTCATAGTCGATTCCGCAAAAGGACTTCTAGAAAAATGGATGGTGTAAGTTTGGCGCTCTGTTGTGGCGACTACCCACTGGATATCATCATTTTCATTTACGATCACGGTATCGGGCTCTACGCGACAACTATCGATTGAGACCACCCCTGCGGCTTTTTCGGCCCCTTTCTCCTTGTAACCGGCGGTACATCCAGAAAACATCGACACAAGAACAGCTGCGATCAGCCCGCGTCTAGCATTTCTCATAGAATGTTCCCTCCTCGATGCTCCCTTTCATAGTTGCTCCCTCTCCTCCAGCAAAACGGCGGGTCTGCATTGTGTGCGGGAGGAATGACGAAGTCAAGCGCACGGCTGCAATTTGTAAGGCCTCGGACAGTTGGCTTACGGCAAAGGCTACTTCTCGTCGGGCGGCCTTGGAGGGTTTGCCAGCAGCTTCAGTTCGATTTCCTTGAGCGTGCCGAGAGAGTACGCAGCCGAATCGCGTTCTCGTAAGCCGGTATTAAAGTCGAGCAATTCGCGAAGGCGCACCGCTACCAGCCGTTTGACGTCTCGAATGCGATCAGCAAATTCGTCGACGCGAATCTCGAACAATCCAGTTTCGGATAGCATTTTCTGTTGCTCTTCGGCATTCTCATCGAATCGACTCACAAGTTCTGCCTTTGTCTTTTAACTATGTAAAAGTAATACAGCATCGTAGCACTGGGAAAGTGCAGTTAAGCTATATCGGCGATTTGGTTTTGCGGCTTCTTAAACTTTAAATAGGTATATGCCAGATACTGGTTGAGCTCAGCCCAGAATTGCTGGTCGCGTTCGCGTGGATCCATTCCCGCACCAGCCATCGAAAGCAGTCGCTCTTCACTTTCTTCGCGCTCGCGCTCGCTCACATCCTGAACCTTCCGCCATTCAGGTTTTTCCGGACATCCAATAATTCTGTGAGCTGGAATGACTCGTCCGTCGGCGAGAACAAAATCCTGCCACACTAATCCCCAACGTATCTCTAACAACGTCGCACTCTCCACCTCAACCGAATTTCTTGAAGACTTAAAGGTGACACGGCGGCCCTCATGGGGAGGCCAACCCGCTTTCGTGCTTTCTTGTTCGGCGGTGGAATTCATGGTTCTTAGTTTTCTGTCTTCAGTTGGGAAGTCGCGGGTTTAATTGCTGTCTTCCGGACGTGGCCTTCGAGTTACGATTTTAGGTCCTTCGACAGGGCGCGGCCAATCACTGCGCGACAGCACTCGGTCCACAGCCTGCTCAACTCTTAACATAAAGCTGTGGTCGGGATCCGCCATGCCATCGGCGGTAACCAGTGCCAATCGAGGACCTGCAGCGGTCTCGACGGCACCGACGCCGGGCACGAGTTCCGGGTATTGGCTAAGATAGCCGAGCCAAACTAGAGTGACCCCGTTGTAGGCGGCGCTTTTAATGAGGCTCAAGAGCGCCTCCTGAAAGTAGCCGTGCGACATGAAGAAGCTGACCAGGATCAGTTCCACGCTGGCGAAGGTGCCGAATCCTAATGCGATCCCAAAGACGGGTTGACGCCAGCAGTTCTTGAAAACACGAGATAGAACCATCAGCAGCAAGAAGAATCCCACCTGCATCAGGCGCACACTGCGCTCGAAACCCACTACCACGGCCACGACTGTGTCTGCCGCGGGTTCGCGATTCGAAAGCGCGCTTAAGATTGCCACAACAAGAAGGAGTCCGCATGACCAACGGAAGATCGTCGTGCCCACGACTTGTACCCCACCGTACTCTTTAAAGAGATTGTGCAGGATTTCGTCCATGACGGCGACGGTTAGAAGAACGCTGACCGCATTTCCGGTCCAGTAGGCGTCAAAGTAGGTCTGTACGGCGAAGTAGCGATAAGCGACAAACAGGCACGAAGACTTGAGTATCTGGAAAACCACGTAGGAGAAAAACCGGGGAAACGTCTTATAGAACTCGCGGCGAACCATGAAGATCAACAAACTGATCTGCAGTACGGGGCCCGCAAGCCAACTCAAATACATTAACCAGTTCATCGGGATCGGATCGATGGTCGGAAGCATACCTATCCCGCGACCGCTTCGCAACCTCTTTTTCAGCAGCCAACAGAATTTTAAAATTTAGCTTCGACCCCTACCTCAGTTGCCGCAAATGCGCTTGGTGCGGCACAACGGCATGGGGTCGCTACCATCCGCGATCATGATTGTTTTTTCGACCCGGATTCCGGCCGTCGCAGGTTTGGAAAGATTGTTCGGCAACGCGCTAAATACACCAGCGAGAGCCAATAGAGTGAGCAGAATCTCTACGTTCGTTTTCATTTGGGGGAGTCTCCTTGCGCAAACTTTTGCGCGCTGCGAAGTATATGTCGGAATCGCCTGTGCGAATTAAAGATTTGTGAAAATCTGCAGGCTCTCCGGGGTTCGCTTGTCGCGCTGCGCTTTCGGTCAGTCTGTATCATTACCCTTTTGTAAATCCCTTCGTTACCTGTTAGTGCAAAAGGACGTATGTTCCGCACCCGTCTTTGGCTAGAATGGGAATTACTCGAGCACGTGCCGGGATGGGCCGCCAGCCGCGGCGCTACGAAATCGATACCAGCTAGCTTATGGCCCTTCAGTTCCTTTCCCTCGACCTCTCACCTCCGGTGCCCAAGTCGGATAGGAAAGCTTCGCCTCCACTGAAACCGAATCCTAAAAATGGAGATGGGATCCTTGAAGATTTTCTGACGCAGTGGCGCCCGGACGTTTTGAATGGGAGCCTCGATCACTCAAAGTTCTTCCACCACGTGGTTGAGCTTGCGAAGGTTCTGACTGGAGCAGATGGCTCTGCGATCGCTTTTCGCGGTGAACACGCTACCATTTGCCGCGCCCGAATCGGGCAAGGGGCGCCCCCGCTTGGTGCGGCAGTGGACACAAGTTCAGGAATTTCGAAAGACTGCCTTGAGTGGGGCATGTCGATC
>JAYVCW010000255.1:0-25311 GCA_043749775.1 Acidobacteriaceae bacterium | reverse complement strand
GTTTCAGCCCCGCCAAATCAATACCAAGCTGCGCAGCGGCTTGCTGCAACTCAGCAGGTGGTCTGTGTCGCAATTCACTTTGCAAGGTCTTCAACTCTACCGGGCTGATGATTGGCCCGAAGCCTTCTTTTAATCCCCAACGGGCTTGCCTTTGCCAGCAAAATGCTTTAGCCATTAGATTTCGTGTGCGCATGTTAGTTCTTCCTCGTGTTAGTTCTCTACGTACTGAGCCGTGACGTTATAACCACTGGCATTGACCGATGGGGTGATCGTCCATGCGGCATTAGGTGAGGACTGCTCAAGCGGAAAGTTAGGCTCAAAGACAAACGGCGCAGCAGGAGCGAGAGCCGCGTTGGGGTAGTTGATAACAGCGACCGTCTTACTGCCGTCTGAAATGGTTAACGTACCAGAGGCCGCGTTGGTGGTCGTAATGAGTAGGGCAACTAGGTGCCGATAACGAATCGAATTGTTAGAAGCATTGATAATTGTCGTTGCTCCTGTACCAGCGGGGGCCGACTGTTGCGACGGAACGATGTTTTGCGAGTCCATGTGGATAAACCTTTCTCTTTTCACAAGCTGACTGCCTCACAAGGGCCAGGTTCGACAACTTGTGAGGACAGCTTTCAACAACATCACCCCACCAAGAGTTCGATGAGGTGATTGAGTGCAACTAAAGATGCGTTTCAGGTATCGACTATGTTTCTAGAAAACACAGGTGAGGTGTTCGGGATGTTGTACACCACCACGTTCACTAACTAGGCTGACGGGTAATCCACCAACATCACCTAGCAACCTTCACGCACCAAACTTTGGGATGACTTTCTCCACCGTCTTTGCCTGTCGTTACACACATCAGGTTTTGCGATCCGCCCCAAAAACTCTGCGCAAGCACACGAAGGGCTTCAATTCCACCGGGGGCAACTTTCTGAGCACCGGCGTACTTCGGGCTTGACCAAACTTAAACATAGGCGAGTGCAATCTCTGCGCCCACATTCCTGACCAAGCACACTTAGCAAGGTCGTAACACTTTTTGTGTACCGACGAACGAGTGCCGTCAGCTAGTGCCAAAACGACCACCCTGAAACACTTCGGGCCTCTACCTATATGGCAATTACTCACGTTTTTGTCCGGCCCGCCTGATGGGGTCGATAACTTGGTAAGGTGCAAGCCTGGTGCCAAGGTTGGTAATCGAAACACCCCATGTAACTCGGAAGAGTCGCAACTTACTGCACAACGGTGACCCTGGTTGAGGGGGATTGGGAAGCCGTCATTAGACGCGCTGTGGGGCCGTGCTGGTGCTGATGGGGTCTGAGTGCGGCCCGTGGTGTAGCGGCTTGCCACCGTTGACGGCCTGCGTAAGCTGATAGCCTGTGGGGGATATTGGGCCGGGTTCGTTGGGCACCGCCCGCCGTCGAGATACCAGGTGGAAAACGAAAGTCGTTTTTCTGGCCATGCCGCCCAACCTACAGGTACGGCTTGGGGGGTTCCCCGCCCCCTCAAAGCACCATAAGAATAGGATTCCCAAGGACTTACACGGTACGGCTCACGAACCAAGCCATCCACCTGGAACGCCATAAGGTTCTCAGAATTAACGACTTACAACGCGATGGGGAAACGGCATTACGCGAGGTCGGAGTGCGGCTCAGTGCGACCACGATGCGACAGCCCAAGTCGTGCTCTGCAACTGATTGAGCTGTAACACCTTACAACGTGCGATTTATCACGGCGGATTACGAAACCGCCGCTTTCAACCAAGCGGGTCACGGCATCAGTTGGGTCAACTGATGGTGGAATGAGATGAACAGTTGTCCAAGCTGCTGTTTGCAATGGGTTTATAGATCGAACGATGGTGAGTCAGTCCATTAAGCTATTGGACTGGAGGACTGATTTGGCCGGATTGACCACTTTCGCCGTTTAAACTGGCATCATTTCCCACTTACGTGACAATTTATTGGCACTTTTACCCACTTTGAACAATGTAACTTTTACACCGTCGCCAAGGTCTACAAAGTGCCCCCGAATCACCTACCCCTTGTGTGGGGGGCTATATTTGACGCTTCAAAGTGTCCCCGAAGTGTCCCCAATGTGCCCCCTAAAGTGTCCCCGAAGTGGGTACGAATTTGAGACTTTTTGTTAATAGTGGGTTATATCTTATTGATTCTATTACATACACAAACACACTCACACACACACCCCATCAGTTTTGTACCCACTTTGCAAGCTCAACGATTTTACCCCTGATTTTGTACCCACTTTGGGGACACTTCAGGGGGCACTTCATCGGACATGAACAGTTGTCCTGGCCGGGGTTCATTCCGGCTCTAAAACACGCAGCGCGGCACGCTCCTTGTCAGAGAAGCCGGTCACGATCTTATCCGTAAGGGTCACCCGTTCCTCGGCGGTCATAGCCGGTAGACCCGCGAAACCCCGCCGTTTGCCTTCAGCTTCCAGGGCGATTACCAACCGATGAACCGTCTGCCTACCAAGAGGCATGGTATCCATCGCTGAACCGTTGCGAACGTATGTGCTCTTTGCCTCTTCAGCCGCTGCATCCTTCGCCAAAGTCTTACGCGTTGGTGTCTCGTTGCGTGGCCTCCCCATCGCAGCCTTCTTCTTCGGCAACAGCTTTGAGAGTTGCCGCGTGAGTTGCATCAACAACCTTGGGTCGTCGTTGCATACCCCTATCTGCTCTCTCAGTTTAACAATCGCTTCCTTACGTGCGTCACGTCCCATGTGTTTGCTCCTTCTCTATGTGTCGAATGTTGTTGTCAGGCTGATGCTTCGTGCCCACGTACAGCCATATCGCTGTTGCGAAAGTTCCAGGCTGTATCGACTTTTGTGTTGACCTCGCGTTGCAGTTCTACTAGTTGCAACATCGCAGCCTTGAGAGTGGTCATCTGGTCTTTAAGGGTTGTCATTTCAGCAAGCAGACTCCTGCCTGGTGTGTAGTCGTCAACAGTCTCCGTCATTGTTGTTGTCTCCTTGATGAGATAGCAAACTCATTTCGTAAAGCGCACATTCAACTTCATCCATCTGCGACAGATGTTTTTCACAATATTCATCCTTCGCACCACACCCACGCAGACATACCAAGGGCGCGAGTCGGTGCCCTTCAAGTGTTACGAATGGACAACGTTTCACAGTGTCACCTCTTCCTGCACATCGCTTTCTAGTAAGGTTTCGTCGCCTTCTTCTGTTGGTCGCATCACGATCACAGCGTTAGGGCAGAAGTACACCGCTTTGCGCTCTGAGAAGTTGTCATCTTCCCAAACTTGAATAACAGTTGGTTCATAATCAGGCATCGGCTTACAGACCAAGATGGTCGTCTTCTTCCCCTCGCAGCAAGAGATGCACAAACCACCTATCTGATTCAATGGGGGATGAAACCAATCAGGCTTCACCGGCCCGAACACGGTCACTCTCTCAGGGTCAACATCCTTGCAGGCGTGCGTTTCCTGCAGGATGAAATTACACATCAAGTCCTGCTGTTGAGTGTTATTCATCACTGCGCCTCTTTGGAGATGTAATACTCCATCGAGTTTTTACGATGTGTGCCCCGGCTCTTGATGATGTGTGAAGAGAGCAAACCTTTCAAAGAGCGGTCGTGAATCTCGGTGCCGACCTCATACGCGTGAGTCGTCTTCCCTATCTGTCTCGCTGTTTGTGGCCCTTTTCGCAGGGCCTTCATAATCTTCGCTTGATGGCGTGCGATTGGTGTGTTTGTTTCGTTGATGAATAACTCATTCCTAACACTCAGTTGCCAGTCACCGAGGCGAATAGCTTTATAGATGAGTGAGCTATCAATTTCCTTCGCTCCACTTAACCAGGCAAGGTGCAAAGCGTTCTTTTGAACAATAACGTTCATGCGGATTGGGATAGTCTCATCCTGATAACCACGCAACGGCAGAGAGCTATACCATTGCGTTAAGGTCGCTTTTGCGGCCCTCGATGTTTTGATCTTGATGGGGCTTTTCTCCAACTCAGTGAGTTTGTTAAACAACCTCAACTGCAAGTCACCAAAATTGTATTCACCAAGACAAGCAACCTTTTCAAACTCAGGCAAACTCACCCAAGTGATGCGTGAAGCAAGACCGGAAGCTACCTCCATCGCGCTCAACCTATCAGGTTGAATTGATGTCAGCAGGCTCAATAACACTTTGCTTGGTACGGTCTTGCGATCTTTAGCCGTGGAAAATGATGGGGTGGTTGTTTCCCAAGCTGCTAGGTAAATGTCCAAGAGTGCCTTGTTACCTGCAATTTGGGTTTTGTCGAGGAAACTGGCAAACTCCGTGGGTGTGCTTAACAATGAAGGCCATTTGCTAGCGTGTTCAATAACAGCGTTTTCTGACGCGGCATTGCAGCGACGTGCCCCGATGTACGTGAAGTTTGGGACGTTGTTGGTTAAGAACTCTCCGCACATGGTGCCCTCTTGATCGAATTCAAACGGGGTGCAGAGACTCAACGCGGCCTCAATGGCCGTATCTTTACCCGCTCCAATCGGAGCGACTAACAGGGTGTATTGTCGTGGGTGAATTTTCTGCTGGTCGCTGGTGAGACGTTCACCCACAATCGCAGCAACTACGGTCTTCAGGCTCTCGATGAAAGCTTCTTTTGGTATCTTGTTATCTTGCGTACAACACTCTGCAAAGTCGCCGTAGATTGTGCCGTCCCACACATCAACCGGGTAAGGCAAAAGACCTGCATCCTTGAACACAGCCACATCGCTGATGGGTTCGATACCTTCCTCTTCAGCAACAAAGTCTTTGGCATCCATGTGGTAAATAACCAGGTCAGGAATGTGTTCGACTTCGGAAAGGAATTCCTTTGTGTTATCTTGCGCGATGAGGATGAGGATTCCTATTGGGTAATCGCAGATTGGTTTGTACAGGTCTACAGGTTGTGCATCTTGTTTAACACCTGCGATCTTCCCTGTTAGGCGGTTCTTCTTCTCCCAATACTCTTGCGGTTGTTTCGAGTCGTAAATAAACTCTGCAATCTTGAGAGCCGAGGGCCTGGTGCCAAAGGTACGCCCCATCATCTTTTTGCTCCCTTTGTAATTTGTCTCTGTGGCGGGGCAAAGAACAATGTTATGCGGTTTCTTAAGCGCGATGCGGTGACCGCTTTCTTCTTGTATATAACCACCGTTCCACAGGTCTGCTGCGCCGGATGAGCCAACCACCAACGCGCAACACGGTGCATCAGTACCTTCAAAAGCTTCGTTCAACCTATTACAAAGTTCGACGCGCCCCGCTTCCCCCATTACACGGAATTGTGTTTCGTGAACGATGTGTTGTTTGATGGTGCGGGCTGTAATCTGTTCAATTAGTTGCTCAGGTGTTAGCTCATTCATATTCATACTCACTTTCTTAGCGGGTTGTTAACGGTTGAAGTTAGCTTCGAGCTTTGATTGTTTGTGCGGCATCTCACGCGGTTTAAGTTCCAAAGCATCACCAACAGCGGCCAGGTCGTCAATGGAGAGCGGCCTTAAAAGGTTGCCGATGTCACGATGGGTGAAGAAGCCTGTTTTGTCGGTCAAGGCGCGAAGCGATTCGATCTTGCCAACAATCGCCTGTAAGTCTGGTCTTAGTCTGGTGGTCATAACAACTCCTTCTAATGTCTGTGCTTGAAATGTTGCTGTGCTCATTTGTTATTCTCCCTCTCCTTGTTGTAAGCGCAAGAGACGCTGTTGGACTGCTCCTTTTGTCATCTCAAGCTCTTCGGCAATGTCAACTGCGGTCATGTTCTGTTGCCAATACATCACTGCGATCTTGTAGCTGTTCACGGCATGTTCCCCAAACCATCTCTTTACCAAAATGGCTGCTGTGTTCGCATCACTCAGGCCCATCTCTTTCAATTCGAGCAGGGCGAAGTCAAAGCGCGTTATGCTGCCTCCGACCTGGAAGCCATCTCGCAGACCTAACCGCTTCACATCATTTCCCATACGGGCTATGACTTTCTGCACCGTGGCCGGTTTCATGGCAAGAGCCTCTGCGATGTCGGCGGAATTCATGTTATTGACCCATTCCATCTGAGCAATCAGCGCCGGTGTGCCAATAACACGTTGAGCAAGTTCCCAATCGTTTTCCGCCCATGAAGGCCGACGCACGCGGTTGTTAGTAGAGAACTGTTCGGGAGTCGGCCACAGCACTGCTGATGAGATGAGGGCGTTGTACTTTTCATCGGCATTGACTTTGCCCACGAAATTCTGCAGTGGCTCAAATTGTTGGCCCCGATTCACTTTAAAGTTGTTCTTGAGTTCGGCATCGGTCAACGCCTCCGCCTCAAGAAAACGATCAGCGGCCATCTCAACAAGCATCTTTTCGAGGATGTCTTGCGCGAGAAGAACGGTGTGTCGGGAGGCCAGGAAGGCAGAAGAGAACTGCGGGGGCGTGAAGCATGGAAAGCTGTTGGTGTCATCGAACTCTGTTACATCGAAGGCACGACGCGGTGGCGCGACGACGGATGCAAGGATTGAGCCAAGCTGATTGCAGGGGCGGTCTTCGTCCTGCGACGGGAGAAGTGTAACAATGACTTGTGACGAGTTTGGTGATGCAGGAAGGAACTGTTTCATATTCTTACTCCTCAGTGTTACTGATTTGTGTGACCCGGTTTGTTGTTATTGCGCTGGTTGCAGCGATCTTTCTAACCAGTCCTCAAGATCGATCTGTCGAAAACGCAGAGCAGCCCCTATGCGCACAACCGGCAAAGGATTCGTGCGCACGTCGCCCTGCCTGGTGCGCGATTTTGCAAGCTCATAAACCGAGTACTTGCTAATGCGCAGCAGTTTGGCCACGTCGTCTGCTGTTAGAATTTCGTGCATTGGTCAAACCTCACGTAGAACTACCTATGAGGCCCGACAGGGGTTTTCACCCGGAAGGAACTTCAGCAACTACTTACCAGAACCGAGAGGCCGTCGCGTGTTCCTTCGACTTGGCTTCATGTTCCGTAACTTCGCAGAGCCGCTCAGTGCTGATTTATGAGAGTACAACCACGCGGATGCTTTCGTCGCAGGTCGGGTATTCCCAACCAACTTCATCATGCACCACAAACCCGGTGTTGAAAATTGCCCATTAGTAATGGGTTTGTGGAATCTTTGGTACTCAGCGAGTGGTTACCCTACTTCTTGATTCGCTTGACAAGTCCGCCCCAATTTCTGTGTGCAGAGCCTGACATAAAACCACGTTGGAGATTCGCTGTCAAATTAGCGCGTGAACCCGTGCCTGAGACCGTCTCCGAGCTTGTAGTACTGCCAACAGAGAAACCCTAAAAGCACAACAATGGCGCTCGTAATCCACGCGATTTTCTTCGTCATGGGATGAATCATGCCTCCAGCCAGTGATGCTAAAGTATGCGTATCTGTAGAGCCAGCGCGAATTTCGTACCATTGGAAATAACTATTGGCAGCGATAACGGTGGTCAAGGCAACAATGAGCCAATCAGTTGAACTGGTGCCTCTTTTTTCCAGTCCACGATTTGTCCGAAACGGTTCGGTGCTATGCCCATAACATCAGTCCGAAAAACTGATGCGAATTCTCAGTCCGGTAACCAGTCCATTAAGTGCAAAAGCCAACAAAAAACAGCAAATGGCGTACCCCTCTTGCAAACGCTAACGTATTGTAAGCAAAGGTGTTAGGCAAATTAGGAAACTGAAGTCCTATCCGTTGAACGACGGGGCCACGGCAGGAAATACCGCTAGATCAGGTTAGCAGGTGGAGAAATGCAGCGGCAATGCCGACCGTCCGCCGCCGACGAAGTGGACAATTTCAAGCCGGTCTCCGTCGTTGAGAGCAGTCTCGGCCCAACGATCGCGAGGCACGATGTCGCGATTCAACTCGACGGCGACGCGGTCGGGCTTCATTCCAAGCGAATCGACGAGTGCGGCGAGAGTTTCGGAGGAAACGTTCTTAGTTTCGCCGTTGATTGTGAGGTTCATTGATTCAGGCAATCCTAGATTCAAGCAATTTTACTTTTGGCGAAGACTAGTTTGTGCGGTGGATACACACAAACATGCTACAACGCAGCTCGTAGCTGGAACTTGCGAGTCGCGGTGCGCCCCGCGAAGTTAGCTTGCACCAGAACGGATGAATCGGCCAAAGCGCTCTCTTCGACTTGAATGTTCATTTCCGCATTGCCCTTCGAGTCGGTGAGGACCTGCGCATAGTACGGAGCGGCATCTGCACGAGCGAAACGGAGGGTCAAGCGCGCGCCTTCGACCGTAGCACCTCCATCGGTTACGCGAATCTTCATCGATAGCGAACCGCTATCGTGCACCGAATGGGCGTTTACCCACTCCACGTCAAGCTCTTTCTCAGCCGCCAACGTTTCCGGCGTGTCGCGCTTGTCGAACATGGAGTCGACTTTGCCATCGCGAATCGAGTCAAGCATCTCGCGATGTAGATCGCGAAGTCTCTTTTCTTTATCCTGATCGTTTTCGCCCGAGCCGCCCGCCGCGTAGGGCACGGCGCGTTTCCCGATGCAGCGCCCGCGCACGAAGACCTGGGTTTGCAGAAGTTGCTCGGCCTCGCGCGCCTCGCTTTGCACGTGGTAGACGGTGTCTTCATGTTTTATGTCGGTATTGAAACCAAAAATCATGTGAGTTAGGCTTTCATCACTCGAGTAGCTGCCGGGGTTGAATTTCGGAAGGTGCCGATCAAATCACGAACTGGTCATAAATTTTTCTGAATTTTTTCCTGAACTTTTTTGAACTTTTCCTGAAAACGAACAGTAACGTGCTCGGCAAGCGCCACTTAACTTGACACTTCCGCGCTCCGAAATTAATCTGGAACGTTTACTAGTGTGCTTGGCGCAGATTATATATACCTCTTCCTATGCCGGACAATTATTTCGCTCGTTACCTCCCTCTCCTGATGCATTTCGGCATCGCGACGGCGCTCGCCAGCGTTATTGTGACCCTTTCCTGGTTGGTTGGCCAGCATAAGCCGGGTGCCGCCAAAATGTCTCCGTATGAATGCGGAGTGCAGCCCATTGGCGATACGCGCGGACGATTCTCCGTCAAATTTTATTTGGTCGCCATGCTCTTTATCCTCTTCGACGTGGAAGCCGTCTTTCTCTATCCCTGGGCGGTGATTCTGCGTGAACTGAAAATGTTTGGCTTCTGGGAGATGATGGTTTACATCGCCATCGTGCTCGTCGGCCTCTTTTATGTCTGGAAAAAAGGCGTGCTCGACTGGGGACTGACAGCCACGAAGCGAGGCGACATCTAGTGCCGCTCGCCCCTGCCATCACCGATCTCGAGCAACTGAAAGAGCATCCGGCTATCGCGCGCCTGGTGGGATGGAATGCGGCGGTGGTGCAACAGGCGAAATTTGATCGCGATGAATTGACGGTCTGGCTGCAGAAAGAAATGATTCGTGAAGCCTGCGCGATGCTGCGCGACGATCCGAATTGCCCATTTAATTTCTTATGCGACGTGACCTGCGTCGACTGGCATCCTTCTGAACCGCGATTCGAAATTGTTTACCATTTGCTATCGATTTCGACGAAAGAGCGTATCCGGCTGAAGGCCCGTCTCGACGGATCAAGCCCGGTGATTGAATCGGTCACAGCGGTTTGGCCCGCCGCCAATTTCTACGAGCGTGAAATTTTCGATTTGTTCGGCGTCCGTTTCACCGGACACCCAAACCTGAAGCGACTTCTAATGCCCGACGACTGGGAGGGCCATCCCTTGCGGAAGGACTACCCGGTGGAAGGCTACCGGTAGATCATGCCAAATTTTCCCGCCTCAATTGACGATCAGGACGTAGTTCAATCGGACCGCCAAGCTGCCGACCGGAGCATGGACCAGACCATGGTCCTGAATATGGGGCCGCAGCATCCGTCGACCCACGGCGTGCTGCGTCTGGTGCTCGAGATCGATGGCGAGACCATCGTTCGCATGAAGCCTGAGATCGGCTACCTGCATACCGGAATCGAAAAGACCTGCGAGGCGAAGTTTTACCATCAGGTGGTGCCGCTCACGGATCGCATTGATTATC
Source organism: Acidobacteriaceae bacterium (assembly GCA_043749775.1). Taxonomy (GTDB): domain Bacteria; phylum Acidobacteriota; class Terriglobia; order Terriglobales; family Acidobacteriaceae; genus Acidiflorens. The sequence continues at coordinate 15,316 of JAYVCW010000255.1, read as the reverse complement.
TCTGTCCCCTGACCAACAACCTCACCTACTGCCTAGCGGTAGAAAAATTGTTGGGGATGGAAATTCCTCCGAAAGCGCAGTGGATGCGGGTTCTGATGAACGAACTCACCCGCATTAATTCGCACCTGGTGTGGCTCGGAACCCACGCCATGGATCTCGGGGCGATGACGGTGTTTCTATATTGTTTCCGCGAACGCGAAGATATTCTTCGTTTCTTCGAGATGGTCAGCGGCCAGCGGATGATGACTTCTTATTTCCGCATTGGCGGCTTAGCGCTCGAACCACCGCTCGGATTCTTCGAGAAAGTGAAGAAATTTGCGGACCGCTTTCCCGGAAATGTTGACGAGTACGAGAACCTGCTGACCGGAAACCCGATCTTCATGATGCGCACGAAAGGCGTTGCTCACCTCAGCGCCGAAGATGCAATTGCCATGGGAGCCTGCGGGCCTACGCTTCGCGGCAGCGGAATTGATCTCGATTTGCGCCGCGATGCTCCCTATTCGGGCTACGAGAATTTCAAGTTTAATGTTCCGGTTCGCACTGAAGGCGACGTCTTCGCTCGTTATTTATGCCGCGTGCAGGAGTTACGCGAGTCGATCGGCATCGTGCAACAGGCGCTCGCAGGGATGCCGGAAGGCCCGGTGAAGGCCGACTCTCCGAAAGTTGTGTTGCCCGACCGCGAGAAGATGAAGACGCAGATGGAAGCGCTCATTTATCACTTCAAAATTATTACTGAAGGCTTTACCGTGCCCGCCGGAGAGGTTTACCAGGCAGTCGAGTCTCCGCGCGGAGAGATGGGATACTACATCGTCAGCGATGGCACGGCGAAGCCGTATCGCGTGCACATGCGCGGCCCCTCATACGCAAACCTGCAGTCGCTCGCCAAGATGTGCGAAGGGCAATTACTTGCGGACGTAGTGGCGGCGATTGGGAGCATCGATGTGGTGCTCGGCGATATTGACCGGTAAGAATTATGAAGTTCTCTGAACAATTCGAGACCCGGTTTGCGGAGATGGTCACGCACTATCCCACAAAGCGGTCGGCGCTTGTGCCGACGTTGCTTTACGCGCAGGACGAAATCGGTTTTTTGAGCGACGAGGTCATAGCCGAGTTAGCGCAAAGACTGAGCCTTACCGATCTTGAGGTCCGAAACGTAATCAGCTATTACTCGATGCTCACAACCAAGGCTCGCGGCAAATACAACGTGCAGGTGTGTACCAACATTGCATGCATGCTCGTGGGCGGGGAAGAATTGCTCGAGCATTGCAAGAAAAAGCTTGGCGTCAGGAATAAAGGCACCACCGCCGATCAGATGTTCTCGCTGGAAGAAGTGGAGTGCATCGGCGCCTGTAGCTGGGCTCCCGCAGTGCAGGTCAATTATGACTTTCACGAAAATTTGACACCCGCGAAGATGGACCAGGTGTTGGAAAGCTACAAGAAAAAAGGAACACAGTAAGATTTTCGCAAAAACAAAATGGCGACGTTAGTTTCCCATCCCGATGAGGTACGCGTTATCTCGAAGCGCTTCGGACAAGGCGCGACGAATATCGATCGCTATCTCGAACTGGACGGCTACAACGCCGTGCAGAAGGCCATTGCCATGGCTCCGGAGGCGATTATCAGCGAGGTCAAAAATTCCGGCCTGCGCGGACGTGGCGGTGCGGGCTTCAGTACGGGCATGAAGTGGTCGTTCGTGCCGAAGGAATCGGCGAAGCCAAAGTATGTTCTCTGCAACGGCGACGAGAGTGAGCCCGGCACCTGTAAAGATCGATTAATCTTCGAGCATGACCCGCACTCCATCATTGAAGGCGTGATGATTGCGGCGCTCGCGGTGGGCGCGAAAACGGGATACATCTATGTGCGCGGCGAGTATCGCTATCTGCTTGTGATTATGCAGAAGGCGATTAAAGACGCCTACGCCAAGGGTTTTTTAGGGAAGAATATTTTTGGCAGCGGACGCGATCTCGATATCCACTGGCACGGCGGTGCGGGCGCTTACGAAGTCGGAGAAGAATCCGCGCTTATGGAATCACTCGAAGGCAAGCGCGGCATTCCGCGCATCCGGCCACCCTTCCCTGCGGTCGTCGGGCTCTGGGGTGGGCCGACTGTCATCAATAACGCGGAGACCCTGGCGGCCATCCCTCACATCATGCTTGGCGGCGCCGAGTGGTATTCGCAGCTCGGTACGCCGAAAAACGGCGGTACGAGACTTTTCTGTTTAGCAGGCAATCTTAATAAGCCCGGCGTCTATGAACTGCCGATGGGCTATAACCTCAAGAAGATGATTTATGAGGTGGGCGGCGGAATTCCAAACGGACGAAGCCTGAAAGCGGTCGTGCCGGGAGGATCTTCGACTCCGGTGTTGCTCCCAGAAGAAATTGACGTTGCCATGGACTTCGATTCGATTGCGAAGACGGGATCGATGCTCGGTTCGGGTGGCGTCGTGGTGCTCGACGACACAAACTGCATCGTAAAGTTCGCGCTGCGGACCATGAAGTTCTACAAGCACGAGAGCTGCGGATGGTGCATCCCCTGCCGCGAAGGGACTGACTGGCTGGAGAAGACGCTGACGCGATTCCACTCCGGCGGCGGCGTGAAGAAGGATATCGACAACATTTATTATCTCTCCGAAAATATGCTGGGCAAGACTTTCTGTCCGCTCGGAGATGCGGCGGCGATGCCGACGATGGCATTTGTGAAAAAATTCAGAAAAGAATTTGAAGATCATTTGGATGGCAAGCCCTGTCCGTTTGAAAAAGTCGCAGCAGGAGAACCGGTGTTGGCGTAGATGTTTGTAATGCCGGCGTCTCTCCGGCAAGACGAAGGAATCAGCGAACCGGCGATACGGAAAATCATAAAGATGCCTGACGTAAATTTAACTGTCGACGGAAAGAAGATCACTGCCCCGAGCGGATCGCTGCTCATCGACGCCTGCAAGACAGTGGGCATCGAAGTTCCTTCTTTCTGCTACTACCCTGGACTCTCGCTGCAGGGCGCTTGCCGCATGTGCGTGGTCAAAGTCGAGAAGATGCCGAAACTTCAAACCGCCTGCACAACCGTTGTCGGCGAGGGCATGGTCGTCACCACCGAGAGCGATGAGGTTCGGCAAGCGCGCAAGGCCATGGTCGAGTTGCTGCTCGGCAACCATCCGCTCGATTGCCCGGTGTGCGACGCTGGTGGCGAATGCGAATTGCAGGACATGACTTTCTCGTACGGCGCTGCCGAGTCAAAATTCATGGAGGCTAAGAATCACAAAGATGAGCAGCAATGGTCTCCGGTCGTTTATTTCGATCGTCCGCGCTGCATTCTTTGCTATCGCTGCGTGCGCGTCTGCGGCGAAGGCATGGACGTCTGGGCTCTCGGTGTGCAGAACCGCGGGGTGGGGTCGATCATCGCTCCCAATCAAGGGGACCATCTTGATTGCGAAGAGTGCGGCATGTGCATCGACATCTGCCCGGTTGGAGCACTGACGTCCGGCGCTTATCGCTACAAGACGCGTCCCTGGGAGATGAATCACGTCGGCACCATCTGTACTCACTGCGGCGACGGCTGCAAGACAACTCTCGGTGTGCGGCGTTCGGAAACTGGTGCGGAGATTGTTCGCGGTGACAATCGCGACAAGAGTGGAATCAATGGCGACTTTCTTTGCGTCAAGGGTCGCTACGCATTCGACTTTGCGAATCACAACGAGCGCTTGATGCAACCGCTTATCCGCAAGAACGGAAAGCTCACGCCTTCGACCTGGGAAGAAGCGTTTGAAGTCATCGGCAAACGCTTCCGCGAAGTGCGCGAGACCAATGGTGGAAGCGCGCTCGGCGTCATCGGTTCGAACCGCACCACCAACGAAGAAAATTATTTGCTGTCGAAGTTTGCCCGCGTTGTGCTGAAGACAAATAACGTCGATCATCATCGCACCGCCGATTATCCGGCGCTCGCAGGCGCGCTGCATGGCAAGCCGGGCAAGACTGCTGCAATGCGCGACGTCGCGACGGCCCCGGCAATTCTTTTGATCGGCAACGACCCCACCAACCAGCACCCGATGCTTGCGTGGCAGATTCGCACGAACGTTCGCTTGCGGCGCGCCAAGCTCTTTGTCATTAACTCCGCCCCGATCAAGCTGCGGCGGCAAGCGACTGCGTTTGGATTGGTTCCCGCAGGCCTGGAGGCCAACGCCGTCTCATTTCTCGCAGGTGACGACTCTCTGCTCGACTCGCTCGCCAGTTCAGACTCAGTCGGGACAAATCGCGAAGCGTGGTTGGATCTGCGCAACAAGATCAAAGCCGAACCTAATCTGGTCATCGCTTTCGGTTCGGAATTGCGCGGGCAGGATGTACAGAAGCTGGTTGCGTTTGCCGGCTCGCTCAGTGGAGCAAAGCTTATTTGCCTTGGCGATTACGCAAACTCGCGAGGTGCCAGCGAGATGGGACTCTACCCTGATCTGCTGCCGGGCTATGAGCCGATTGCAGGAACAAGCAAATTCAAGGAAGAGTGGGGCGAGTTGCCGGCGGACAAAGGTCTGACTCTGCCGGAAATGGTCGACGCCGCGAAGGCGGGCAAGCTCAAGGCGCTTTATGTAGTTGGGTCAAATCCGGTGGGGCGGTTGGGCATTGATCCATTTATCTTCTCGAAGAGTTTTGTGGTTGTGCAGGATATGTTCCTGACGGAAACCGCGACCATGGCCGATGTCGTTCTGCCGGCCGGAAACGCGTACGAGAAGAGTGGAACCTACACCAACACGTGCGGCGATCTTCAACTCGTCAAAAAAGCGGGAGAAGTGACAAGCGCAAAGCCCGATTTTGAAATGATCGTTCGCATCGCGGACGCCATGGGCTTCGACGTCCGCAACCTGGTTCCCTTCGGCAGCGGCACCCGTTCCGACATGGGACAAACTCGGGGAGCGCAATCGGGAGAGGCCGATCGTCACGCCGTGTGGCTCGAATCGCATAATCTCGAACCAAAGATGACGCCGTTCGATCCCATGGCAATTCTCGATGAATTGCAACGCGTGGTTTCCGGATACGATGTTTCACGCGTCAATCTGCTGGCGGGAAGCGATCAGCATCTTGAGATCGCAGAAGCGGGGGCGAGTATTGCGCAGGATCCAACTTTAATTGTCCCGGCCAACGATGACTTGTTCTCTTCGGGAACGCTCGGACGGTATTCGAAGACTTTAAATTCAGTCATGGAAAATAAATCCGCTGTCCCTGAAGTGGCCGCGGATTAAGCCGCACGAGCAAGCATCATCGGCTGTTCACAAACATCATGGGGCTGTTCAACGGAGCAGCATAACCTGGCGCTCATTTAAGCAGTTCGAATTAGCAGATCGTTAGCAGATCGTTAGCAGTTCGACCACAAGATAAAGAGCTCGCGGGCGAGGGTGCCCGCGCCATACGGACCCAATTTGAGCATAACGACATTCATCATCATCTCGCTGATCAAGTCGATCGCCGTAGTTTTTGTGCTGCTTACGGCGGTCGCTTATAGCGTCTGGCTGGAGCGCAAAGTCTCGGCTCACATTCAGAACCGCTGGGGCCCGACCCGCGTCGGCCCGTTTGGTTTGCTGCAGCCGATGGCGGATGGCGTCAAATTTATTTTCAAAGAGGACCTCACGCAACCGCATGTTTATAAGCCGCTGTACATCGCGGCCCCGATCATAGCCGTGGTCTTTGCCATCACTTCCATCTCGGTGATTCCGTTTGGCAATTGGATCGATATTGGCCCGTGGGGAACCTATCTCCAGATCACCGACCTTAATATCGGCCTGCTCGTGGTCCTCGGCATTACGTCAATGGGAGTCTACGGCGTAGCTCTTGCCGGGTGGTCGTCTAACAGCAAGTACGCTTTGCTCGGGGGACTACGTGCCAGCGCGCAGATGATCAGCTACGAGGTTTCGCTTGGCCTTTCGCTGGTCGGGGTCATTATCATGTCCGGCAGCCTTAGCTTGCGCGACATCGTGGCCTCGCAGAGTGGAAGATTTCTCTACATCATTCCCAGGTGGAACATCTTCCATGGTCAGACCTTTGCGTTTTTTATCTACCTTATTTCCGCATACGCCGAGACGAACCGTACACCCTTTGACTTACCGGAAGCGGAGTCGGAACTGGTCGCCGGATATCACACCGAATACAGCGCCATGAAGTTCGCCATGTTTTTTATGGCTGAATACGCGAACATGGTTACGGTCGCTTGCCTGGCCACGCTGCTCTTCTTAGGCGGATGGAATGGTCCACTGATATTTCATGCACCGATCTTGCAAGCCCTGATGCCGGTGGTGTGGTTTTGCCTGAAAGTTTTCTTTTTCATGTTTCTGTACGTCTGGGTGCGCTGGACGCTTCCCCGCTTTCGCTATGACCAGCTCATGGCGTTTGGCTGGAAAGTTCTGTTACCCGCAGCGATCGCAAACATAGTTGTCACGGCGTTCATTGTTGCCTGGAGAGCTTGAAATTTTGAAACTGAGAATCAACCGCTAACACAATGTTTCACCTGATCATATTTCTATTCTTCGGAGCCATCTGCGTCGCGGGAGCGGTCAACCTGCTGGTGCAGAGCCATCCCATCAATAGCGCCCTGTCGCTGATCGTGGTGATGGGCGCGCTTGCCGCCGAGTTCCTGCTGCTCGGGGCGGAGTTCGTCGCCGCGGTGCAGGTCATCGTTTACGCGGGCGCGATCATGGTTTTATTCCTGATCACGATCATGCTTTTGAATGCGGGCAAAGAAGAGCGCACCAAGAGCAGCCGCATCGCTACCCTGCTGGGCGTCCCCGGAGTCGTCATCGGTGGAGTGCTCGTGGCATGGACCTTGTTGAGACGCTCGAACATGCAGGCGGGCATTCCTATCGGAGCTTTGCAAGGCGATCCCTCAGCGATTGCGCGGCTTCTATTCCACGATTTCCTGCTTCCATTCGAAGTCACGTCCGTGTTGATTCTCATCGCCATCATGGGCGCGGTCGTGCTTGCCAGCCGACCCGAGGCCATCGCTCGCGGCCCCAGAAAGGACGGGTGATGGTTCCTCTTTATTATTACCTGATTCTTAGTGGTGTTCTTTTTACCTGCGGAGTGCTCGGCTTCCTGATCAAGCGGAACATCATCACGATTTTCATGTCGATTGAGCTGATGCTGAATGGCGTCAACCTATCGTTCGTCGCCTTCGCCGCGCACTGGCATGCGCTCAGCGGGCAGGTCTTCGTTTTTTTTGTAATGGTCGTAGCGGCGGCAGAGGCGGCCGTCGGGCTCGCCATCATCATCGCCGTTTATCGCACGCGTGAAACTTTAAATGTCGATCAGGTGAACCTGCTCAAGCTATGACGCAAAATCCTTATTTATGGATGATTCCGCTGCTCCCGTTAGCCGGAGCGGCCATCAACGGCTTTCTCGGCCGGCGGTCCTCTAGGAAGGCGATCACGACCGTGGCGCTCGTCTTTTGCGGAGCCGCGTTTGCGATGGCGTTGTTCGTCGCCTCCAGATTCTCGCCGCAGTCAGCGCCTTACTACTACGATCTCGCGCACTGGATGCGGGCTGGCAACTTCCAGGTCGACTTCAGTTTTTATCTCGACCAGCTCTCACTGGTCATGTTGCTGGTCGTCACCGGCGTCGGCTTCCTGATTCACATCTACTCGGTCGGATACATGTGGGACGATGATGGGTACTACCGGTTCATGTGCTATCTGAATCTGTTCATGTTCTTCATGCTGATGCTGGTGTTGGCGAAGAATTATCTGGTGATGTTCATCGGGTGGGAGGGCGTGGGCCTCGCTTCTTACCTGCTCATCGGCTTTTGGTTCATCAAAGATTCGGCGGCTGCCGCCGGCAAAAAGGCGTTCATCGTCAACCGTATTGGCGACTTCGGATTTTTGATTGCGCTCTTCCTGATGATCCAGCACTTTGGATCGCTCGATTTCACTCGAGTATTCAGCGCGGTACAACCGATGCCCGTCGAAAACGGCAACGGCGGATTGCTGACCGCAATGGGCTTGCTGCTGATGGTGGGCGCGGCTGGAAAATCGGCGCAGATTCCTCTCTATATCTGGCTCCCGGACGCCATGGAAGGCCCGACTCCCGTTTCCGCTTTGATCCACGCGGCGACCATGGTTACGGCGGGCGTTTACATGGTGGCGCGCTCGCACCTCATCTTTGAGCATGCGCCATCGGCAATGATGGTTGTCGCCATCATCGGAACATTGACTGCCCTGTTCGCCGCGACAATCGGAATCGCGCAGACGGATATCAAGAAAGTTCTCGCCTACTCCACCGTCTCGCAGCTCGGATACATGTTCATGGCCTGCGGCGTTGGAGCATTCTCGGCTGGCGTCTTCCACTTGATGACCCATGCGTTTTTTAAAGGCCTTCTGTTTCTTGCCGCTGGCTCGGTGATTCACGGCGTGGCTGGCGAGCAGGACATGCGCAGGATGGGCGGCCTTCGGCTCTACATGCCGTGGACGTTCATGACGATGACGATTGCGACCTTTGCGATCGCCGGATTCCCGCCGCTAGCGGGATTTTTCTCGAAAGACGAGATTCTGTGGAAGGCTTATTCCAGCCCCTATGGAAGCTGGGTGTTCTGGGCCATCGGCGTGACGACGGCGTTTATCACATCCTTTTATATGTTTCGGCTGTGGTTCATGACTTTCTTCGGCGATTATCGCGGAGCCTCGGCGGCTCACGCCGTGACGCACCAGTCCGGCAGCGCCCACGCCATGGGTGACGAGAACAGTCGTCATCATGACAGTCATGATCACGAGACTCAGGTTAACGCTGCGAACGGACACGACTCGCATGGCGGCCATGGTCACGGCACCCCGCACGAGAGCCCTTGGGTGATGCTGGCGCCCCTCGTGATTCTGGCGTTGCTGTCTTTCGTCGGTGGATGGGTTGGAATCGGCGGCCGCTTCGAACACTTTCTCGCTCCCGTGTTTCAAGCCGGACCGGCGTCTGATCTCGCCCGCGGATCTGCTGGGGAAGCTGCGGGAGTCGGCAAGGAAACGTTGCTCATGCTGATTTCTGTCGGCGCCGCCTGTTTGGGATTATTCCTCGCATGGCTCCTCTATATGCGCCGGCCGCAACTGCCATCCCGCATCGCGAACGGTCTCGGCGGGCTGTATCGCGCGGTATCGAATAAATATTATGTGGATGAAATCTACGGCGCGCTCTTCGTCAAACCGCTGCTCGATGGCTCAACCACCGTGTTATGGCATGGCGTCGATCAAGGAGTAATCGATGCTGCCGTAAACAACTCAGCCTCCGCGGCGCGACATGTTTCCGATAGCGCGCGCCACATGCAATCCGGCAACCTGCGCTCCTACGCCGGATGGATCGCCGCAGGCGGAGCAGTCGTCATCGCGTACATGGTCTGGATGGGGGTGACGAAGTGAATCTCGAAACTTTGAGCCCATTCATACTTTCGCTTGTCACGTTCATTCCCGCCGGCGGAGGGCTACTCATCCTGCTCATCCCACGCCGCGAGCGCGACATCAAGTTATTTGCCCTGGTCATTTCAATTCTGGCCTTCATCGCCTCGCTCCACCTGCCGGTGCACATGCATCGCGAGGCTGGTGTTTTCAAATATGAGGTCGACTCGGTCTGGGTCACGTCGCCGAATATTCACTACCATATGGGCATCGATGGCATATCGGTGTGGCTGGTGGTGCTCACAACATTCCTTACTCCGCTATGCGTGCTCATTTCCTGGAACTCGATTCACGAACGGGTAAAAGAATTCTTCATTCTGCTCTTGATTCTGGAGACGGCGCTGATCGGCGTCTTCACATCGCTCGATCTCTTCCTCTTCTATTTCTTCTGGGAAGCAACGCTGATCCCGATGGCGCTTCTCATCGGCATGTACGGCCACGGACGCAAAGTCTACGCCGCGGTAAAGTATTTTCTCTTCACCATGATCGGGTCGATGTTTATGCTCGCTGCGATCTTGTGGCTCTATTCGAAAACTGGAAGCTTCGATTTCGTCGTCATCCAGGAGGCAATCCGCAACGGAAAAGTGGCTGGATTCGAAGCTGCGTCACTCTGGTTGTTTCTCGGCTTCTTCGTCGCCTTTGCCGTAAAGGTCCCTCTGTTCCCTCTTCACACTTGGCTGCCTGACGCGCACGTTGAAGCTCCGACCGCTGGATCGGTGCTTCTGGCAGGTGTTTTGCTGAAGATGGGAACCTACGGCCTGCTGCGCTTTAACGTTGGCCTGTTTCCCGATCAGGCGCGCCGCAATGCTCCGTGGATCATGGTGCTGGCGCTGATCGGAATCATTTACGGGGCACTCGTCGCCCTGGTGCAGCCAAATCTGAAGAAGCTCATCGCGTACTCGTCGGTCAGCCACCTCGGCTTTGTCGTTCTCGGAATTTTCAGCTTCACGGCCGCCGGTTTGAACGGCGCCGTCTTTGTCATGCTGGCGCACGGAGTCGCTACCGGCGGACTTTTTATGCTGGCGGGCATTCTCTACGAGCGGAGGCACACGTACGAACTGTCTGAGTTCGGCGGCCTGGCGACGCCAATGCCGATGTACGCGATGTTCTTTCTCATCACCGTGCTCGCTTCTGTCGGGCTGCCCCTGATGAACGGCTTCATCGGCGAATTTCTTGTTCTGAGCGGCGCGTTCCAGGCCCGACCTATCTATGGAATTCTGGCGGCTACGGGCGTGATCTGGAGCGCCGGATATCTCTTGTGGATGTACCAGCGCGTTTTCTACGGCACGGTGAAAGTCGACGTCAACAAGACTCTGCCCGACCTCAGCCTGCGTGAGATGACCACGCTCACTCCGATTGCAATTGTCGCCCTCGTGATGGGAGTTGCTCCCATGCTATGGCTGAGTGCCATTGATCCTTCGGTGCAATTAGCTCTCGCGCCGTTTGCGCAATTGACCAGCAAGCTGGTGGGTCAATGATGATCGCTCAAGTCTTTAATGCAGCGGCTTTCGTGCATTGGCTTCCTTCTTTATTGGCACAGGCGGGGACGTCGTACGCTCCACACGCTGAGTGGTTACCGCCCAACGGCGTCGACTACATCCGTGTTATGCCTGAAATCGTGCTCTCGATTTTCGGCATGATTGTCATGGTCGTAGATCCCTTACTTGACCCGGACAGCAGCCACGAATCACTCGGTACCATCGCCCTCGTCGGCACGGCAGCCGCGCTTGCCTCAACCTTCTGGATGGCACATTATCCCGGAGTGGCCTTCTGGAATATGGTGCGCGTCGAAGGCTTTAGCATTTTCTTTCACGTTTTAGTCATCGCGATCTCGGCGGTCGCGATTTTGAGTTCATTCGAATATTTAAAAGTGCAACGCATTCGCGCCGGCGAATACTACGGATTGATTTTGTTCGGCACCGTCGGAATGTGCCTGATGTCTTCGGCGATCGAGCTTGTTCTTATCTTCGTCGCGCTGGAAATCTCTTCGATCTCAACTTATATCCTGGCCGGGTTCCGTCGCCGCGAAGCCTCCAGCAGCGAATCATCGCTTAAATATTTTCTGCTGGGCTCTTTCGCCACTGCGTTTTTCCTCTACGGTGTAGCGCTCATGTTCGGCGCTACCGGATCAACCAACGTCGACCTCATCAGCCAATCATTGAAATCGGGCAATGTTCTCGTTTTAGCCTACGTAGCGACCGCACTCATCTTCATCGGATTGGGATTCAAAGTCGCCTCCGCTCCATTTCACGTTTGGACACCCGACGTTTACGAAGGCGCACCAGCGCCCGTAGTGGGGTTGATGTCCACTGGCCCAAAGGCTGCAGCCTTCGCGGTGCTTTTACGCATTATGTTTGAAGCGAATGCGCCCGGACGATTTTGGCTGATCTGGGTGTCTGCTGTGCTGTCGATGACTCTTGGCAACGTCGGGGCGCTGGTGCAAGACAACGTCAAGCGCTTGCTCGCCTACTCCTCGATTGCTCACGCCGGATATCTTCTGGTCGCCTTCGCCGCCCAGCCTGAAATTGGCACTGCCGCGGCGATGTTTTATGCCGCCTCCTATGCAGCCATGAACGTCGGCGCATTTGCCGTCGTCAGCCACATCGCAAGCTATGGCGAGAAATACGTCACGCTCGAAGACTATGCGGGCCTCGGCCGGCGTTCTCCGGTTCTTGCAGCGTCACTCACTTTCTTTCTCATGTCGTTGATTGGAATTCCGATCACTGGCGGATTCTTTGCGAAGTTTTACGTACTCACTTCCGCTCTTCATTCCAATCTGGTAGTGCTTGCAATCATTCTCGTATTGAATAGCGCTATCGGAGCCTACTACTACCTGCGCATCATCGTGATGATGTACATGCGTGAGCCGCGCGGAGAGGTTCCAATATCGCGGGTGCCGCTGACTACTTCCATCGCCGTTGCAATCTGTATTCTATTCACTCTGTATCTGGGAGTGCTGCCGAGTCGCGTGCTCAATTATGCGACAGCTTCTGCTAAAACTTTGACGAACGAAATCGTGCTTCGGGACGTCGCGGCCGGAACTGCGGCTCCCGATCCCTCGGATCCGCCGCAAGAATGATTTCTCCACAGGGATTATTGACTGGCTTCGCCGGCTCGATCAAACACCTTTTCTGTAGCGGGTTCGCGAGGACGCCTTGATCACCGACGGTGGAAAAACGGTTCTTCACTAATCATTGACAATCACAGAATGTGGCGGCATTATTGGTCACACAAGTTTTTCCAGGAAGTTTTTCCGAACCCCCGACCGGAGGAAATATGGTTCAGTTGTTGCTCAACAGTTTGTGGAAGGACGAGCAGGGGCAAGACATCGCCGAATATGCCGTCATGCTTGCAGTCATCCTCGTGCTTGTCATCGGTACCGTGCGACTGATCGGCACCAATGCCAATACCGTGTTCTCAAGTGTAGCCAGTGCCGTACAATAGACGATATTTAGAGTCGCTGCGCCTGACAAAATTTATGCCCCGATTTAGCACTTTTAATTTTTTGGGCCGCTCCTGGTATTCCAGGGCGGCGAAGGTGCAGAATCGGAGCAAACACTAGACAGCAAACAACAACGCTCAAGATTCCACCAAAGCCGCGAGAAGATCGCGGCTTTTTGCTTTTGCAGGACGGTCGAGTCAACGAACGAAAGGTAAACAGAGAGGTCAACACAAAACAGAAAGGTCAACACATGATCGTCAACATGTCGGATACCGCTACTCCGGAACAGATCGAACACATTATTCAACGCATTCGCGAAGCCGGCTTTCAGCCGCACGTCACCCGCGGCACGGAGCGCGCCATCGTGGCCGCCGTCGGCAGCGGAGGGCGACGCCACGAGATTGAAGCCCTCTCGGTTGCGCCCGGCGTCGACAATGTAGTGGCCATTGCCCAGCCTTTCAAACTCGTCAGCCGGCAGACGCGGCCTCAACCCTCGATCGTAAACGTTGGCGGAGTGCACATAGGCGGGCCCGAGGTGGTGGTGATTGCCGGCCCCTGTTCTGTGGAATCGCGCGAGCAACTGCTGGAGACGGCTCGCGGAGTAAAACGCGCCGGTGCGACGATGCTTCGTGGCGGAGCTTATAAGCCGCGTACTTCTCCCTACGAGTTCCAGGGCTTGGGCATCGAAGCGCTGAAAATTTTGCGCGAAGCTCGCGAACTTACTGGCCTGCCTGTGGTCACGGAAGTGATGAGCACGGAAGATGTCGATTTGATTTGCGATTACGCCGACATGCTTCAGGTAGGCGCGCGCAACATGCAAAACTTCGCTTTGCTCCGCCGCCTGGCTACGCTGAAGAAACCGATCTTGCTAAAGCGCGGTCCCTCTGCAACCGTCAAAGAATGGCTGTTAGCTGCTGAATATCTTCTCTCCGGAGGAAACGATCAGGTTGTCCTCTGCGAGCGTGGGATAAAGACATTTGAAACCGGCATGCGGAACACTTTCGACCTGGCGGCGGTGGCGCTCGCGAAAGAATTATCGCACCTTCCCGTGATGGCGGATCCTTCGCACGGAACCGGCAAGCAAAGCCTGATCGGAGTAGTCTCTCGCGCTGCCATCGCCGTCGGAGCAGACGGCATTATCGTTGAAGTGCATCCCTGCCCCGAGCGCGCTCTTTCCGATGGGCCACAGTCGCTTGACCTTACGCAGTTTGAGAGCGTGATGAAAAGTTTGAGCGCTCCGTTGCGGCCCATATTGACTGCGGTCAGCGCGTGAGCGCTCTTCCTCCAGCGCATGTCATCAAAGTCAGCGGTGGCGAGACCTGAAGTTTTGCGCAAGATTGCCGATTCAATTAGGTGGGAGCCCGCCATGAAAACCCGCCTTGCCGTAATCGCACTAACATTAACTTTTGGATTGAGTTGCTCGAACAGTTCGAATCCGGTTGTGAATTCCAGCGCTCCTCGCACCTATAGCGGAACAGCTTCGGTTGGCGACTTCCTGAGCATTACTCTCGATCCCTCTACCTTGACGATTTCTTATAAAAATCTCTCGAACGGTGATACTGGCAGCGCTATACCGTATGTCGTGAATATTGACGGGACCTACACCTTGCAGGATCCACAAGCGAATCTTGTCGCGGCGTATGAGGTTCCGGGCTTCGGCCTTCTGGTCGAAGCGGCAAAAGCAGGGCCGCAGCATAATTCTCCCGCTCTTGTGACTGCGGTTGCAAAAGGCAGCGGAATCTCGACTACGAGTTGGGCTAACCAAAGTTTTAATTACATGCAATTTCGAACTGCCGCCGGAGGCTTGGAAGTGGGCTCGGTTGTGATGGACGCACAAGGAGACGTGACTCACGAGTCCTATTGGCCCTATGGCTCTGCAAGCGGAGGTCTTCCATTTAACGCGGGCCAGTTTCTTTCCAGCTTCTTCGTCCCAGATCCTTCTGGAGCCTTCATGACGATGACAAATGGCGGAGAGACCGACTATGTCTTCGGAACTCCAAATGGTGTTTTCGCAGTGGATACGCCGAATGGCGCGATCATCGGGCTGAAGAAAGCGTCCACCAAGGCATTTAATCCTGCCGCAGCCGGAACTTATAAAGCGATTTATTATCAGAAGACTGGGGCTACGACTGGCCTGGGGAACGTAGAGACTGGCATCCCGAGCCTGGCCAATGCGACCATCATCGTGGGCTCGACCGGCCAGATCACGGTGCAGGACAAGACTGGAGCGACGATCGTGCAGACCGCACTCACTCCGGTTGCGGACGCGCCTTACTTGTATGGGTCAGCTGGGGAATTGACTGACCCCTGCTTTGGTCTATTCACCTTCCGAATTGCCAGCGCCACAAAGCAACAGGATGTGTTCGTGACGTTTGTTGACCACGCCATATTGTTCGCGTCCTTCACTGAAGTTCTGCCCGCGTCGGGCAGCAATCCCTACGATTACCTGTACGGCGTCGGTCTCAAATAGT
>JAYVCW010000254.1:0-15133 GCA_043749775.1 Acidobacteriaceae bacterium | reverse complement strand
CCAGCATCGCAAGTGCATCCACGAATTCAAGGGCGAAGTCGCGATCGCTGGTCGCGTCCATGCTGTTGGCGGTGGGCGCATCGAAGCCTAGTTCAGAGGCCATGGCTTCGCGTTCGAGGCTGAGGGTCGCCCCGGCAACCGCGCCCGATCCCATTGGACAACGGTTCGCTCGCTTGCGGCAGTCAGTGAGGCGTGAGGCGTCGCGGAGAAACATTTCGACGTAGGCGAGCAGCCAGTGCGCGAAGAGAACGGGCTCGGCTGGCTGTAGGTGCGTGTAGGCGGGCATCGCCAACACCTCGTCCGCGGGCGCGGCGTCAGCCTTCTCGGCGCGCGACAAGAAGGCATCGCTCAGATCGGTAAGCCGGCCTCGCACGATGTCGATTTCGGCGCGCACAAAAAGGCGAAGGTCGGTTGCGATCTGCTCATTGCGGCTGCGTCCCGTGTGCAGCTTATAGCCGGTGTCACCGATGAGGGCGGCCAGTTGCTTCTCCACGAAATGATGAACATCTTCGGCCTCGGTATCGTGGACAAACTCTCTCTCAGCTTGGGCCCGGCCGCCGATGGTTTCCAGTCCTTTCACGATCGAGGAGAGTTCTTCGGCGGAAAGCACTCCCGCCTTCTTTAATGCGTTGGCGTGAGCGCGGCTCGCGGCGAGTTCAAACGGGAGAAGTCGCTGATCGAAGGGGAACGATCGCTGCCATTTTTCAAATGCGGGGTCGAGCGGCTCCCGGAAGCGGCCGGACCACATCTTCACTGCGGGACCTCTGTTTTCTTATGTAGTTGCGCGCGGCTGCGCGATGGCAGCCCCAGAATTCGAATGAAGCCCTCTGCATCTTTCTGGTCGTAGCTTGCGCCCATGGTGAAAGAAGAAAGATCGGTGCGGTAAAGAGAAAACTCCGACTTGCGGCTGACGACGTTGACGTTTCCTTTGTAGAGCGAGAGCGTGACCGTGCCGGTCAGATGCTGCTGCGTGGTTTCGACAAAGGCATCGAGCGCTTCGCGCAGCGGAGTGAACCATAAACCAAAATAAACAAGCTCCGCATATTTGAGAGCGGCATGCTGCTTGAAATGTACGAGGTCGCGATCGAGGCAGAGCGCTTCAAGCTCGGCGTGGGCTGCGACGAGCAGCGTGCCCGCCGGAGTTTCATAACAGCCCCGCGACTTGATGCCGACGAAGCGATTTTCGACAAGGTCGATGCGACCGACGGCGTTGCGTCCCGCGACTTCGTTCAGCAACTCGACCAGAGAAACGGCATCAAGCGTCTGGCCACCGACCGAAACCGGCACGCCTTTTTCGAATCCGATTTCGACTATCTCTTCTTTGTCGGGAGCTTCCCGCGGCGACTTCGTTAACTGCCAGGTGCTCGCAAATGGAGCGTTGGCCGCGTCTTCCAGCTCTCCGCCCTCGTGGCTCACATGCCAGAGATTGCGATCACGGCTGTGAATTTTTTCGCGGCTGGCGGCTACGGAGATGCCGCGCTTCTCCGCGTAATCGAGGCAATCCTCGCGAGATTTCAGGTCCCATTCGCGCCACGGCGCTACCACTTTTAATTCGGGAGCGAGCGCCTGATACGCCATTTCAAAGCGGACCTGATCGTTGCCTTTGCCGGTGCATCCGTGGCTCACTGCGCTTGCGCCTTCGCGCAAGGCGACCTCGACTTGATGCTTCGCGATAACCGGGCGGGCTAAGGACGTGCCAAGCAGATATTTGTTCTCGTAGACCGCGCCTGCTTTGAGCGCCGGCCAAACGTATCCGGTCAGGAATTCTTCGCGCAGATCTTCGACCACAACCTTGCTGGCTCCGGTCTTGTATGCCTTCTTGACGACGCCTTCAACGTCATCTCCCTGGCCGACATCGGCGACCATCGCGATCACTTCGTAGGAATAATTTTCTTTGAGCCAGGGAATGATGATGGAGGTGTCGAGGCCTCCGGAGTAAGCAAGAACGATTTTGTCCGATGGCTTGGGATTCATAATTCATTTCCGGACGGTCGCGAGGGCGCGGCCCAATCCACAGTGCTACGTCGTCCCTGACCTTATGCGTTTCCGTGCGCGCTCTTGCTGGCCTTACTCGCTCCGGCGCCCAGCAGGAATAACAAAATCGCTTTTTGAATGTGCAGCCGGTTTTCTGCCTGGTCGAACACCACTGAATTCAACGAGTCGATCACTTGATTAGTAACCTCGCTGCCCCGATGTGCCGGCAGGCAGTGCATAAAGCGCGCGTGCGGCTTCGCAAGTTGCATGAGCGACGCGTTCACCTGATAGGGAGAGAAGATCGCGGCCCGCTCTTCGGCCTCTGATTCATCCCCCATGCTCGCCCAGGCGTCAGTATAAACCGCGTCGGCGTTCGCGACTGCTTTGCGAGGATCGGTCATAATCCGCAGCGAGGCCCGGGTCTCCCTGGCGATCGCTTCCGCGATGGTGACGATCACCGGGCTCAGGCCATATTTTTCGGGGGTTGCAATCGAGACTCTCGCTCCCACCGACGCCCCAGCCAGCAACAGCGAATGCGCCATGTTATTGCCGTCGCCCACGTAGGCAAAATGAATTTTCTTGAGATCGCCTAGATGTTCTTGCAGCGTAAAAAAATCGGCCAATGCCTGGCAGGGATGCTCGAACTCGCTGAGGGCGTTGATCACGGGTACGCCGGCGTAAGTCGCCATCTCCTCGACGGTGGCGTGGCTGTAGGTGCGAAGCACTATTACGTCGATCCAGCGATCGAGATTGTGGGCAATATCGTATAGCGATTCACGAGCGTTCAGGCGGCCTCTGGTTTGATCTACAAAAAATGCGCTGCCCCCCAGGCTATCCATGCCCGCTTCGAAAGTGAGCCGCGTCCGCAGCGATGGCTTTTCGAAAAACATCACCATCTGCTTTCCGGCGAGAGCACTGCGAAAATCGGCGGGGCGTTTCTTGAGGAGGGCGGTCAGATCGAAAAGAGAATATACCTCTGCCGGAGATAAATCATGGATCGATACGAGATCGCGCGGCGCCACGGAGGCTGGCGCCAGCGGCGGCCTTACTTTGACGATCGATCTCGGCGATGGCGTCAAATTCGTCCTCATCTTTTCCTCTCCCCTCGGTTGCAGAACGGCATTTTTTCTACCGCAAGTCTTACCTTGCACAAACATCAATCACGACAAATCACGCAGACGGCGCGCCAGCGCCTTTGCTTTTTTGCGGTCAGCGGTTATAACCAAAACCGTGTCGTCTCCGGCCACCGTGCCTACTACCTCCACCCACTGCGATGCGTCGAGACCGGCAGCCAATGGCTGAGCGCTTCCGATTCTGGTCTTGATCACGAGCAAGTTCTGCGCCTGCCGAATCTCGACCACAAATTGCCTTACCAGATGCATAACCGATGGCAGCGTGCTTTGCCCTCCGCGAGCCTCGCCCGCGGGAAGGTAACCGCCAGCGCCCTTGACCAGGTTGAGTTCGCGAATGTCTCGCGATAATGTCGCTTGCCCTACCTCAAAACCTTTTCGCGACAGGCGCTGCTGCAGCGCGTCCTGACTCTCGACTGGAGCCTCGTCGAGCAAATCGAGAATTGCTTTTTGCCGGGCCGCCTTAGACATGAATAAGTATTCACCATCCTGCATAAGTATCCATTAATGGAAGTATCGCGTCAAGGGTAAATCAAGTCAGGGCTCCGCCTAATCCGTCTGGCGGGCCATGAATGCCGAGTATTCTCGGAGGTTTTGAGAGATTACGAGATGGGAGGGCTGGAAAAACGCCGACTTAGGCGACCGCCAGCTCTCCGGAATTCATGTGCGCGAGTTCGAGCATGCGATGTTTGACATATCCGTCTTCGGTGATGTGGGCGGAGGCTGAGGCTTGGCGGCTGGAGGCAATGACCTGATCCAGCGGAGATCGCTTGCGAAAATGCGGATCACGGTCTTGGCAAAATTCACATGGGCGGCTGGAGCGGGTATCAAAGCGTCTAACGATTGTGCGATCAATATGTTCCACTCATATCTCCGGGGGCGAGACTGGATCGCCAAAAATTAAGGATTTGGATGATTCGGATGTTCGTGACGAAGCCTTTGTACTATATAGGCCGTTTCAGTTCAAGCCCCTGGCGGCAAAACATGGGCAGCCTTTATTTTCAGTGACCTGCGCATTTTACAGATGCTACTTCAGAACGAGCGACGCAAATTAATTTTTCTGCCATGCTAATTTCGATCCAGCACCAAGTCGGAGATCACGTGAAGAATGACGCAGGCAAAACTGATCTGGTATTTCTTTTCGACGTAGATAATACTCTGCTCGACAACGATCGAGTAGCCGCTGATTTGAAGCAGCATCTCATTCATGAAGTTGGAGGCTCGAGCGCAGGACGCTATTGGGAGATTTTCGAAGAGCTGCGCACGCAGCTCGGATATGCGGACTACCTCGGAGCGCTACAGCGTTATCGCGTCGAAAACCCTCGAGACCCGAAGCTGCTTGAGGTCTCGCACTTCATGATCAATTATCCGTTTGCGAACCGCCTCTATCCGGAGTCGCTTGACGCGGTGCAACACGCGCGACAGTTTGGCCAGGTGGCGATTCTGAGTGATGGGGATGTCGTGTTTCAGCCGCTCAAGGTGGATCGCTCAGGCCTGGAAGAGGCTTTCAATGGTCAGGTTCTGATTTATATCCACAAAGAAGAAGAGCTCGATGACGTGGCGGCGAAATATCCGGCGCAGCATTACGTGATGGTCGACGATAAAGTGCGGCTGCTGACCGCGATCAAGAAGTTTTGGGGAGAGCGAGTCACCACGATATTTCCGCGCCAGGGGCACTATGCCCTGGATGCGGCTCTGGTCGCGCAGTTCCCGAGCCCGGATATCACGATCGACCGCATCGGAAGTTTGCTGAATTATTCAGGCGAAGAAATTTTGGCTGCCGCCAGAAAATAGAAATTTATTCTTCCTCCCGGTCGTGCGCGGCCCCGCCTTGCACCAGGCTATCCAGTTCGCGCTTCAATTCCTTGCGGTCTTCCTCGGGAAAATCGACGAATCGAAAGGGCTGCATGCAGCCCTGCGTGGCCCACATCGGAAACATCATTCTCGCCCGGCACCGGATCGACGTTGTTCCGAGGTGAAAAATCACCGTGACTCGAATGCCCTCATCGAGCGGCCCTTCGAGTGAGACGAGGCCGCCATTTACCGAAAGCTGGTTCATTCGGGCGCGAATCTGACGTCCGTTTTCGAGCACGATGAGAGCAAGAATCGAACCGGCGAGTTTTACGCGCAGGCTTCGGAGCTCTTTCGGCGTTGTGTCCGTCGACGACATTTTAATCATTGTGCCTGACCAAACCGCGGCCAGGCAGATTACCAAAGTCGACCTTTAAAGTAAGGTCAGGCCCGTTGGCGTTTCGTCCTTTGGAGTGGCGCTCCGAAGAGCCGCATGCGAAAATGCCGCCGACGAAAACATCCGCAGAAGACGTATGCCGTAAACTCGGCAAACTTATGCCGAGAGAGGTGATAACAGAGGAGACAAGAATGACAAACGTGATTGCAAAAAGAGTCGCATTGCTTGCCCTGTGCCTGTTGTTGTTCGGCACTAACCAGTCGGGGCTTGCGCAAACTACGTCCAAGGGCGAGAAGAGAGCCAAACATCCGGTCGGGGCTGTCGACAAAGCCTATCTGCAGAAAATTTGGGATGGCTGGGGAACGCTTGATGCGGCTGGCCAGAAGCAATATTACGCCCAGGGCCCTCACGTTTTTTTCGACGATGAACCGCTGAAATTTTCCAGTTGGGACGAATACCAAGCTACGACTACCAAGGAACTCGCGGAATACAAGTCAGGTCGCTTCACCGTTAACGATGATGCCCAGATTCACAAGAGTGGCGACATTTACTGGAGCACTGCAACCGTCGCCTCTGACATGACGCAAAAATCCGGCAAGCGCGAGCAGACTACGTTTCGCTGGACCGCAATCTTCGAAAGGCAAAACGGAAAATGGCTGATCGTGCACGAGCACGTGTCGGTGCCAATGCCGGAATAACCAGATCCCGAATAACCAGATCCGGAATAATCAGATCCGGAATGATCAGATCCGGGAATGATCAGAAAAGATCGGCGCAATCAAGCACTTACGCGAACCCGGCCCAACCATATTTGTCGCTTCGAATCGTTCCGCTGCGCGTGCTAGAATTGAGCAAATGCTCCCGCAGATGCTCCCTAGGACCAATGCTTCCTGATATCGAAAAGTTATTGCAACTGCAGGTCGCGGATAAAGAGATCCGCAGGCTGCAGGAAGAAGTCGCCGCGCTCCCAAAACGCGTGGCTGTGATCGAAGCGAAGTTGGCCGGGACCAAGGCTACACTGGAAAAAGCCCGGACGGCGGCAAAGGGCGACGAAGCCAACCGCAAAAAGTTTGAAGCCAATATAAAAGACCTGCAAGGCAAAATTTCCAAATACCGCGACCAATCCCTCGACGTAAAAACCAACGAACAATACAAAGCCCTGCAGCATGAGATTCAATTTGCTGAGCAGGAGATACGTCTGAACGAGGACCGCATTCTCGACGTGATGGTCAATGTCGACGCGCGCGAAAAAGAAGTGAACGCGGCCGAGGCTGATCTCAAGGCCGAAACGGCGCACATCGAACGGGAAAAAGAAGAGGCGCGAAAAGTTACCGCCGAAGACCAGAAGCAGCTCGCCGAATGGAACGGCAAGCGCGAATCGCTGCGCCATGGGATCGCGGAAGACGTTCTCCGGCAATATGACCGGGTGGCAAAATTTCGCGGTACCGGTCTGGCGGAAGTCCGCGACCAGAAATGCACCGGCTGCCAGGTAAAACTGCGTCCTCAGACTTATAACGAAGTGCGAAATGGCGAGAAGGTGATGGTCTGCGAAAGCTGCCAGCGCATTTATTACTTCAATCCCGCCAACGAAGTGAAGCCGGAGCAGGAAGTGGTGACGGTAACCGGACGCAAGCGTGCCCGCCCCAAGGCCGATGCCGCGCAGGCGTGGTTTTATCGTCCCGATTTCGGAGAAGAAGGTGAAGTTCTACTCGTCTTCTCAAACGCAGGCGGCAACTCGACACGCCGCATTTACGAATTGCATACGGGACGCCAGTTTGGCGAGGTGCTAATGCGCGAAGGAACTTACCGCCAGGCATTTCCTGAAGATCTCACCGAGTCTGCCTTGCGACTGAACGGTCACTACGATGAAAAAGAGATTGATGAGTGGGGATCCGAGATTCCTTCTAACGTTCTCGACCTGTTGCAGAAAGATTTGCTAGCCATCCGGCGGGAACACCGCTCCACGCACAAAGATCATGCCGCTCCGCACGCGGAACACACCGCCGCCCGCTGAAGTTGCCTTAATTCAGAACCTGCCCAGAAGCAAGGCGTCAACTCGCACTATAATAAAAACCGTGCTCTCCGGAGAGGTGGCCGAGTGGTTGATGGCTCCGGTCTTGAAAACGGCCAATTAACCTGTTATCAGTTACATACAGACCGTTAGCGTGAGGAAAAAGCCTTTGTTTTATGCAGGGTGTGTTAGGTTCTGTCGGCTTAATGCGACGAATATGCAATAAAATCTGCTGTAATTTCGCGACGGTCTAACAGACCGGTGGTTCGCTTTCTTTTCGCGCTTCGCCTTAGAGATGCCTGTTATGCGATGATGCTGTTGTTATGACGATCGAAGCTTGGAACATCCTGCTCAATTCGGTGATTTTGGTGTTGATGGTGAGTGGTGGTCTATGGCTGAAGCACATCGTAGAGCAACAATTGAAGGCGAAAGACACAGCCATTCAAGCTCTGGAAGGAGTTGTTAAGTTTAAGGATGCACACATTGCATCATTACAGAATGATAGGGCACCTGCCATCGCCGAATCCTACGCTGCGATGAGGAAACATGCTAATCAGATCACCGAGGACTATCAGAATTTGGTCGCGATGTATAACCAGATTACGTCCAAGGAACAATTCGCGGCTCAACTGGCTCCCGCGAATTTGGTGCTTAACAAGGCCCTCGGATTGAATATAGCCTCCGACATCTTGGAAAAACATATGAGTGAACTTTTTTTTCCTGACGGCAAAATCAATCCCTTATTTTCAAAAGACGAGGAAGGCTTTGTTGGGGTAATCGCCGAAGCAGTTTTCGACGCAGGTCGTGAAATAGCATCCGAGTCTCGCAAGTGTTCAAAACAAGCCATTCAGATCATGTTACCCATTAAAGAATCACTCAAAGCAGGGTAACTGTTTTTCAATGCGTTGTTCGCGCCTCGCCTGGTGGTATCGGTCACGACCTGCGTGTAAAGCTGCAACGTGTTCTGGTGAGAGCTTCCCGCCTTTCGGCCCTCCTGGTTTATAACCAAGCACAGCCCGCACGTTTACCAACAAAGCACGTAGCTCCTCGCGCTTCTTCTGTTTGCGTCGTCGTCGAACCATAGCAGCGTGTTTCTTCTTCGCTGCACGGTAACGGGTGAGCTTCACCGCTAAACGCTTTGAGAATGTTTCGACCACCATCACACAACCCGCGTCGGTGCGTGATCTTCAGCATCGGTAATGGGGTTTGGGGTCGATAGCGCGGCCTCAACTTTTAAGGCAAGCTCGCGCTGCAAGTCGCATAACATCCCCAACCCTTTGCGAATGTCTTCCATCTCTGTGCGGAGGGTTGTCATTTCAGCAAGCAGGCTTCTGCCTGGTGTGTAGTCGTTCGCGGTGTCGCTCATGCTGCCACCTTCGCAGCCTCGCGCTGTCGCCGTAGTGAGTTGTTGTGTCTCACTCTTTCCATGTTGGCTCTCGCGCTTTTTTCAAGTTGCTTTTTAAACTCATCAGTCAATTCTTCATCGCGAGTAAAACCAAACTCAGAGTTATAAGCCCAATCGCTTAGTTGCGACGCAGGCTGTACCATAGGAGCATCCGTGGGGCCGTCTGGAAGAGCAACTAACAACTCCATCTGAGAACCTTCCGTTAACTCTTCGCCTTCGCCACAGTCGTAACCTTCAACAACACCCCACCCTAAGATGTTGCGCTCCCGAAATTCAACCTTACCCTCATTAAGGATGGAGCATTGAAAACATTTCCAACCGGAGGCAGGAAACAAGAAACGTGGATTTATCCGTGCTTCACTCATGTTCGATCTCCCTTTTGTTTTTTGGTTTTGCGTGTTATTTGTCAAACTCAGTCTGATTTGTTGGTAACCACCAAAAGAACTTCTCACCCTTCTTTTCAACACCACCTTTACCGCTCTCCGCAAACTTCCTTGCAACTCGTTGCCAGTTGAACTTAGGATCAATGCCATTCTCTTTCAACAGATCAACGATATGTTCAGAGGGTTTTTGCCCATTCCGCAGTGCGGTGTTTATTATCTGACGCACCGTCTTTGCGTCGGATTTGTCGGCTTGCTTCAGGGGTGAGGTAACAGCACTCTCCATGTCTTGCCGTGACTCACCACCCCACTCAACCGCAACAACCTTGAGCAGTTTGCCGTTGTGATCTAACACCTGTTGCACGGTTCGATATTTCAATCCTGGTGTGGTCGTCTTACGACCAAATCCCATGACGTGTGCAAACTCACTCTCATCGTTTTCATCGTTGCTAAAAAACAATGCCTGACGTGCGACACCCATAAAAGCCCTCGCACCCATCACCTTATCCAGCATTTCGACATCTTTGCTTTTGTTAATGTGGCCGATGGTGTTAACAGACACTTTGTTACTTTGCGCAAGCTGTGCCAAGGGCATCAGGATGGAACGCATCTCCTCTTCACGGTTCATCTTTAGGCGACCTAAGTAATTGGTCACCGGATCACAAACGACAGCCCCAACATCACCTCGCTCCCTGATGGCTTTATCCAGTGCCTCAATATCCTGGTCAAAGGCGAAATTAACCTCTGCGGCTGAGCCGTCTTTTATAGACGCGGCCTTCACACGCTTGATGTACTTGAAGTCTGCCCCTGCAAACTTCAGGTGTGGGTTAACAACTGTGGGCCAATCATCTTCATTAGCCATAACAACCACGGTGCATGGGCCGTCACTCGCTTGACCGTTGGGCCATTCACGGCCCGAAGTCATACGCGCAATCAGATCGCGCCACACCGGGCTTTTACCCTGCGATGATGCACCGACAGAATGTATGAGTTGATTCTTGGGGAGGTAGTTTTCCCACAGCCAGTGCATCTCTTCGATGTGCTCAGGGCTAACATCTTCAAACGTGATGATGCGGCTCTGTTCCCTCTGCTTCGCTTCGTAAATCGGTTGTGGGTACGTACCTTTTTCTTTAACCAGGGCCTCTAAAACTTCCTTAATGCCGTATTCAACGCAGCCGGTCGATTGACAATGGTAGGCAAGGCCCCCATCTTTGCAGGGATAGATAAAATTACATGTTGTGCTGTTATGCCCAACGTGAGCCTCACCCTTGAGCGGGCAAGTTGTTAACCTGACGCAGTGTCCAAGTTCGTTATCGCACTCGTTGTCAATCCCTAAGCCGTAGAAGGCGAGGAAGTCTTTAACATCGAAGCCAGGAGCAACCTTGCGAGCCTTGGTTTTCGACTTCTCTCTGGTGACCAACTCCACCGGCCCACGCTCTTTAGGCAACGCAAGCCATTGTTCATGGTCAACGGTCTTCAACTCCTCACGAATCTTTGCGCTGATGTGCTTCGCAGTGGCAAAGATGTAATTGAAATCATCCCCAACATCCTTCAACTCTCGGAATGCCTCACCGACCATGTTGCAGGTCAACGCAAAGAAGCGCGGTGCGTTCTTCGGATTCCAATACTGCAAGCACGTTTCTGTTAGCTGCTTTCCCCTAACATTGCCTTTGAAAAGCACGTGGATGCCTTGCCCACTAACAGAGAACTCCGACCAAGACTGAAAGCGAGACAGGAGCAGCATTGCTTCATTACAAATAATGCCGGTTTTCGGATTCCTAGCGTGGTCAATATCAAGACCGTGAATTTCACCACCCAAAAAGTTGAAGCCGATTCCTTGTTGGTCGTTTTCCAGTGCGGCCACAGCATCATCGAACGTTGACCAGGTGCTAGGGTCGCTATGGTTGCCCAACGGGATTTTAGCTGTGCCACCTTCAGGTTTTGGCTTGAGAAAGAACCTGACGAAGCGTTTCTCAGCTAACATCTCTGGGGGTAACATCTTCCGAAACATATCCCCATCAAATAATTCAGACTTCGGTGATGGGGTGGGCTTCTTGTCGAGCTTTTCTTTTTTTAGCGCGGCCTCTGCCATCATTGCGTCTGTGGGTAAGTACGGGTTGACGCTGTTTAGTTCTTCCATGTTGAACCTGCTTTCTAGCGGTTGTGGTTGACTTCCGGTTTCCCTTGCACGTCGTATCGCTTAACACCCAAAGCAGTGCTGTGACGCTTCGGTATCTCGCGGTCTTTGAGTTGCAGTGCCTTACTGAAAAGCACGAAGTCTTCCGTGCAAAGGCTTTCCAACAGCAAAGCGATGCGGCGACTGGTGAAGACGCCTGTCATCTTGGTTCCAATTCTCAATGCTTGAACCTTGTCCACAAGCTCTGCTAACTCCTGCGGTGTTAATCGTCTTGTTTCTGTCATGGGAAATCCTCTTTCGTTCATCAGCGGTGCTTGAAAAGTGGTGGTGCTCATGGCTTCTCCTTCTGAGTGCTAAGTGTGGAGGGTTGTTAGCCCTCCACTTCGTTTTTTAGTGCGAAAGCGTGCGGCTCTCTAACAAGATGTCGTTGAGCGTTCGGTGCTTGCCCGCCATTTTCTTTTCAGTCAACCAACGGTCGCACCCCCGCAGATAACGGAGAGCCTGCTTATAAGGCATCGGTTCGACAGTCGCCCAAACGTCGCTCTCTTCTGCGCCTCGCATCTTCTCAGTGACATACACGTATAACTTCATCAACTCCCCCATCGCGGTTTGAGTACGCCTCACGACCTTCAACGCTACCGGCCTCACGCTACGAGGTTCTTTGACAATCGGAAGCAGGCCGCGCCGTCTAATCTCACACGCGATGGTCAGAGCACGTCTCTGCTGAGTGAATGCGATTGAGAATTGCGGGCGCACCTCGCGCAGCGGGACTTCGACACCACGGCTCACGCATAGTGGCTGATGATTTTCTAACCAGGCCCGTTTGCACGTCCCGTTCTTTTTTTCCGTTTCACCGCAAAATTCAAATCGTGATCTCGCTGCAAAAGGTTTGCGGCACCCCAAGCAGCGGGAGTAGCGTCTATCCGCTTGCGTCACCCGCTCCGTCTTTGGTGAGCCATCATGGAAAGTGAATTCTCTCCCCTGAGCGGCCTCCTTGGTGAGCCTCTTTACTTTGTTCTCCCGTGCTTGTTCGGCCTTTTCATCGGCTAGTAGATCGTCCACATCATCGAGGCCAATTAAGCAAACCCCGGCTTCTACGCGAATAACAGATACTTTGCCGATGGTGTCACCATCATGCGTACCGATCTCGGCCCTTCTCATACCCTGGAAGCGTAATGAGCGGGTGCCGCGCTGCTTTGAGGGGCCTGAGAGAGCTAGTCTCACGCAAGCAGCGCACCACGCTTCACGCAGACCGTGTTTGCATTTGACTGGTGGAGCAGGGATGACTTCAAAGCTTGGAGTGACCCATGAGGGGGCCGCGCTCAATTGCGAACGCTGAGCAGCGAAAATCCTCGCTAGTGCTCTCCTCAGTTTGCTTTCGAGTTTATCGATGCGGTATTGGAGGAAGGCTAGATGGTCACGGGAGCAGGAATCAACAGGCAGGGTAACAAGATTGAGCATTTGGCAGTCCTCGTTTAAAGCTCAACAAATGAGCTTCGATTTTCACTTCACGAAGACCGCAGGAGTTCAACCTGTGGGTCAACCAGAATCGCTGCTTACTTCCCACCGAAAGACGCTGGCGTGACTGCCTTGGCGATTCGCGTGGACGACGCTTTAAGGTATAGCGTTCAGCAACGATCTGTCTTGCTGTTCACAAGAATGCCCGAATTGGGGTGTTATGGTCAAGCTCAAACGGAGTTATCTTTGGTCGTTTCTATTACGTCTGCACAGTCCGTTACAGTCGGATTAGACGCGTTATTTTCTGGTGATGGGGGGTTGTTGCGCGACTTACATCTTGTCACTCAGCGTGTGTCTCAGCCACTCGTTAACTAATTAGATATGTTTGTTAAAGTGATTACTTGTGAGTTACCTGTGTTGTTTGGAAGGGGTTATGCAGACATGGAAGGCGGTCAATGTTTAAGATTCACTTTCGCATCAGATCACGTATGAGTTTCGTGTCACATCGAATCGTTAACGGTGACAACGTTGGTGGAAAACCGACATTAGTCTGAGGGTTCGTTGCGGGTGATGCCGATGTCAGGCAAAGTACTGGCATTAGTACTTTGCTTCCCGCCACGCGGCTTCAGATCGCCCGCCTTCTTCCCCTCTTGCAACATCTGACCGGCCCGCTGCTTCGCTCAGGACGACGTAAGAGGCGGCTCAGACCCGCTTATGTTGACATCGTTAGGCTTTTCCGCGCGACACCCTGAACACCCAGTGTCAAGGTGTCAAGATGCGAAACGATGGGGTCTCCCTGTTCCACCATTAAGATGTATATATATATTATTATCATAGAGTTACGGGGAGGGGTGGTTTGGCGGTTTGGCATGTTGACATGGTGACATCGGGTGTTCAGGGTGTCTCCGTTTCCATCAGGTGGATGTCAACATGACCTTGCTCAACCTTGCTCAGCCTTGCCCGATGGAAAATTTAGGGGTGAAATCAAATCGCAAAATTATGAGGGGGTAAAAGAGGCATCCGAGTACAACTAATTGATTAGTTGATTGCCTCCTGTCGCATAATCGACCAGGCAACAGGGGCCGGTTGTTACTACTTAGATAACACAACGCGCCTTGTATCTCATTGATTCTTAATGTTGGAGTCTTCGGCTTACGGTTATGCAAACCGCCGCCTCAACGACATCGCACACCTCGCCTAATCCAGCTGCCCCATCGCCACTCTACCGGGTGAACCTCAAAACCTAAGCTGTGAGCCTTAACGCCTTATGATTGAATCAGTTGCAGCCTCTTGGGGTCGATGGGAGTCCCTTGGTTTAGCAGATCGACGGCGGGCGAGGCCCCCCGCGACACCCTACAGGCGGTGTCGCCATGGCCAAGAAAACACAGGGTTTAAAAGTCGTCTTACGCTTGGAGGTTCACGGGTAAAGGCGTATATTAAGCAAGTCGGGCCAAAGCAGGGCATCCAAACCGGGTGCCTTTTCCTTTTGGCCGGTATCTTGGCCGAGGGCAGGCCCCAAAAGACGCTTCCCCTGTCGCTCTACACCGGCCCGCGCCAAGGCGTAAACGGCCCCGCGCTGCGACGATCAGCCGGAGAGCGCAAGGTATCCCCATTGCGCCTTACCAAACTTTGTGTGAACGAGTTGCAAGGTGATGTTGCTGGATTAGCACATCAACTTTGCAGCGGTCGTGCCTGAAATGTACAGCGGTCACGAAAGCATCAGTAACAGTAATTGGACGATCACCAACTAACTGCGATTGGTTCTTATTCGCACTGTTCAATGAACACTGTTCCCCTGGTACGCGGCAACAACGTGGCCGGGGGAAGTTTTACAACCAACTGTCTCGCAAGTCGTGTGTAAAAACTGACCACGCTTGCGGGCACTGTTGTGAAAAGAAAGGTATATCAATATGGATTCGCAAAACATCGTCCCATCGCAACAGTCGGCCCCCGCTGGTACAGGAGCAACGACCATTATCAATGCTTCTAACAATTCGATTCGTTATCGGCACCTGGTCGCCTTACTCATTACCACCATCAACGCGGCTGCGGGTACGTTAACCATTTCAGACGGCAGTAAGACGGTCGCTGTTATCAACTACCCCAACGCTGCCCTCGCTCCTGCTGCGCCCTTTGTCTTTGAGCCAAACTTTCCTCTTGAGCAGTCTTCACCTAATGCCGCATGGACGATCACCCCATCGGTCAATGCCAGTGGTTATAACGTCACTGCTCAGTACGTAGAAAATTAACCACCATGAGGCACACGAGAAATTTACTCGCCAAGACATGGTGTTGGCAGAGGCAAGCCCGTTGGGGTTTAAACGAAGGCTTCGGGCCGATGATAACCCCGATAGAGTTGAAGACCTTGCAAAGTGAATTGCGACACAGACCACCTGCTGAGTTGCAGCAAGCCGCTGCGCAGCTTGGTATTGATTTGGCGGGGCTGAAAC
>JAYVCW010000253.1:0-7741 GCA_043749775.1 Acidobacteriaceae bacterium | reverse complement strand
CAATGCCCTAAGCCAGGCCAGTTGCGCCTCAACGCGGAAACGTTCCGCGTCCAGCAAGCGCAGCAGATCAAGACCTTCTTCGCGATAGGCAGAACGGCTGACGTCTGAGATTTGATCGGCTTGTTCATGTAGGGGTGCGAAGATATCTCTTGCCTGCCGCAGGCGGGCGTCATATTCCTTCCTCGCCATGGCCCCTTCGGAATCAAGCCGTGCGTTGGTCGCCTCCAAGGTCCTTTGAGCCGCCAGAGTCTCCGCCTGTGCAGCCGCGCTCCCTCCTTGATTGCGGTTGAAAATTGGCAGGTTCAACTGCAAACCCGCAATCGCAGTGTTCAGACCTGACGTGCGCTTGTACCCAAAGACGGCATCCAGATCCGGCCTTCCAGTCGCCCGCTCAAGACCCAGGTTTGCTCGGGCCGCCGCCAGATCCTGCGCCGCCAGCCTCGATTCAACGAGCGTAGATGGCACGGAGGCCTTGGCGGTGCGTGGCTCCTCCAGTTGGTCAAAGTGTTCCGCAAGTTCCCATGGGCCCGCGGTGACTACTCCCATTTCACGAGCCAGCAAGAGTTGTGCTTTATCAACGTCCAGCCGCGCGTTTTCCAGCGCGGCGTGGATCTGCTCTGCCTGTAACCGGACGCGCAAAACATCCACTTCGGCAATCTTCCCCTCTTTCAGGCGGGCTTCGTGATATTCGACTACCTGTTTGAAGTAGCGGTCGTTTTGCTCATAGAGATCCCGCGCGAACTGAACTCCCAGCGCCAGCCAATAGGTTTCGCGCACCCGGAATCCGATTTCGCGGCGCAGTTGTTCCTCCTCCAACCGGCTTCGACCGACGTTCGCTTCGCCGACGGCGACGCGGTTTCCTCGCCGGCCCGAGGTTTCAATTACTTGGGAAAAGTAGGCGAAAGAATCAGCGTCATTTCCGTAGTCGAAGGTCGAACCACGAAGATTTTCGACTTGAAAAATGAGCCGTGGATTCGGGAAGAGTCCCGCCTGGCTTTTCCGACCTTGCGCGGCGGAGACACGGGCTTCAGCCGCTTTGAGCTCGGGACGGCGTTCAAGAGCAGTTCGCACGGCGTCGTCCAGCGTCAACGTCGTCTGAGCGACAGCAGTAGGGATAGTAAGGGCTAATGTCAAAATGGTCAGCTTTCGTATCATGTCAATATTCATGTGCCATAGTGGGCTGCTCAATCTGGCGGAGAGCGCGCTGAAAAAATGCGCCTCGCGCCAAGAGTTCCTGACGTCTAAAAACAGGTACCTCTAAAAAGTGATCGAAGAGGAAATGCAGGCACGCGGACGCGCACCTTTTGTGCAGGATCAGGCGGGAGGAGAACGCAAACCAAAACTGGCGCCCCACGGGGGTGCGTGTGCAACGGGGTCAGGAATTTCCGGACAAAAGTCCCGAACAATCGGCTCAAAGACGCGAAGAGCAAATGTCACCAGCGACGGTTGCGGCGCAGGACTTTGCTCCTGAAAATGGAAAATAGCTAATTGGTGCTCACTGCCATGCCGTGGCTGGCGAACCGTTGTTCGACTGGACTCCACGATATCCGGGGCGTCGAACGAAATGTGAGAATGTACTATTGCCGACCGCTCCTCGCCAGGATGGTCGTGGCCGACCGACTCGTGGACATGGGTGAAAGGTCCCAGCAAGAAGGCTGAGAACACCGCGATACATCCCTGAATGGCGAAAAAGCGATTCATCCTCTTAATTCCGCTCGAAAGCTCGTAGCTCTCGCTGCAAGCGGTTTCGTTGAAGTATCTCAAGCATTCAGTTCAACGGTCAAACGGATCTCATTAATAGGCAGAGAGACGTCGAAAGGAAAAATCAAATAGAGCGTCCGCAACCAAGCCAGCGCCGAGGCGGTTGTTGCTCCGTTCCCAGAGAAAGACCTCAATGAGTTGGACTCGGCTCCATGATCCCTGAGCAGCGGCCGTCCGTCGATGTTTTCCAGGGGGAATAGAGAGCGTGCCTTCGGACACCAAATCCCTGCCGTTCTCCCGGAAGACCGTGACCTTCTCAGATTCTGCCGAGACATACAGCCGCTTCAATCCCGGATCAAAGGCAAGCACATCAGGGTCCTCGCCTACCGGGTGGCTGGCGAGGACTTTCATGGTGTTGAGATCAACAACAACTAATGTGTTGTTACCTTCCCCTGCTACAAACGCGAGCCGTTGGTTACATTGAGGAAAATGTCGTGGGGTTATTCGCCCCTGTCGTGGGATAGCGGCCCACAGTCTTGGCAGTTGCCGGATCGATGGCGACCAATTCGCTGGTCTCGTGGACTGCAACCCGTATCCCATTTGATTCCGGATCGAAAACTGTGTTTCCCGCGCCACCGCCCAGCGGAATGCTTGCGTTGAGCTTGTTCGTTTGCGCGTCGATCACAGCATCCGTGTAGCCGTGTTCATCAGAGACGAACACGCGATTTGCACCGGAAGCGTAGGCTATCCCGTCGGGGAATCAGAACGAGACATCCTCCGCGCATTAATCGACAGACATTGAAAGCCTGGAGAATAGGGGCAAGCTATGAATAACCTATCACTATCGTGGATAACAGGACTTCGAGAGGTCTTTGTCAAGGACCCCAAGGGGAATCGTGTCGGCTACTTCACCGACATTGCAAAGGCACTCACAGCCGTGGCCGCCGGTAGTGTCGTAGTGGTCAGCACCGTTTTGTTGATAAACATATGCAAAACCAATCTGCAAATCTCGCCCGCCCGAGACGTATACTCGCTTTCGCACCGCATCAAAGTAAACACCATCCATACTTTCTGGCGTCGGCAGGTGAGCTATCTCCTTGCCCGACTTCGAGTCCATGTCGACCATTTCAGCAGGTGTCCGAGTCCCGATGAACAGCCGTGAGGTCGACTCGTCGAACGCGGCGTCGCCGGGGCGCTGGCTCGTTAGCGGCCAGGTGGATAGAACCACTCGTTTGCTCGTGTCAATGACCTGGAGTTCATTGGCAATTGAAATGAAAACAAATAGTGTCTTCCCGGCACTGTCCAGCAAGAGCTCAGAGGGATGGGCCGCGGCCTTTATCTCACCGATGACCTTGTCGTTCTGGGCATCGATGATTCCAACTTCTCCATAGTCTTTTCCAGCGTCCTTGCCGCCATACCCGACGTAAAAGAGCTTCGACTTCGGTTCGTAGACCACGCGGTTCGGTCCAAGTTCAAGATGGATCGAATCGAGAAGTCCGAGTGTGTCTCCCCGAAAGACCCTGAGCATCCCGTCATCCCCGCTTGCCAAAAACAGCTTGTTGAGTTCCGGAACGAACAAGGCTCCTTGCGGCTTCTTGAATCCGGGGATGCTGCGTATCCACTTAGCAGCCTCCAGATCCACAACCTCAAACGTGCCATTTTCCAAGCCCGCTACGAACAACCGCTTGCCTTTAACGTCCACATCCATGTGGTCAAGACGGCCTTTGACACTCGGAATGGAAATCGTCTGTACGAGACGAAGGGGTTCCTTGGCAGACTCTTGAGACCTTCCGGTCTGTGCGTACCCAATCGCAAAAACGACCGCAACCAACCAAATCACACGGAATCTCTTCATGGCATTCACTCAGTCCTCGGGGGCATACACCCACAATGCGGCGCCCTGTTTTGAACCAGCCGGCACAGCCAAGTAGAACCGGTCTCGTTTTTCATACCACAGGCCCGTGCGTGCTCCGACCGTTGTCAGGATATTCGCTAGGGCCGATAGTGATCTGCGTCAGTTTGTTGAATGACACTGATGAAGCCTTCACCTCCGGGGATATAGACACGTTTCCGGCCAGCGTCATAATAGACATCGTCCGAGTCGTTCACGCAAGGAACGCTCGCCACCATCGCGCCGGTGTCTGAGTCTAGGACTATCAACTGCGCTGGCTTTCGCGTAACCACGAAGATACGATGATCGGCGGCGTCGAGTGCCATGGGATAGTTAGCCTTCAGGTTTTTCAAGGGCCACTCTGTGACTTTGTGTGTTGCACGATCGATCACCACAACCTTCGCTTTGGTAGCAATATCGCGTAGATCACAGGTCCCGAAGCAGCAATCTGAAACGATTCGGGGTGAGCGTCGAGCTTGGCGACGTCTTCCAGTCTTTTGCCACTCGCGGCATCAATCACAGCAATGCCACCCTCGTCGTCTCCTCCATAAGCGACATAGACTTTTTTCTCGAGAGGATCATATCGAACATTGTCAGCATCCTCTCCGATGTCTATCGTATTTAGCAGCTTGAAGGAATCGCCGTCATAGATCCTGAGCTTTCCGTCTGTCCCGTTCGCGACGAACAGCTTATCGAGATCGCTCACGTACACCACGCCCTGCGGGTCGGCTGCGCCTGAGATGCGGTGTATGTCCCGACCGGCAAATGTATCTACGACTTCGACAGTATTGTTGCCAAGGGCAGCGCCGATGACGCGCTTGCGTTTGGCGTCGAAAGTGAAATGGTCGATTCGCCCGCCGACATTCGGCAACGGAATTTCTTGCACCAGAAGCAAGGGCGCTTTTTCAAGAGCACTGGGCTGGTCCTGCGATAGTGCGATAGATCCGAAAATCAACACCGTGACGAAAAATGCCATGATCTTCTTCATGTTTCGCTCCCAATCTTTCTCTTCAAAAGTATTGATTTACGATACTGCTTTGCCGACTTACGGGGTCGGTTCATAGACTCTGACTTCGGCTCCGCGGTCGCCGTGACGCGGCATTGCCAAGAAGAAACGATTCAGCTCTGGTACGAAGAGCGCAGTCTTCGCGCGAAAGCCACTCGTAATCTTCCCCAACGACGTGTAATGGTCCGCATCGTCCTGTTTGAAGACCTCTACAAACTGATCGCCCGAAAGATAAACGCGCTTCAATGTTGCGTCGTACGCGATATCGTCGACCAAGCCGACGCAGGGTACGCTAGCTGTCACCTTACCGGTCTCAGAATCTATTGCCACCAACTTGGGTGATTTTCGCGTGGTCAGAAGCAAACGGTGATTCGGTTCATCCAGAAAGAGTGGAAGATTCTGCTGCGTGTCACCAGGGATGGGCCACTTCGCCGTAAGTGAGTGTTGGGTGCGGTCCATCACGCCAACCGCATTCTCTGAGGTGATGTTCACGAACAAGCGCGGCCCATGTTTTTCTAGAGCGAGTGCCTCAAGCCAGTTTGCATCGATCTTTATGTCGAGTATTTTCTTTGATTGCGTCGTATCCACGATGCTGATGTATGAATAGTGCGCGTGCGCCTCTCTGCCAGCGCTGACCACGTACATAAGTTTGGTCTCGGGATCATAGGCTTGCGAATCAGCATCAATGTACAAACGCACATGTCCGACCAGCCTGTATGTGTCGGTGTCGTAGACCTTGATCTCAGAGGCATCTCCGTCGACTACGAACAGCCGCTTGATCTCGGCGCGGTAAACCATCGAATGCGGGGCCTTGATACCTCGAATTGTGTGGATGAGTTTGTTCGTTTGGGTATCGAATACCTCCACCAGCCCATTCGCCTCGGCAGTTAGGAACAGTCGGTGCCCGTCCAGATCAACGACAAAATGATCGAAATCCCCTTCCTTCAATCCGGGAAGTGGAATGCTCTGAATGAGCCTGAGGGGAGCAGAATGCTGGGCGTGAAGGAGAAGTGGAATCGCGAATAGTAGCGGGAGGGATAAGCAATATCGTTTCAGCAAATCGAAAAGAAGCACTGGTCGACTAGTTCTCATGTTTACCTCGCAAATTGATCACCAAATCAGCTTCACCGCAAACTGGATCTGCCTTGATGGCGTTTGAGTTGAAGTAATGAGCCCGGCACTGGCTACGCGGCTCCCCGTCGAATCGAAAATGTTTCGGTTGTCCAAGGGCGGTGCGAAATTCGCGTGATTCAAGACATTGAAAAACTCAGCCCGAAATTGCGCATTGAAGCGATCTGAGATCCTCTTGATGTAGTTGTTTTTGAATAGGGAGAAATCGAAGTTCACTAATCCGGGTCCGATGAGTGTGTTCCGCCCAAGGTTCCCGCGGAGTGTAATGGGATTGGGGACCGCGAAGCACTGCGTCTTGATGTAGCTGACGGGATTCCCCGGATTCACCGGCGAACCGCACCCTGGACCAGCAATCAAGTTCGGAACATCGATGTTTGGGTCTGTGCTCTTCACTCCGAGGGTGTCTCCCCCAAAACCCGGAGTGAACGGTACACCCGTGCTGGCTTCGAACACTCCTCCTATTTGCCATCCCCCTAGCGCCCACGCGTTGATTCCAGACGCCCACTTCGGCGTGCCGATTTCCCATGTGTAGTTGACCTCCAGATTCTGCGCAACGTCAAAGTCCGAGAGGCCACGATTCAATCGCGAATTGAACCACAACGGACTGGAGATCGAATTGGAGTATTCATCCCCTACCAGGCTGCTGGAAGAAGTGTCTATAGACTTGCCCCAGGTGTAAGAGCCTTCCAATGAACCTCGTCGGATCTTCTTCTTGATCTGGACCTCCAGCGCGTTGTAATAAGAGTCACCAGCCCAGAATCCTGCCGTAATCCTGCCAGCATCTAGATTCAGCCGCGTTCCACTACCTGCTGGGGACGGCCAGAGATAACCCTGGGAAGTTAGGGTCGGCAGGACAATGTCGACGTCTTCCACTCGGAAGGGTTGATGCACTCCGCGTGAGCCCACATAGCCGACCATCGCAGTCAAGTCCTTGGCAAGTTCGCGCTGGATCGTGAGATTCCATTGCATGACGTAATTCCGGCGCGGACGGGGATCGAAATAGGCCTGACGCGTGTTGGAAGAGCCGGATACAAACGCAAACGCATCGCTCGGAAAAGATCCGGCCGGCAGGTTAGTGGCGCTCCCCAACTGAAAGAATGGTGCCGAAAAGAGTTCATTGAACTGGATGAGATAGGGGAGCGGCAGAACGTCGAACATGCCGAATCCCGCATTGATCGCGGTTTTGCCGCTGCCGAATGGATCCCAGGACAATCCCACTCGCGGCTCAAAATTACGCAGCGTGGGGTTGGAAAATAACGGATCACCCACGTGAGGCTGTGCGTCCGTGATGTGGTGAAGTGTGGTCAGCTTTCCCTGTACCTCTGTTGGCACCGTCGCGATTTCATAGCGCAGACCAAGGTTAACCGTCACGTTTGATCGCCAGCGCCAATCGTCCTGAATGTAAGCTCCCAGGATGGTCTGGCGAAAACCACGCTCGGTCACCGCGCTGGGAATCGCGGCACTCAGGAAAAATGGAACGTTGGTTAGGAAATCGGACAGAGAGTTAAAGGAGAACGAGCCTCCCGTGTCGGATATAGCCAGGATGTTGTCCCGAATCCGCTCTAATCCAAAGCCAAACTTCAGAGAGTGCTTCCCCCTGTTCAATGAAAGGTCTTCATAGGCCTGGAGTGAAGTCCAGTGAAAATTGTAGTTGGACGGCGATCCCAATCCCCCTGAAAACTGAGTGAGTCCCGTCACAGACACAGCGGCTGCGTTCTTCCCCGGCACGGTGCCGAAAGATGGATCAGACGCGTGCGAGTTTCCACTCGGGAAGGTCAGACCTGTTGTCGTAACCACGCGGTTGATTCCCAAGCGGAAGGAGCTAAGGAAACGGGTATTGAAGGTGTGCGCCTCGTTGACTGTGAACACCTGCCGCCGCGAATCATATCCCGTCCGCTTGTCGTCGAGTTCGTCGGGTTGCCGGACGGTCCCGCTATCGAACATGTAGGTGCCTGAAATTGCATCCTGTTCCGAGACCTTATGATCGATCTTGG
Organism: Acidobacteriaceae bacterium; assembly: GCA_043749775.1. GTDB lineage: Bacteria > Acidobacteriota > Terriglobia > Terriglobales > Acidobacteriaceae > Acidiflorens. Next base: position 18 of record JAYVCW010000253.1, on the reverse strand, counting down.
TCGTAAAGTAATTCTCGG
>JAYVCW010000252.1:0-2716 GCA_043749775.1 Acidobacteriaceae bacterium | reverse complement strand
GAATGACCAACCCTGACTCTTGCATTCCGTGCGCGAGATCCTCGGCGTACCGATGATCGACCGCGAGCCCGTGACCAAACCACATCGGCTCGGTCACGTTGTCGTCGACCCATAGCTTTGCGGATCCGGTGATCAGACGGAAGATGAAAATCGAACCACCGTTTTCGACCTCAACGTCGGCGGGAATGATTTTGGCGGTCATCGTGTGTTCCTTTCAAGCCTGATGGTTGTCGGCATCTTATCAAACCCTGTTAGGCTCTGGTAAACGTCCTCGCGGCTCATGTCGCTGTCGAAGTAGACCGTGGTCAGAAGGTTCCCGGCCCTGTGTCCGTACGTCTCGTAAACGTCCCACTTCGTGAGCGTCGGGCCCGTGTACGCCCTCGTCCTCTTCCGGCGCAGCGCGAGAGCAAGGGCGAGGCGAGTGTTGGTCGAGTCGGTCATGCCGTCACCGCCAGCCCGAGCTTGACCGCGTCGACCGTGAAGACGAACTCGGCACCCTGCAGGTTCGTGCAGATGATCGGCTTCTTCCCGAAACGCTTCGTGACTCCGGCGACGACGAAGCGGCGACCGCCACGTGCGAAGGCCTTGCCGAAGTCCTCCGCCTTGAGACCAAGCGAGTCGGCGTAGCGCTCGAACTCGATGCGCTTCACGTCGCCCGACTCCATCGTGATTCGGGAGGTCAGGGAGCCAGCCGGATCGAACGTGCCCCGACTGCTCGTGACCTTGAGGCCATGCTTGTCGGCGATCACCCTGACGGCTGCTGTGATTTCGAGTCCGATCTGGTTGGCGAGTTCCTTGTCCATGTGGTACCTTCCTTTGCTGTGTTGCGGTTCTTGAATTACAAAGTCAGATTACAGGAGACTCTATCGAGAGTCAAGAAGTATCTCGGATTGGGGAATTTGGATCCACATTTCAAATCGATTCAACTTCGTTTTTTTGCCCTGAAACGTATACTACCGAAAACCTGGGCGCGGGCGACTGTCCTCAAATGAGTACACACCTCGAGCAGCGGGGGAGTGTACTCCGGCGGGTACGTTCGTTTTCGGGAAATTCGCCGTTTTGTGTTCCGTCGGCTCGTTTGGATTTTGTGGAAAACTCGTACGGATTGTTGGGTTTTGCCCTGGCGGCGTTTGCCCTGGCGGCGTCTCAGGTCGTGGCGTGGCGTCTCAGGTCGTGGCGTGGCGTAAAAGGAAAAACCCCGGAACCGGATCCGGGGTTTTAGTTCGGCTGCAAGCTTCCATTTCTAGACCGCGTAAACCGCCATTGCGAATAGACCGAGAAGGAATCCAATCGCGAATGGAACGTACCAAGGACGGTGTTGACACCCTTGGATCCCGCCGCGAAAAGCTTTCCGATTCCATTCGCGCATTTTCTCAATCGTTTCAAGGCGGAATCTTTCTCTGCGCATTTCGAGTAAATCTAGCTTCGCGTCTTCTGCAGCGGGAGAGGAGCGGCTCCGTAGGAATCCGTTCATGTTACGCCGTCCTTTCTACGGTTACGACAAATCCGCCGGGCGTCTGGAATTCCTGATGCTTTGCTTTCCCCTTTGCGCGCAGTCCAACTATCACGCGAAAGGGGTCTAAGAATCTAAGGTCCGTCGTGTCGCCGTCGATGATCCGGTATCCGTTCCATTTCGCCGGAAGTGTTTCTCCCTGGCGAGTCGAAAAGACGACCGCAACGTTACCTCCCGACGCTAACACGCGGGAACACTCTTTAGCGTTGCTTTCGGAGCGGGAGAACGTGAGAGAGTAGTTTTTTGGCCAATCGTTCTGATTCAGATAAGAGCTCATGCGCTGAAAGCTTTTCGTGTAATCGTAAAAGGTAACATCGGGGAAAGCTTCGAAGAGACCGCGAGCGAACCGCTCGAAAGCTAGGTCAGATGTTCCATTTAAGCGAATGGCGGGCGTGAGACCGTGTCGCTTCGCGTTCCTTACGTGACACCGAATTTCGTTTGCCAATTGCGCCAGAAAGGTGGAACGGTTCGCGAAGAAATATCGCGTCTTTCGGATACGCGCCCTCTGAATCGCGTTAGTGGTTTCTCCTTTCGCGAAGATGCCGCCACGCCCTGCAGTGTTAAGGCAAAGCGCGACGCATTGCGCGGTAGCATCGGGACAGACATTCCTCCCCGATAGATCAAATGGGGCAAGGTGCAAAATCGCGGTCAGGTAACCTAACCCCTCTCCCTTTGCGGTTTTGGGGTTACCGGTAGTCAATAGCTTTCGTTCTATCACTGTGCCGCCTTTCCGCGAACAGAGCAAACTTTCCTGTCATTGTCGAAGCGAACATAGGCGGGGCCGTGCAATTCATTGATGCCGATATATTGCCCGTATCCGTTGAATAGATCGGCTATCTGAAAATCCTTCTCCGCGTTCCAATCTGCTAGTACCGCCTTTGCGGTTTTGTACGTTCGTCCGTAGGCGCCTTGTAGGGTCATGACGTCTTTCGAAACGTAGAAAGCGGAGCGGTTTTGAAGAATAGATCCCGCTCGATTCCAAGGCCTAATGGTCTCCGCACGCTCTGCAATTCAGAGAGAAGGAAATATCCGAATTCCTCCTCGTGACCGTTCACTAGTCCGAAAAAGCGAAAGTCGGATCCCTCTCGCTGCCCCTCTGTGACATACCACGTCCACGACCCGCACGGATCGAAAAACCTAACGCGTACTACGGGATCTGCTACTTCCTCTTGTGAGTAGAGCGGGGGAAGAGTCTTTTCGATT
>JAYVCW010000251.1:0-3348 GCA_043749775.1 Acidobacteriaceae bacterium | reverse complement strand
TGGCTTGGTTGAAGCCTCTCTCGTTCGTAAACCTGGAGTTGATCTTGGTCTGTTTGACGAACTTATTTACTAGGTATCCGCCAATGCCGCCCGAACTCAATCGAAAGCGCGCTCTCTTCGTTCTCACCAAGATTGACGAAATCTTGTCATGGGAACGACAGAAAGATGCGGAACGGGACACCCGATTTGTCGATCTCGGCCGTTATCTGTGCGAGGTACGGGCGGGACAGTACTGGAGGCTTGAAAACCTGAAGTCATTCGACGAGTTTCTGGCCCGCCGTTTTCCGGAATCAAGAAGGAAAGCGTATTACCTGATGTCCATCCACGAACACCTGCCACCGCAGGCGCGTCGGGAGTTGAAGGAAGTGGGGTGGACCAAGGGATTGGAGTTGGCGAAAATCGCGAGACGAGACGGACAGGCCTTCGATTGTGCAACCTGGTTGCACAAGGCGCGAGAGCTGCCGAGGGAGGATTTTAGGCGGGAGGTGGAGAGGGAGCTGACGGGAAGACTAGAAGAACCATCGGAACTGATCTACTTCAAAGTTTACAAGAGCCAGGTTCCCGTCATCGAAGTGGCCATCGAGACGGCAGCGCGGATGCTCGGCTCAGATAAATCGCGTGGATACTGTCTGGAAATGATCTGCGCTGACTTCGCCGCCGGCGCCAATCTGGACAGCGGCAATCCGGAGATACTGCTTCATTCGATCTCCCGCTACTACAAGTTCTTGCCGGGCGAACAGCAACATCTATTTCTCGAAGAACTACGGGAGCAGGCTTCGTGAAGATGCTTCGAGCTATAGAAGCTGCCACTAGACTTGATCCGGCGGAATACGAAAGGCTGCGATCCCAAATCCTGCACCGTGACGGTTGGCGGTGTCAATTCTGCGGTGCGATGTCAAATCTAGAGGTCCATCACCAAATCTTTCGCAGCCAAGGCGGATCCGATTCCAAACAGAATTTGATAACGCTGTGCTCGAACTGCCACGCTAGAATCCATCGCTCTGAGCCGCGATCAGGTACGAGGCCCGGTTCTTCACGTATGTTGTAAAGCGCGGAATGACAGACGTACCGCCCTGGCAGGATACTTGCACGCAAAAAAATTTTAAGTTAACAGCACCATAAAGGGTGCAGTTGATTCCGTAAGCTGCTACAAGATGCGATCCCGAAGCCCGAAGATACCAGGTCCGCGGCTGGTTAACAGGGCTTCCGATCGCTGGCAACGACCCATTAGCGAACTGCCCGTCACCCGGAACAATACTGCATTCGCCAGCCTGCGGTAGTTTAGCTGCTGTCCGGCTCATGTAAACCGTCCCATGACGCGAACCACTAGCTTCACGGGCATGATCATTGATTGTTGCGGCGGCGAGACGGCAGACGAACCCTCAGAGCTTGGTATTGAGCGGGCCTCATCCGCCAATTCAAAATATTGTGCTCAGATTCTTTTCAGTGAAGGTTGCCGCTAATCCTCTTTTGTCGAGCGGTGGCAAAGAACTTCCGACAGTATCTCGGCTGAGAGCTTTGGCACTAAATTTTCTGGGACGGAATTCCGGTGTAGGTTTGCCTTGACGAATTCTGGAATGTTCAATAAGTCATCGGGACATTCTAGGAGCGTTCCGACGCCGAAGCGGACATATTGCGAAACATAGCCTGCAACAGCGTGCCGCAACCACCCGCACAAGAAAGCCGGTATCCCCCTCGCCGCGCACTCAACCGCTACTGTCGATTCTACCGTTACCCCGCACCACGTGTTGTTCAGAATTTCGCCCGACTGGGGACCATCGATCACTCTGACCAGCCTCTGATCTTCCTGTGCTAATACTTGTTTAACCAATCGTCTGCGCAGTCTGGCACTTTCGAATGGGTGCAATTTCAGAACCACGGCCTTACCCGAGCGGCGGGCGGTCGTGATAAGACGTGGAAGCATCTCTCTATATATCGTCTCGACTCGCCAGAAGTCGCATTCGTAGGGCTCGGTAAACCAAACAATCCAAGGCGCATCAGGATTCCAGCGAATCTGGTTTTCGCGGGCCGAAGTTGCGGGCCCTCCAATTTTAATTCGAGTGGAATCGACTCCGCAGATTCGCTTCAGATAATCGCTCTCCATTTCTCCTTTCGCCAGATAGGCAGAGAATGAATGATTCTTGAATGCCATTCGACCATCTAAAGCTCCGTGATGACAGGCGACCGCCGGGATTCCGCGTCCCTTCGCAAGCAGGAGCGGAATGCGAGTATACGGATTCGAATCATCTCCGCTTAGGCAGCCAGCGATCGGGTGCGACTCAAACACTTTTTGCCAGGCGTCTCGTATCGTTAAACCCCGGCTCAACCACGCTGCACCCTTTTTCAGCACGCCGGTCTCGATCGATAGTTTAAATTCGGGGAATTCTTGCAGAGAGTTTTCCATCTGCTTCCAACTGCGCTGTAGCTCCAGCAATTCCCTTTGATCATATTTTTGAGAAGCAAAGGCCGCCAGCCTCATAGTTTCGACGTTTGGGGGCACTTCGGAAGGCGCCGCCGACTCACGTGCGACTACCAGCAGAAACTTTTGCTCGGGCAACATGCGCGCATAGCTGAGCGCCGTTTTTGTCACATTGGAATATGCGGTGGGGAGGAGGATTGAAGGGTTCTTTGTTGATGCCGGTCCGCGTCCCTTGGAAAGCTTGCCCCGCCATCGATAGTGCGGATCGTAAGTGTCATAAACAACCTGGCGCGCTTGAACAAAACCCAAGTCGGCAGCCACCTTGCTGCGTCGCAAAATTCCGTGCATCCACCCTGCCTTTGACGGGTTCGACAAAAGAACGGAACATCCCAACTGCGCTTGCAAAGCGTCCACCACAGGAGATCGTCGGCTCGTGACAATTTCGCCGCATCCGTGAAGCCTCTCCGCCAGGCGCAACGCTAGTCGAATATCCTGCATCTCGGGCTGAATCAATATGCTGATCACGTCCCACCAATCGACTCCGAGACGATCGACGACAATTCCCATCCCATGTCGCAACAATGGACGCCAACTTTGCAGATCTTCCACTTCGATGGCAAGGTCGAAAATGCTGTACACCGGACAGCCCGCCCGGGCGATTATTTGCTCATAGAACGACATGGGAGCGCGTCCTAGATCGATGACCGCATCCCAATGCGTCCTTCTATCTGGCGTTGGGAAATTATCTTCGGGCTGGAGGAGTAAGACGGGCATTGGTTAGACGTGATATGGCGAGGATTAACGATCCACGAGAGACCAATCGAGCGGCGTTCCCCGCTCCACCTTTCGGGACGCACATTTTCCGAGAATTTCTTCCAGGTGCCGAGGATGCAAACCGTTCGACGGACGAATGGAGCGCACGTTGGCGG
>JAYVCW010000250.1:0-2149 GCA_043749775.1 Acidobacteriaceae bacterium | reverse complement strand
GGCACAGGCATCTTTACCCGGCTTCTGCTTGAGAATGGCAACTCGGTTTTTGCGGTTGAACCGAACGCCGATATGCGAGAGCGCGGAGATCGACTTCTTAGCGCATATCCTCGACTGACTACGGTGGACGGCACAGCAGAAGAGACTACATTGGAGTCGCACTCGGTCGACTTCGTGACGGCAGCGCAGGCGGCGCACTGGTTCGATCTGCCGCGGGCGCGGGCTGAGTTTGTACGAATCCTAAAGCCGGGTGGATGGTGCGTGTTGATCTGGAACGAGCGGCGCACGGATAGCACTCCATTTTTACGGGACTACGAGAAGCTTTTACTGACGCACGGCACCGACTACAAAGAAGTACGCCACGAGAAGACTACGGCCACCATCGACACTTTTTTTGCTCCGGCGCCGTTTCAAGAACGCGATTCGTATTCACGACAGGATTTTGATTACGACGGCCTCGCCGGCAGGCTCGGGTCATCTTCATACGCGCCGAGTGAAGGGCACTCGAACTATGCGCCGATGATGGAGGAACTGCGCAGGATTTTCGATGCGCACCAAAAAGACGGAACAGTCGCATTCGAATATGACACCCGCGTTTTTTATGGCCGGTTGTAAATTATGATTTTTTGGCGCCCTTGGTGCTGAACCCTAGGGCGAGGGGCCGAGGGCGGCGCCGTCAAGACAACTGGCGGGTCGCGGTTACACGAGTTCTTGATTTCTAAAGTTCCAAACTCCTGTCGCATCGAAAATAGGATCATGTCTGAAACCAAATCCTTCCACATGTCTCCCGAAGAGTTCCGGCGGCAAGGCCATGCCGTCGTGGATTGGATCGCTGACTACCACAAGCGTATAGAGACTTTTCCGGTGCTATCGCAAGTGCAGCCCGGAGAGATTCAGTCGAAACTTCCTAACGAAGCGCCGGAGCAAGGCGAGGCTTTCACGAAAATTCTTAGCGACGTCGATCGCATCATCCTGCCCGGAATCACGCACTGGCAGTCTCCAAATTTTTTCGCCTACTTTCCCGCCAATGCGTCTGGCCCCGCAATTCTCGGCGACTTGCTTTCTTCGGGACTGGGAGTGCAAGGGATGCTGTGGTCGACCAGTCCAGCTTGCACGGAGCTTGAAACCCGGGTGCTCGACTGGCTCGTGCCGGCCCTCGGCTTACCGGCAAAATTTCTCTCGACGGGAAAGGGTGGCGGAGTTATTCAAGACACAGCATCGAGTGCAACTCTAGTGGCATTGCTGGCTGCCCGCGAACGAGCAACCGGATTCGCCAGCAACAAACAAGGATGCACTGGCCGGCTGATCGCCTATTGCTCGACGCAGACTCACTCGTCGATGGAGAAAGCTGCAAAAATTGCAGGCATAGGATCCGACAATTTGCGGCACATTGAGGTGGACGACAACTTCGCCATGCGCCCCGAGGCGCTGTCGCGGCAAATTGCAGAAGATGCGGCAGCCGGACTTCTTCCCTTCGTGGTGTGCGCAACCGTGGGCACGACGTCCTCCTTGGCAATCGACCCTATACCTGAGATTGCACGGGTTTGCCGCGACAACCATATCTGGCTTCATGTGGACGCAGCCATGAGCGGAACTGCGGCTCTGTGTCCGGAATTTCGCTTCATTCATAATGGACTCGAGTTCGCTGACAGTTATTGCTTTAATCCGCACAAGTGGATGTTCACGAACTTCGATTGCAACTGCTTTTATGTGGCTGATCGCAAGCATTTGATCGAGACTCTTACTGTTCTGCCGGAATATCTTCGCAATCAGGCGACCGAGTCTGGGGCGGTAATTGATTATCGTGATTGGCACATTCAGCTTGGGCGGCGGTTCCGCGCCCTCAAGTTATGGTTCGTGCTGCGTCATTACGGACTTGAAGGGTTGCGGCACCACATCCGCGAGCACGTGCGGCTGGCGCAACAATTTGCCAACTGGGTGCGGGAGGACCGTCGCTTCGCGATGGCGGCGCCTTGCCGGCTCAATTTGATTTGTTTCCGGGTGCGCGCGAGCGACAGCTTGAACCAGCGATTGATGGAAGACCTGAATCGAAGCGGTGAACTATTTCTCACCCATACCAAACTTGATGGCAAGTTCACGCTCCGATTTTGCGTGGGCCAAACTAACACGCAAGCTCACCACGTTGAGC
>JAYVCW010000249.1:0-4383 GCA_043749775.1 Acidobacteriaceae bacterium | reverse complement strand
TCCCCGATCAAGACCTTTGGAAGGTCACCGCGTTTCTCTCCCGCATATCGAAATTGCCTCCAGCCGTTCAGGAATATTGGAAAAAAACGAGCGGCGGAGTTGCTCCTCCCGTGAGCGAAAGCGCCGAGCATGATCACGACCACAAGTAGCTCTGCGGTCTCTAGCTTCTAAAAAAATGGCTGCGGTGCAACGACTGACTGGAAACTATCCGGGCGGATAAGTGAAATTAATAGTGATAGTGGTCTGGGTTGAGACGGCGTGGCCATTCACGAGGTAGGGTTGAAAGCGCCACTGTTTCACCGCGGCAGAAGCCGCTTTGCCGAGAATAAAATATCCACGAATAATTTTCAGGTCTTCTACCGTGCCATCCCTCCCGATCAAGGCTTGCAGCAATACACTCCCGTGAAGCTTCTGCGCTGCACCCTCCGGCGGATAGGTTGGATTCACCGATCGCACCAAGAGCGCGCGCTCGGCATCTTCGCTGAGCGCCACAGGTTCGCTTGCCTGCTGGGGCGCCGGGGGTACCAGCGAGTGTGAGACTGGCATCATCTGCGCTGGATTCACCGTTACGACAATTGGCGGGGCGATCGGTGGCGAGTTGCGCATGCTCTCCGGAATCGGGGCTCGCGCAACTCGAACCGGGGGCGGCACCGGTCGCTCGACAGTTGGCTCTGGCAGCGGGAAGTCAAAAGCTCTGCATAGAGGTGCCGGGGCGTCCAGAAGGGTTGACGCCGTCGCGACTACGTTGAGTCGGCCAACCGGAGCGTTCATGGTGGAGTCGGGGAGCTTCTGATCCGGTTGATAATCGATCGTTCCCGGGTTGCCAGGTGCGATCGCAACTTTCGCCTTATAGAATGCCGACGCTGCCGAATGTTGAATCGCTGTCACGGCACCCTTCGCGGCTCGTGCGACCCTGTCGACCGCATCGCGGGGTCCCGCAAAAACCGCCGCCGCGATGACCATTGCGGAACAAACTGCGAGGGCGAGGACCAGCGGCCAGCGCCGCGAGGGCGCCGCTCCGGTATGCAGTACTGCGTTGTTTCCGCCAGAAGCATCGGCTTCGCCTTGCCATGAGGACTCGCCATCACTCGGAGACTCTCGTTGGGATAATTCGGTTGTACCTGTCGAGGAATTTTGTATCTGGCCCGATGCGTTGCTTGCGGCTGAGGCAAGCTCATCATTTTCGTCCACGTCCGACGGCTGCATCTTCTCCCGCGCTTTCGCAAGAACCTCACCGGCCTCGTTCTGCGAAATTGGACGATAAATTAACAGGTCGAGATGATTGTCATGCATCTCCGCGGGCGTAGGATCGTGATCAACGATCACGATCGCAACGGTTTCGCGATTAGGAGCGGATTCTCTCGCCCGCTTTAAGAGAAAATTTGCCTCTGGCTGGTCGGCCCAATCGACAATGATGCAAGAGTATTTGCTCTTCTTTACTTGCTCGATGGCGTTAAAGATGTCCGGCAGAGATCTTAAACAAAGGTCAGCGCTGGCGCACGCCGTGGACAGCGCCGCGTTCGTCTCAACGCTCTTCGAAAATAGTAATGCGCGGAAACCCATCGCGGCATCAGACTACCGACTTTTCCAGCGCTTCGACAGGTAACTAGCGTGTGGTATCGAACCGAGAAGTCGGCCAGCGTCCGGGTTATCGGGGAATTCTTACTGTATGACGCGTGACCTTCGTAACCAACCGCAGGCTCATTTTCTAGACGAATGGGTCTAGATGTCCGCCCATGCAGTGGACGACTCACGTCGCTCGCGCAGCATGTTATTTAGTATTTGCTGCTGTGTGACGCGCATGTTTTTTTCCGATTCATGCAGGCTTTTTTCGAGGTCGCGACAGTGGGATTGCAGGTCGTCCATTTGTCGTTCTACTGCCGCGTCAACTTTTTGCATCAGAGCAGGCGTCATCTTCGCGATCTGGGCGCCGATGTGGCTGATTGCTTCTTGTGTTTCGGCGGTGAAATCCTTGTCGTGGAAGCTCTCTTCGATCAAGGCTCCAGAATCTTTTTTCTCGGGGAGGGTCAGGGTGAGATTCTGCTCTCGTTTTTCGCGAATCACGGTGACGGAAGCGGAATTGTTTGTCGATGAGCGAAGCACGTGGGTAAAGTCTGAGGTGTCATGCACAGGCCGATTGTTAACTTTGACGATGACATCTCCTGCGCGGAATCCGGCCTTTTCGCCGCGGCTGCCTTTTTCGACGGAGCGCACTAAAACTCCGCTGCTTCCCTTGACTCCAAAAAAATCGCCGAGTTGTGGGCTGATGTTTTCAACCATCAAGCCGCTGCGGGCCGACGAATGCACGATCACGACGGAGACGGGTAGGTCGAAGTCAGGCATCTGAGGCATCTCCGGCATTTTCGGCATCTCGGCGTGTTCTTTCGGCTCCCACGCCATGGATTTATGTTTGTCTGCCAGCTGCACCTTGATTGTCATGGGCTGCCCGTCGCGGCTGATGCCGAGATTTACCACGCGTCCCGGCGGCGTCTCTCTTATGATTCGGCGCAGCTGAGTGGTGCTCTCGACGGCTGTGCCATTGACACTGATAATCACGTCATGGTCGTGCAGGCCCGCTTTTCCGGCAGGAGCATCCTGGTCGACCATAGTGATCTCGACGCCGTGTTCCTCCTTGAGCTTTAGCGCGCTGAGTCGTTCCGCTGAGACATCGTCGATGTCGACGCCGAGGTAGGAGGATCCGCCGCCGCTTTCATCTCCGCTATTCCACTCCCAAGTTGAACCAGACCGGTCCAGGCTTTCGAATGGGAACTCCGCCGCTTGAGCTGCACTTGAAGCAAGTAGCACGAGAGCCATAAGAGAAGCGGGAAACAACCGTGTCGCCATATACCCTCTCAGATCAATAACTTTGCAAATTAATGAATCTAGCAACTAAGTATTTTATCGGCTGATTCGCCGGAAACTGACGTTGCCCGAATTCGTTCGAACTTTCAATACAGGTCCGCCGCCGTTGAGCTGGCCTTGCGCCTTCACCGTTTTCTCCCACGGTCCACCTTCGCTCGAAATGCGAATATCCGAAAAATCGCTACGAATGGTGTGCCCATTCGCGACCTCAATCTCAGCGTTAATCGAAATCGGAAGGTTGTCCGCGAGATAAACGGTGATGTCGCCGGCCGATGTTTCAAGGGTGGAATTGTTGCTGACTCCTGTGGCGGAGACCAGTTTTACTACGATGCCTCCCGCGGCAGTTTCTGCCTGCACGGACGAAGCGCCATCGAGCTGAATGCTGCCTCCGCCGGTTTGGGCGTGAACGCGACCCTTGGCGGATGCAAGTCGGATACTTCCGGCGCCGGTCTCAAGCAGAGCTTCGCCGCCGATGTCGCCCAGCACGATGCTGCCGCCGCCGGTCGTGGCCTTTACCGCGCCGATGCACTTATCGACCTGAATGCTTCCGCCGCCCGTTTCCAGAACCGCGCCCTGCAGTCCGGAAAGCACGACCACGCTGCCTCCGCCGCTTTCGGCTTTGATTTCGCCCTTGGCAGATGCGATCTTTATGTTGCCGCCGCCGGTCTGCAGAGTAACGTCGCCTTCTATGTGTCCGACCTCAATGGAGCCGCCTCCGGTTTCGGCAACCGCGTCTCCCGCGATGTCGTCGAGTTTAAGATTGCCCCCGCCGCTTTCGATTTCCGTACGCCCGGAAATGCCGCTCGCGTTCACGTTGCCGCCGCCAGTTTCGATTTTTGCGGACTCCAAACTGTGTGGAACCTTAATGACGAAATCGTCGGCACAGTTCGATTTTTTGCCGTGTGACTCGGCTACGATCCATGCGGTGCCGCCCTTAACCGAAGCATTAATCTTGTAAGACTCGAATTCGTGGCGGGCCTGCTGCTCGGAGTTTGTAAAAGCCCGACGATGAATGACGTAAGTGATTCCGGACTGCGATCCCCCCTGAACTCGCGCCGAGCCCGCCGAGAGCTTCACTCGCAAGCTCTTGGCCGCTCCCAGATCTCCCGTGAGTTCTTGCACCCAACTGCCGCCATCGCGATAGATGCGCCCCTCCTGGCAAAAGCCGCGGGATGCCAGTAGAGTGACGAACATTGTGATGGTGGCGAGTTTGATTGATTGCTTCAAAGAAAGTTCTCCCAAAAAATCTGTCGACGAACAACTACCAACCGCTAGCTAAAACTGAGTTCATGCTCAATCCATCTGCGGCGTCTGGGCCAACATGGACCGCGCTTGCGAGCGAATCGAAACATTTGCATCAGCCTTGGAAATTTTGGTCAAAACGGAGCGAACGTTACTGTCCGCCTTCATCGGTTCCACCAGGTGCAGAGCCTGCAAGCGCACTCCTGAATTTGTGTCGCTGATCAGGGAGCGCAGCACACCATCACGCACAATCGGATCCCTACGTACAAACCCGCTCAG
>JAYVCW010000248.1:0-9826 GCA_043749775.1 Acidobacteriaceae bacterium | reverse complement strand
AGAAACTCGCAAGCTCCCAAATCCCGGGAATAAGGAGACAGACGGCACCCGGTTTCGTGCTCTTATAGGCTCGGCACAAAGACCGGACAACGTTCCGTTTGTTCAATTATTCTTCCTATTGAGCAGGACTAGCCTTTGCAGTTCTTCCTTAAGATTATTAAAGTTGCCTGGGCTTTGCGGGCTGACCGTTGCAATATCCTTTGCGCGAATCGACCCCTTGTCTGGATTTGGGCTCGGAGAGGGGAATCCGCGTAAAAGCTTTTTTGTTTTGTGTTGGTCGGGACGGCGAGATTTGAACTCGCGACCCCTTGCACCCCAAGCAAGTGCGCTACCAGGCTGCGCTACGTCCCGATGGAATACGCCGCCGGGTGGCGGCGAAGAGGTTTAACCTCTGAATTCTACACTATCGCTCGCCGTTGCTGGAAATCGCGGCTTTAACCGAGAACACCTAACCGTCGGCATATCACTGTTGGCACATCAGCGCTACGCGAGCGTGATTGGATGGTTGTCAAAGCCCTGCGCTTCACGTTACTCTGCGGCGCATGGGAATCCGGTCTCGATTTAACGTCGCGCTTACTGCTTGCCTGCTTGGCACATCGTTTTTCTCAGCGAATCAAATTGCGCTCTCCGCTGAGGCCCTCGACTTTCGGCTTGAACAAGTTCTGAGTTCGCCCTTCCCGACGAACCTGGTGCGTGCCGATAAAGCCGATCGCATCGCCTGGGTGTTCTCCGCAAAGGGCGCGCGCAATGTATGGGTCGCGGACGGCCCCAGTTTCGAGGCTCGTCAGATCACCCACTACGCGGGCGATGACGGCATGCCGATTGCTGCCCTGAAGCTCACGCCCGACGGCAAGACTGCGGTTTATGCGCGCGGAAGCGAGGCCAATGGTGCCGGAGAAATTGCCGACCCGTCCAGCAATGTCGAGAAGCGCCTGCAGCAAGTCTGGGCGGTGGAGGTTGCGGACGGCGAGCCTCGTCTGCTCGGCGAAATGGGATGCGACGAGGAGGGCTGCGAAGATATTCAGATCTCCCCGAACGGGGAGCGTGCGTTGTGGTCGGCGAAGAAACAAATCTGGATCGCGCCCGTTTCCGGGACTACCTCTGGTTCTGGTTCGGGCGATGGCAAAGAAAAAGCCAAGCCTTTGACCTTTGTTCGCGGCAAGAGCTCGCAGGCTAGGTGGTCTCCAGATGGAAAGAAGGTCGCCTTCGTCAGCGATCGCGGCGACCACAGCTTTATCGTCATCTACGAATTTGGAAAAAACACGCTGCGTTACGTTTCGCCGAGCGCCGATCGCGATTCTTTTCCGCGATGGTCGCCAGATGGCAGTCAGCTGGCCTTCATCCGAATGGTTGGCAAGCAGATGAAGCAGCCGATTATTCCATTGACACCTCTCCCGTGGGCGGTTTGGGTCTATGACGTGGCGGGCGATTCGGCCAAGCAGGTGTGGGGGAGTGGCCTTGCGCTCGATGATTCACTGCCCGTGCTAACGGAAGACGCGTCCTTCCATTTCGCCGCAAAGAATCGCGTCGTTTTTTCCTCTGAGAAAGATGGCTGGAATCATCTTTACTCCGTCTCGACCGGAGGAGGGGAACCGACGTTGCTGACTCCGGGAAAATTCGAGACGGAAGATGTGGCTCTTAGCACAGACAAGAATTCAGTTCTCTACTCGTCGAATCAGGCCGAATCCGATCCTCTCGATGTCGACCGCCGTCACTTGTGGCGAGTCGATGTAGCCGGCGGAAAGCCGGAAGCGCTAACGCACGGCGCGACTTTGGAATGGGCTCCGCTCGAAGTAGCGGGAAAAGTCGTTTGCCTGGGCTCGACCGCCACAACTCCGGCTATGCCTTACGCCGTCACGTCGCAAGGACGCGAGATGATTGCCAGGAATGCGATGCCGGCAGAATTTCCGGCAGATCGACTGGTCACGCCGAAGCAAGTGATCTTCAAAGCCGAGGATGGATGGGAAATTCACGGCCAACTCTTCATGCCGAAATCCGACTCCAGTGTGGGAGCCCGTTCGCACACTAAAACGTCTGCGCAGAAAAACCAGTCTGCGATGACATCGTCAGCCCAAGGTGTCGCTCGTCCCGCTCTGATCTTTATTCACGGTGGATCGATGCGGCAGATGATGCTCGGCTTTCATTACATGGACTACTACCACAACGCCTATGCCATGAACCAATACCTGGCGAGTCGCGGATACGTGGTGCTGGCGGTGAACTACCGCACCGGAATTATGTACGGCCGCCACTTCCGCGAGCCGAAGGACGGCGGTCCGCGCGGCGGCGTTGAGTACAAAGATATCGTTGCCGCCGGAAGATACCTGCAAGCATTGCCGAACGTGGACCCCAAACGAATCGGGCTGTGGGGAGGCTCCTACGGCGGTTATTTGACCGCGATGGGGCTGGCGCACAACTCCGATATGTTCGCGGCTGGGGTCGATCTCCACGGTGTGCATGACTGGTCAGACTTCAAAGAAGAATTTCCCGCCAACGCGCCTGATCACGCCGAGGCGGTGAAACTCGCCTTTCAATCGTCTCCAAACGCGGCGATTGCCACGTGGAAATCACCCGTGCTCTTGATTCAGGGCGATGACGATCGCAACGTCGAGTTTTCCGAGACGGTTGATTTATTACAACGCCTGCGCGCGCAACAAGTCCATGTCGAACAGCTTGTATTTCCAGATGAAATTCACGGCTTCTTGATGTGGAAGAGCTGGATCAAAGCGTATGGGGCGACGGAGGATTTTTTCGAGCGCGAAATGAAATAGCGCCGCCAGGACCTTCGCAAGCTGAGCATCGATCCTTCGCGTCACTCAGGATGACAGCTCATTTCTGTCAGAAGGAGGTGTAGTTGCCCATAACCAAACTACACTTTGCTCAGTTCTTTTCTGATCCGCTCCCAGGTTACGTCGAGCGCCTCAGGAAGCACTCGCGTTTCTCCGACCACGCTAAGAAAATTGGCGTCGGCGATCCAGCGCGGCAGCACATGCATGTGAATGTGCGCGGCTACTCCGGCCCCGGCTGCGCGACCGATGTTCATTCCCATGTTGATTCCATCCGGAACATAGAGCGCCCGCAGTACTGACTCCATCTTCTGCATCAGCGTCATCATTTCTCGCGACGCTTCGGTTGGAAGCTTCTGCAACTCGTCCAAGTGGGCATAGGGCACCACCATCACGTGCCCGTTCGTGTATGGATAAGTATTAAGAATGACGAAGCAGTGCTCCCCGCGATGGACGATGCTCGATTGTTTGTCGTCTAATTTCGGCAGATCGCAGAAGATACAGCCCGCCATAGAGTCAGCGCCGGTGACGAAGGAGTAGCGCCAGGGAGTCCAGAGGTGGTCCATGGCGCAGCGTAGCAGAAATTCGCGGCAAGACATAAGCCGCGTGATCGTATTCACTTTTTATTCGCCCTGTGGCATACTCTCTTCGAAGTCAAGCTCATCTTCGCAAAAAAATGGTGAGTTGAGGCCCTGTTTTCCTGTCGAGTCCTCACACCCTCACAGGGCGAGACGATTTACGATGCAACGTACTCACTTAAACATCGTGGCAACTCTCGAAACAAGCATCGGCCGGCTGCCGGCGAATATCGACGCTGAACGCTCAATTCTTGGGGCTGTTCTGCTCGATAATCACGCCTTTAACGATGCGGCCGAGCACCTCAGGCCAGAAGATTTTTCGATCGACTCGCATCGCCGAATCTATTCCCGCATGATGGATCTGGCCGAGTCGTCGCGCCCGATCGACATCATCACCCTCGTCGAAGAACTTGATCAGAAGAAGGACCTGCAGGCGGTCGGCGACGTCGGCTACATTTCCGGCCTGCTGGATGGCGTTCCGGATCGTCCCTCGATCGAGCACTATGTCAGGATTGTCCGCGATAAAGCGATTCTGCGCGGGCTCATCAACGTAGCTAACTCGGCGATTGCGAAGGCCAGCGAGCAGTCAGACCCGGCCGACGAAATTCTGAATGAAGCCGAGGCCGCTGTCTTTGCGCTCTCAGAGAAGCGCATCGGAAAAGGCTTTCAGGGTATCAAGGAGATCGTCCGCAATTCTTTTGGATCGGTAGACGCCCTGCTGCAGCGCGGGCAGCGTATCACCGGATTGGAGACGCACTACATCGCTCTCGATGAGATGACCAGCGGCTTCCAGAGATCGGATCTCGTCATCCTCGCCGCCCGTCCATCCATGGGAAAAACCAGCTTCGCCATGAACATTGCAGAGAACGCCGCTATCGATGACAACAAAGTAGTCGGCATCTTCTCTTTAGAAATGTCGAGCGAGGCCCTGCTGCAACGACTTCTCTGTTCGCGATCGATCGTCGACGCCCACAAGATGCGAACCGGATCTTTATGGGGCGATGACATGAAAAAAGTCGTCCGCGCCATGGAAGAACTTTCGAACGCGCCCATCTACATCGATGACACGCCCGGCATCTCGATCAGCGAAATGCGCGCCAAGGCGCGACGCTTAAAGCAGTCCCAAGGACGGCTTGACCTTTTAGTCGTCGATTACCTTCAACTTATGTCGGGAGGCAGCAAGCGTTTCGAAAATCGGACGCAGGAAGTTTCATCGATCTCGCGTGGCCTGAAGGCGATCGCCAAGGAATTGCAGGTTCCGGTCGTCGCCTTGTCTCAGCTAAGCCGCGCCCCGGAAAGCCGCGGCGGCGACCATCGCCCCCAGTTATCCGACCTGCGTGAATCCGGCTCGATCGAGCAGGACGCTGACGTGGTCATGTTCATCTTCCGCGAAGAGGTCTACAAGCAAGATGACCCCGATCTCAGAGGACGCGCTGAAATAATCATCGCCAAGCAACGGAATGGCCCTATTGGGAAGTTCCACCTGGCATTCCTTCATAATTCGACCCGCTTTGCCAATATGCTCGAGGGCAATACCGAACCTGGGGAGTAGTACAACCGACCGATCTGTGCGCGTCGGGCGGCTTATAAAAGCACCCCCGACGCCCTAACTCTTTGTATTCTGTTAGATCTAAGCTGTGGAAAACTTTGTGGATGTTGGGGTGGCGATTTGAGAGCAGGTCAGAAACAGTGTCCCCGATCAAATATTTGACAATGAATGACTCCTGCTAAGCCTATGTTTCTAAGTTGGTTAACGGCTACTGTCCGATGAAGTGCGACAAAGGCTTGCGAATCAGCACTTTCGTAAGGAAATTTGAGATTTGCACATCCTCCGAAAGAAGACGGCACGCATCGGCCATGAAACAGCCGGTATTTTCGCATTAGCGGGAGTAGGAATAAGCCTCGCCAAGGAGTGGGAAAAACGCGACTGGCATTCGCCTAGCTGCTACCTTCGCCCACCTTCAAAACCGCCAGGAAGGCCTCTTGCGGAATGTCGACACGTCCGATCCGCTTCATGCGCTTTTTGCCTTCCTTCTGCTTTTCCAAAAGCTTCCGCTTTCGAGAAATATCGCCTCCGTAACACTTGGCAATTACGTTCTTTCGGATGGCCGGAACGGTCTCGCGGGCAATAATCTTGGCTCCAATCGCCGCCTGAATCGCCACCTCGAACATCTGCCGCGGAATCAATTCTTTCATCTTCGCCGCCAGCATCCGCCCGCGGTCGTAGGCAAAGTCGCGGTGGATGATGGTTGAAAGCGCGTCTACCGGCTCGCCCGCAACCATGATGTCGAGCTTGGCCATCGGAGACGTCCAACTTCCGGCAAGATGATAGTCAAGGGAGGCGTATCCGCGGGAAACCGACTTTAGCCGGTCATAGAAATCGAGCACAATCTCGTTCAGCGGAAGCTCGTACTGCAGCATCACACGCGAGCCGGTGACATATTCAAAACTTTTCTGTTTGCCGCGCTTCTCTTCAACCAGCTTCAAAATGCCGCCCACATATTCCTCATTGGTTAATATCACCGCGAGGATCACGGGCTCCTCTACTTTCGCGATCTCGCTGACATCCGGCCAGCGCGAAGGATTGTCGACTTCAATGACGGTGTTGTCGGTTTTCGTGATCAGATAGCGGACGCCCGGCGCGGTCGTGATCAAGTCGAGATTGTATTCGCGCTCCAGCCGCTCCTGGATGATTTCCATGTGCAATAGACCAAGAAACCCGCAGCGGAATCCGAAACCGAGAGCGACAGAACTCTCGGGCTCAAAGAAAAAAGACGAGTCGTTGAGCTTTAATTTCTCGAGCGCCTCGCGGAGTTGGGTATGTTCGTGAGCATCGACGGTGTAGAGCCCGGCGAAAACCATGGGCTTGATCTCTTCAAACCCTGGCAGCGGTTCGAGCGCCGGGCGATCATCGTCAATGATCGTGTCGCCGATTTTCGTGTCCGCAACGATCTTGATGTTCGCGATGATAAAACCGACTTCTCCCGCGACGAGTTCGTTGATCTCAACCGGCTTCGGCGTGAGAACGCCGAGAGCTTCAACCTGAAAGACTTTCTGGTTGTGCCATAGCCTGATCTTCTGCCCCTTGCGCAGCGTGCCTTCGAAAACCCGCGCCAGCACCACAACTCCGCGGTACGGATCGAACCAGGAATCGAAGAGGAGCGCCTTAAGATTCTGCTCCGGCGCACCTTTTGGCGGAGGCACGCGCTTGACGATTGCTTCCAGAACGTCGGGCACTCCGACGCCGGTCTTCGCGCTGATGAGCAACGCATCGGTGGCGTCAAGGCCCACCGCGCTCTCAATCATTTCTTTCGTTCGCGGAATGTCGGCGCTTTGCAGGTCGATCTTATTGATAACCGGAATAATCTCCAGGCCGTGATTGATGGCGAGATAAGAGTTTGCCAGAGTCTGCGCTTCGACGCCCTGCGACGCGTCTACAACCAGCAAAGCACCTTCGCAAGCGGCCAGCGACCGCGAAACTTCGTACGAAAAGTCGACATGCCCCGGAGTATCGATCAAATTAAGCTGATAAATCTCGCCATCCTGCGCCGGATATAGCATGCGGACGGCGTGCGCCTTGATGGTAATTCCGCGTTCCCGCTCGAGATCCATGGAATCGAGCACCTGGGCCTGCATCTCGCGCATGGCAAGCGACCCGGTCAGTTCGAGCAGGCGGTCTGCAAGCGTCGATTTTCCATGATCGATATGCGCTATAATCGCGAAATTACGTATGCGGGAGGCTTCCATCAGGTGAGTTGATTCTAGCAGGGGATGAGCCGGCCTATCTTTCCCTTCGGGTCAAGAGCCCGATCTACAGCGGCATGTTCGCTTTGCAAGGATTGAACAAGGATGGATTCCTTGGTATAATGAATGCATGGCGAAGGTTACCAGTAAACTACAGTTAACGCTGCCCAAGGCAATAGCCAATCAGTACAAGATCCGGCCGGGCGACGATTTAGACCTGCAGCCAGCGGGTGAAACGATTCGAGTAACCAAGCGTGCTGCCCTGAAAAAGCCACCCTCAAATTCGATTAAGGAAAAGCTCAGAGTTTTTGATGAGGCGACAGCTCGGCAGCAACAGCGCGAGGCTGAAAGAGGCCGGTCTTCCTCGGGCAAGTCGTCCTCGGGCAAGTCGTCAGATGCTACTGATCGAGGTTGGACGCGAGAGGAACTCTACGATCGTGGCCTTTCTCGTTGATACAAACGTCCTCGTCTATCGATTTGACGATCGTGCCCCCCACAAGCAGGCCGCCGCTGTCGAACTCCTGCGCAAAGGACTGGCCGAGGACACGGCCCGGATTCCTCATCAAGCACTGTTGGAATTCTTTTCGGTCACGACTCGCGATCGCCGCGATTCTCCACCGTTGCTGACTGCTGACGATGCGCGGCATGAGACTGAGGAGTTGATGTCGCTGTTTCCGATTCTCTACCCGAACGCTTCATTACTGCACACCGCATTACTAGGAGCGGCCGCTTATAAGTTCTCGTGGTTCGACGCCCATATGTGGGCCTACGCCGAACATTTTGGGTTGAAGGAAATCATCTCCGAAGATTTTCTGGACGGCAGGCTATACGGGAGTGTTCGGGTGCGGAATCCATTCCGGGGGATGTGAGACAGTCCAGACCCGGACTATTATCCTGGCAATTGAGGCAATAAAATAAAAAGGGCGCGATCGCGCCCTAAAATCGTGCAATCGTTGAGATTGTGTGGACCGGGCGACCTCGCCCATCCAGTTCAGCGTTAGTCTCGAACCCCATCCATAAACGCCCGCAGCTTCCGCGAACGCGATGGATGACGTAGTTTTCGCAGCGCCTTAGCCTCGATCTGCCGGATGCGCTCGCGAGTGACCGCAAACGACTGCCCGACTTCTTCAAGCGTGTGCTCGGAGCCATCTTCCAGCCCAAAGCGCATCTTGATGACCTTCTCTTCGCGCGGCGTCAGCGTACGGAGCACCTGCGAGGTCTGGTCCTTGAGGTTGACATTGATGATGGCCTCGGCCGGCGAAACCACCGCGCGGTCTTCGATGAAGTCGCCCAAGTGCGAATCTTCCTCTTCGCCAATTGGCGTTTCGAGGGAGATCGGTTCCTGCGCAATCTTCAATACCTTGCGGACCTTCGCTACGGGAATATCCATCCGCTTGGCGATTTCTTCGGATGATGGTTCGCGTCCCAGTTCCTGCACCAGCTGCCGCGAGGTGCGGATCAGCTTGTTGATGGTTTCGATCATGTGCACGGGAATACGAATCGTCCGCGCCTGGTCGGCAATTGCTCGCGTGATCGCCTGCCGGATCCACCACGTGGCATACGTTGAAAACTTATAGCCGCGGCGGTATTCGAACTTGTCGACCGCCTTCATCAGGCCGATGTTGCCCTCCTGAATCAGGTCGAGAAACTGCAAACCGCGGTTGGTATATTTCTTTGCAATCGATACCACGAGACGCAAGTTCGCTTCGATAAGCTCGCGCTTCGCATATTCCGCATCCATGTCGCCCTGGATGATCTCGCGCTGCGTGCGCTTGAGTTCCGGGAACAACAGGCCCGCCTCCACTTCAAGCTTTTCAAGCTCTCCGCGGACCGCGCGCGATTGCTTTTTATATTCTTTTTTCTGGTCGTCGCTACGAGTCGCCTCGGCCCGCTTCTCCAGATTCTGGATCTGCCGGTCGAGCGAGCGCATGCCGTCGACGGTGCGATTAACGCGGTCGATGAGGCGCTTGCGTTCGTTGTTGGTGAAGCCCAGCCTGCGGACAGCCTTCGAGGTGCGCACGACTGCGCGGGCCAACTGGTTGCGATACCGCCGATGGTCGCGCGGACGCTTCTTCTGATTCACCGCAGCCAACTTTTCGGCTAATGGCTCTACTTTTTTGTAGAGCTTGTCGAGCGCGGTAATCTTGGCGAGGAATTCCTGCAACCGCTTATCGACAATCTCTTCGGTGATTTCCTCTTCGTCGAAGGTGACCAGCTCCTTGATCGAGCGGACGCCTTTTTCGAGGTCTTCACCCAGAGCGAGCAGTTCGCGAATTACGATTGGAGAGCGGGAGAGCGCCTTGAGAACGCGGTTTTGTCCGCGCTCGATGCGCTTCGCGATTTCTACTTCGCCCTCGCGGGTAAGCAAGGGCACGGTTCCCATCTCGCGCAGATACATGCGGACAGGATCATTGGTTTTTTCCAGGGCTCCGGGGGTGAGGTCGAGTTCGACATCGTCGGAGGTGTCATCTACTTCTTCGAATTTTTTTTCCAGATCGGTCGTCGGCCCTTTCGAGCTTTCGAGAACATCTATTCCTTGGGTCCCGATCGTGGTAAGCAGATCTTCCAGGTCTTCAGCAGAATGCACATCGTGCGGGATAAGGTCGTTGACCTGATCATAGGTCAGATATCCCTTCTCTTTGCCTGCGTCGATCAGCTTTTTTATGTCGTCGTACTTGTCGTCAAGTGCCAATGCAGATTACCCTTCAAGGCATTCGC
>JAYVCW010000247.1:0-5029 GCA_043749775.1 Acidobacteriaceae bacterium | reverse complement strand
CCAGAAGTAAGCGGCGCGAATTTGGTGCTGAAGTTTACGCTTTGTCCGGCGGCCAGTGTGACGGGCAAGGACATGCCCGAAACGGCAAAGTCAGAGTCGGTGCTAGATACGGATGAGATTGTCACCGCGGCGCCAGTTGCCGTCAATGCCGCCGACATGGTCGATGACGCTCCGGCGTTTACATTGCCAAAGGTATAGCTCGGAGGGGAAACATTCAGTTGCCCCGCTGCTACCGCGGATCCGGATAGTGAAAGCCTGGTGGTGGTGACCGACCCTTTCACCCGTCGATTGCTATTGCTGTTCCAAAGCTCGCTCACGATTGAGACGGCTCCGCTATCGGTTCCAGCGGCAATCGGAGCAAAGCTGACATTAAGCGTCGTGCTCTGGCCGGTAGCAAGAAGTACCGGATAAGTAATCCCGGAGATGGCATATCCGGTTCCACTGACGGTTGCTTGCGTAAGGTTCACGTCTCTGCCCGCGACATTCGAGATTGTCACGGTCTGCGATTTAGTTGAGCCCGAAGGGATGCTACCGAAAGTGACTATAGAAGGAGTGAAGCCGATTTGTTGTGCACTGGCCTGAACTGCAACTCCCGCAACTCCAAGCAATACAGCAAACACAATACTGCCCAGGGAAAAATTTTTCAAAACTACACCTTTCGTGTGCGACTTGCGCAACGGGGGGATTGGTGGATGCTTTCTCCGGCGTCGGTACACCAGAGATCTGCTGCACTCATTGTTGGTGGATAACGTTGTCACCGCCAGATCACAAAAGGGCAGACGGACACTCATTAGTGCACATTCGCTTCTCGCAGCAGATTCGCAGTCGCTCCGTGAGTGCGGACTGCACCAATGAGTACATCACCGGCAATAGTTCGTGCTTTTCCACAACAACTTTCGGACGCACAGGGCAAGTGCCGACGAAATTTCATAACCATTCTTCGGCCTTCGAACTTCGCCGACCTTAGATTTTTTTAACCGATAATCGAAGCTTTTTTTTACGTTGCTGGTCGACAGGTGTGCACCACTGATTTTCAAAGTGTGAGAGTTGCCGAAAGCACTCTTTCCCTCGCATGCGAATCTCCCCCAGGCCCTAGTCGTCACGACGGATCAAGTCAGCGGAAGTGGGGTCTCCGCAACCGCACACGAGGTCTCGCTGAGGTGAGCGGCGGAAGGCATATTCCTGAGCATCGAGGTAGCAGGCAGCATTTCGCAAGAGGTCCAATTTTACTGTTGCAAAAATGCGGCCTTCCCCGGAGGTGCCAACTCGCATGCGCCGGAGACAGTTTAAAATCCAGGTCCAATCGGTGGGCCAGCGGTGGGTTCGTTTGGTAAAAGTTTCTGCGACTTTTCTTCTACCCATCCGGGCAATGTTGTCCAAAGATCTGCGCTACTCTTATGAGGCTCGTCCCGCTCTAATGTGGCCTCGAACGAACTGGATGGGCATCCGCAAAATTCGTGGTCCTGCGATGGCACTTCACACGTGAGTTGTCGCGGTGACAGTGGATCTTTCAACGGTTGACTGATCGCGGATGTCTTCACTCGGTGAAAGGTCAACAATAATTCCTGGGCTTACCTCAAATTCATAAGAGTATTCAACTTGAGAATGATTGACCTTGATTTTCGCTCTTCTTGAAGCAGGGCTAACACCCGAGCCTCTTGAATATTCGCGGGTTTGACCAATTGACGGTGGCAGCTCCAGGCAAAAGCCGAAGGATCGAGCAACGCCGAGTTAACTTCCATTTACACCCCAGGTATTTGCAATGCAGGGGCATCCTCGAGTCTCACGCACGAACGGGCAACAACAATTCTTGGCGTGAAGGTTACGAAAGTACTTGTTCGGAAGTAAGGAGCAGGTGGCCGGCGGAGTCGAGCGCTCGGCGCACCACCTCCCTTACAAGTTTGTCAATTTTCTGTTTTTTAAGTATGGAAAGTTAGCCGATGAATTCACCGCGACGCTTTGGCCGCAACTAGTTCATAACTCGGATCAGAATCTTTGGTGCTTTTTCGGCTCGGCCGTCCCGGAGTAGACGCCGCTAATCGGGTGACTGCGATGGAAGCCTGGACTTCGTAATAGTAGGGAGATGGGTTGGCGTTAGGACGATCAATTGAGATCGAGGGAATGTGTGGGGAACACGATCCCGGCTTTTCGGGTCGATTATTGCGCGGATGGTGCCGACTTGAGCAGCTCTCCCCGTGCATGACCCGTTTAGAGGTGCTGCGCCCAGCAACGTCGCAACGGATTGGACAGCAGTCCGAAGAATCAAAAGAGTTCGACGTGAGCTGCGTGTCGCGAAGCAGAAGCGAGTCGACGATCCCGTGTAACTAATGCCGCGCCGAGTTTCTCAGCAAGCACGACGTAAGCAGCATCATAGGCGGAAAAATTGTGACGCAGGTGCCAAATTCGGGATAGCAGCATGAAATGGGGGTATCGAGTGATGCGGAGATCTAGCAGGTCGCGGACCGCCTCATCAGCGCGGCGCGCGGGGACCGATCCTTGCCTCACTAGACGCCGCATCACTTGCGCGATCTCAAGATCTATAAGGTGAGGCGCATGCAGGGTTTCGTTGCCCGAGTAAATTCGGTTTTCGATGCGCTGACCCGCAGGTGTTTTAAGAAGCCAGTCAAGTGCGGCCGATGCATCCAGAACGATCATCGCGCCCCGCGTTCCTCTCTTACTAAGCGAGCGGTGTCGAGTTCGGCCGAAACCGGCTTCCGATTATGTAGACGCTCTCTGAATTCTGCGAGTGTGGGTCTATCCGCGATTTCTTTGATTTCTGCTAATAGATAGTCCGAGAGCGACATGCCCGCCATGGCAGCGCGGGCCTTAAGACCTCGGTGCAGGGCATCGGGCACATTGCGAAGCTGTATCATCTTTGACATGTTGTAAGCATACTTTCATGCTAGGCACATGTCAACCAAAAGACCGGATAATGAGGCGATTCCGCGCGGGCAACTTCCGCGTGTCTAACTCCAGAATCGCATCTTGAGATTGAGGTTGCCATACCTCGGGTGTGTGAAATGGAGCGTGGTTACCCCTATTTCGGTCTGACAATAGATTTGGATGTGGCGTTTCGCAGCAATCCAAAATTGCTGATACTTGTTGCCTTCGTTTAACGCTGGCAATACAAAAAGTTTCGTTTGGCTTAAATCGTTTATATTCCCGAAACGGTTGAAAATCCGCCAGTAGAAGGGAATCTGCCCACTCTTCGGTTGGTGCCTCGCAGGGAACAGCTCTGCTTACGCCAAAGTTGACGCAGGAAGCTAAAACTTGAGTACAGCGGCTTGCGAATCCGCCGGAGTTCGATGAAATTCGGCGCTGTAATCTGGACGATCCCTTTTCGTGACAGGCGCAAATCAGCGCTTCTACAACGATGGCTTCAAGTCGGCCGGACCGTTCGACTCGATCGGCGCTATCACGATGGTTCAGCAATTCCAAAAGTCCACCGATGCAGGCAGGCCGGGAGACTCCTCCGGTGTCAAACGTATTCACAAATGGCTACAAGCACAAGCCCAGCCGTCGTGCTCGACATGTTAATGAGTGGGGCAGCCCAATAATTGTTTTCCACAACAACCTTTTGTACATAAATCCGACGCGCTGCGGAGAAATTGCAAACAAGCCTCTGGGACATCACGAAAGAATTTTAGCTACCCGTTCGAAGTCTTATTTTTTTATGCTCGCGGCTCGCCGCATGCACTTCTGATTTTCGACCTGCACTAGTGAGAGTTGTCGCAAGCATTCTCCCCTCGCAAACTTCCAGGCATGCGAACCTTCCCCCAGGCGCTAATCGCCGTACTCGTTTGCTTATCCAGCATCTCATTCGCTGCGCAAGCCTCAGAAATCAACAACAACGGTGCTGTATCCTTTGCTGCATCGGACGACCAGATGGCTGGCGTGCAGCCAAGCATCGCCGGAAAACTAACCCTGACTCCTTCTACGCTTTCTTTCTCGGACACCGTCGTGGGAAGTTACTCACTGAAGCACATCACTCTCTCGGCTTCGAACGGTTCGGTTACGATTGCGTCGAAGCGACTAAACAACTCGGAATTTTCGGTTTCAGGATTGACTTTGCCCTTGACCCTTGCCTCTGGACACAGCCTTCAGATCACAGTTCGTTTCAAACCACAATCGCCTGGTCTGACTTCGGGCAAGCTAAGTTTTCTCACTAGCGCGGGGATCGTGGCAGCAACGGATCAACTCAGTGGAACCGGCGTGGCCGCAATCGCGCATAAGGTCTCGCTCAAGTGGACGGCGGATGTTAACCCAGTGATCGGTTACAACATTTATCGGGGCACGCAGAACGGTGGCCCGTATGCTCGAATCAACACCGCGTTGGAGGCCTCCACGAATTTCGTCGACCTTAGTGTCAAATCAGGCGCGATCTACTATTATGCCGCCACTGCTGTGAATTCGAAGGGGCAGGAAAGCGGCTATTCCTCTGCCCTCAAAGTAGCGATACCTTTTCCCTAGATTGTTGGCAATGGAGCGCGGCTGGAGAATCTTCGTCGATGGTATTCCGTAGTGCGAGCAAGACATGAGGGGCGCCTCCGAACCATCGAAAGGCGCCCCTCCTCCGCAACATTTTTTAAAAGGACTTTACGGCACAGCGACTTTGATTGCGGCTGAGTAGCCACTTTCTTGGCCGCTGGAATTTACGGCTGTGGCTGTGTAGTAGTAAGTCGCTCCGGACACAACGGCGCTGTCGGCGTAGCTCGTGGCTGGATCCATGCTCGAATTGATTTTCGAGTAAGCGCCGACTGAGGTCCCTCGATACACGTTGTAGCCTGCGACCGAGGAGGTGCTTGCATTCCAGGACAGATTTACGCTTTTCTGCACCGCTACCCCAGATCCGCTCACCGCCTCAACGCTCTGCGCATTGGAAGCGTTGCTAGCAAAGACCAGGCTGCCAGATGTCGAGCCGCTCTGAGTGGGAGAAAAGACTACATCGAAGGCGAGGGTCTGACCAGCAGGGATGGTAACCGGCAGCGAGATTCCGGTAATTTGAAATTGGGGATTGTTGTTAGTCTCG
>JAYVCW010000246.1:0-2617 GCA_043749775.1 Acidobacteriaceae bacterium | reverse complement strand
CAGCGTTTGCCGTATTCGAGGACGGCCGTCCGCAGTCGATAACTTCATTCCGCCATGAGGATATCCCCGTTTCCATGGGTATCCTGGTCGATAATTCCGGCTCCATGCGCGAGAAGCGGGAGAAGATCAACCAGGCTGCTCTGAATTTGGTTCGCTCCAGCAACGCACAGGATGAAGTTTTCGTCGTCAATTTCAATGATGATATGTTTCTCGACCAAGACTTCACCTCTGACATAGGGAAACTGAAAGAAGCCTTGGGAAAGTACAACAGCGCTGGCGGAACCGCACTTTACGATGCGGTGATCAGCGCTGCGGATCATCTAAAACGCAGTGCGCGTCTGGAGAAAAAAGTGATCTTCGTGGTTACCGACGGGGAAGACAAAGACAGTCGCGAGTCGCTGGAGCAAGCCGTGCAAGTCCTGCAGCAGGAGGGCGGTCCGACCATTTACGCGATAGGGCTGTTGGGGGAAGAAAAGCAGAGACGAGCGCGGCGGGCGCTTCAACTATTAGCGCAGCGCACGGGCGGAATCGCTTTCTTCCCGAAAACACTCGACGAAGTGAATCAAATCAGCCGCACGGTCGCGCACGATATTCGCAACCAATACTCGATTGGGTATAAGCCTTCGAATCCCAAGAGTTCCGGTGGATATCGCCAGATTCGCGTGGAAGCAAAGTCTACTCACTATCGCAAGTTGACGGTACGCACCAAGAGCGGCTACTACGCCAACCCATAGCCAGCAAGGTGAACTCCGGTATAGCTTTGTAGAGTTACTATCTTCTTTAACTTTTTTAGTATGGAGAATTTCATGCACGAAGTTTTGCCTCGAATCCCGCTGAGCCTGTTGCTGGTAGCCTCGGTCTTTATTCTGAATACGGCAAATGCCGCCGACTCATCGGACTCCTTGCCAAAGCCTCCGGCGGCCAAGAAAGTCGCCAAGGTGACCGAGATCAACGGTCATAAGCTGGTCGACAACTATTTCTGGCTCCGCGACAAGCCA
Organism: Acidobacteriaceae bacterium; assembly: GCA_043749775.1. Classification (GTDB taxonomy): domain Bacteria; phylum Acidobacteriota; class Terriglobia; order Terriglobales; family Acidobacteriaceae; genus Acidiflorens. The sequence goes on along the minus strand of JAYVCW010000246.1, from coordinate 1,619 downwards.
AATCCCGAGGTCAAGGCCTACCTTGAGGCCGAGAACGCTTACACCGACGCCGTGATGAAGCCCACCGAGGCCTTTCAGAAAAAACTCTACGACGAGATGTTGAGCCGTATCAAGGAGACCGACGTCGAGGTTCCATACCAGGAAGGCCAATACCTCTACTACTCGAGGACGGAGGCAGGCAAGCAATATCAGATTCTGTGCCGAAAGAAAGGCAGCATAGAGGCGTCGGAAGAAGTACTGTTGGACATCAACGATATGGCCAAAGGCCGCGCGTTCATGAGCGTGAGTCAGGTTGCGGTGAGTCCCGACGGGAATCTACTTGCGTATTCCTACGACGACACAGGTTTCCGGCAATTCATGCTGGCCGTAAAGGACCTGCGGACGGGAAAAATGCTGCCCGATCACGCGGAAAGAGTGGGATCCGTCGTCTGGGCCAACGATAACAAAACGATTTTCTACACCCAGGAAGATGCTGTCGCCAAGCGCCAGTATCAGCTCTATCGCCACACTGCAGGAACCAACGACGGCGACGCACTGGTCTTCGAAGAAAAAGACGAACGCTTCAATCTTGAGGCGTCCAAAACTCGCAGCAGCGCATATATTTTCGCAGTTTCCAGCAGCCACACAACGAGCGAGGCTCGTTATATTCCCGCCGATCAACCCATGGCCGACTTCAAAGTATTGGAGCCGCGCAAGCAGAACGTTGAATACTATCCCGACCACAACGGTGATTCTTTCTACATTCGCGTGAACGATACCGGTCGCAACTTTCGCCTGGTCAAGGCGCCCGTAGCTGATCCGGGGAGCAAGAACTGGCAAGAAGTAACGGCGCAGCAATCCAACGTCATGCTGGACGACCTTGAGGTATTCAAGAACTTTTACGTTTCGTACGAACGTGAAAACGGCTTGCCGCAGATTCGCGCCACCGACATACGGAACGGGCATTCGAGGCGGATCGATTTTCCGGAACCAGCATATGCAATCCAGAACTCGGTCAACCGCGTCTATGACACGACAGAATTCCGTTACCGCTACCAATCACTCATTACTCCGCCATCCGTTTTCGCCTATGACATGGAAGCGGGAACGTCCAGGCTACTCAAACAAAGGGAAGTCCTGGGCGGATACGATCACTCGCGTTATGAAGTGGAACAAATCTATGTTCCCGCAGCAGATGGAGTGAAGGTTCCGCTCTCGGTCGTGCATTTGAAGGGTGCAAAGCTCGACGGAGCAGGTCCTCTCTACTTGTATGGCTACGGATCCTACGGCCTCTCGATGGACACATTTTTCAGTTCAGACATTTTCAGCATGGTGGATCGAGGCGTAGTCGCCGGAGTGGCACACATCCGCGGCGGCGGTGAGATGGGCAAAGCCTGGCACGATGCTGGTCGCATGATGAATAAAAAGACGACCTTCACCGACTTCATTTCCTGCGCCGAGTATCTCGTCGGACACGGCTATGGATCGACGGATCGCCTCGTAATCGAAGGCCGAAGCGCTGGTGGTTTACTGATGGGTGCTGTGCTCAATATGCGTCCCGATTTATTCAAAGCAGCATTGGTCGGCGTTCCATTTGTGGATGTAATGAACACAATGCTGGACGAATCGCTTCCGCTCAC
>JAYVCW010000245.1:0-9839 GCA_043749775.1 Acidobacteriaceae bacterium | reverse complement strand
GCCAGACATCCCGCCGTGAAGGCGTTCGGCAACGATGGCAGCCGCATGCCGGTCCCGGTCAAAATCGACGATGCATATGTCGGGCGCGGCGCCCGAAAGTGATTGCAGGAACGCGTCTTGATCTTGCGTGTCGCGATACTCGCCGACCCGAGCATGCAGACGAATCAATGCCGTGGAATCGGCAAAAATTCCGAGAAAGCGCCAGGTCTCCTCATCGACGCTGATACAAACGACGGAAACCGGCTCACCAAGAGTAGACGGTCCCGGCGAGATGACGCGCTTGTAAATTGGTTTGCCATTATTGGAGTCATTTTGCTTCTACGTCGTATGACTTTTTCGCCTTGGTCCCGCCCTGCTGGTCAAATTTGTCGATGTCGAGGAATGGCACTGGAGGAGTTGGCGCCTTTGCCAGCGGGCTGTCTATGTGCACCGGATCCACGTTGTGCGGTGTTACAAACACCAGCAATTCGGAGTTGGTTTTGTTAATCGACCTCGATCGAAAGAGTTGCCCGAGGACCGGGATATCACCGATGCCGGGAATTTTGCTTAACTGGGTAGTGCTTCGCCGATCCAACAGTCCGGCGATGCCGAACGACTGCCCATCTTTCAGTTCAATCTCGGTTTCCGTACGGCGTGTCGAGATTGCCGGCACCGTGAATCCTGAGAGTGTCAAAGCGTTTGCGAAATCGAGAGTACTGACTTCAGGGGCCACGTGCAGACGAAGAACGTTATCGTCCTCGACGACCGCAGTGAAGTCCAGCTTCACGCCGAAGGGCCTGAACTGAATCGTGACGATCGGCGTGCCCGTTCCACCTTGAACGATGGGAAATGGAAACTCGCCGCCCGCGAGGAACGTGGCTTTCTGCCCGCTGATCGCCATCAGGTTCGGCTCAGCGAGAATCTCTGCTACGTTGCGCGCTTGTAGTGCCTGGATGACCGCACCGAGATGGATATCTGGCCGGAAGAGGAAGATGTTCAAAACTTGAGACAGAGTCTGCTGGGTTGTGAACGCGCTGCCGGGAGGCTTCGGAGTTATGTCGTTAATCTGCTGTTGCCCAAAGCCACCGAACTGCCCGGTGGTGGTTGTGCCTATGGTGTTCGTGGCTCCCGTGGAGAGAAGATTAATTCCGACTTGTGCCAACGCCGTCCGGTCTACCTCAACAAACCTCACCTCGAGTACTACCTGGCGTTCATGCGCCAGCGGAACGTGAACCGAGTTGACGACCTGAGCTGAATAAGAAGCGGCCATTTTTCCCAGGTCTTCGACGATGCGCGCATTAGAGGCATTTCCCGTCAAAACCAGACGGCCACCGTCGGCCTCGACTTCCAGTTGTTCTTTGGGATATGAACGTTGAATGGCGTGGCGAAACCCGGCAATGTCGAGATCCACCGAAACATCCAGAATCTGCGAATGACCGGAGGCGTCCCACAGAATCAAGCTGCTGTTGCCCGCGGCTTTGCCTTCGACCACGACTTGCGTGGGGGAAGTGGCCAGGGTTTCGACGGCGGTCGAGTTACTCGAAACGATCCGGGTGAGCGGTGCCTGAACATTGATGACGACAGACTTGCCGACGAGTACATGTACCGTTTCTCCGTCAGCGGCGCCTTGCGTTGCCCCATCCTGGGCGGCGGCAAAGCCTCCAATCGCCAAAAGAAAAATCAGGTAACGCATAGAGTTCGTATTCATCATTTCGTTGTTCCCGCTTCCTTATTGCTTCCATCAAACTTGTGAATCGTCTTCTGCGTACCTTGAATAACCTCCAGAACATAAGTCGGCTGGGATTTAACCGGAACACGCTTGCCGTTCTTCACGACGGTGGGCGCGGTCTTGGGCATCGGTACAAGCTGGTCGAGACGCGCAGCGTGCATTTCTGACGTCTTCGTATCCGTGCCATTGCGCAATACGAACTGGATCGCGCCTTGCGAGCTCGCGAGCTGCAGCTTCTGGGAGTCTTCCGGCGTAAGCACCAATGTGACGACGTCGACCTGCTGCGGCTTGCCCTGAGGGTCGGGTTCGATAGTCTGCCCCGCCGTCAACACCTCGACATCCTGCAGTACGGTCTGGGTAATCGTGCCGCCATTGTTCGGCATGCTGAGCGTACACAGCACATCCACTCTCGAACCGGGATAGAGAAATCCGGCGACGCCCACGATCTCGTTTGACTTGATGGCGGTGGCGCGCATACCCGGCGGAATTCTGGTCGACAGGCCAATGCCTGATCCTTCAAGCCCGAGATCGCGCTTCACGATTGGTTGTTTCGCTCCGAGCGAATGCATCAGCGGATGCCCGAGCACTTCTTCCCTTTTCGTAAACGAGCCCGGCAAGGGCACATCGTTTGGCCAATCCACCATGGCGATGTCGTTCTGAGCGAGCGCGACGCCCGCGGGAAGGTCGTTCGCGGCCGCAACAATTTGAATGACCGGACGTTGCGTGCTGGCACGCAGCTTCTTAAACACTATCCAGGTAAATCCAGTGGCCAGCACTGCGGCCAGTACAAATGCGATCATGATCCGTTTAGCGTTCGTAAATCACCTCCACCAGATTGCGTTGCTGGCGCAAGATAAAGCTCCCACCGCAATCGCAACCCCAAAGGGCACTCTCTGCGATTGTGGCGCTTGCACGTTCAGTTCTGGATGGGGCTGCATTCCAGACGTAAAACGAAAAAAGATAAGTCGAATCGTATTTTTTAAAGTTTCGCCAAGCAGGTTGCGGAAGATGATCCGTCCGAGCGCCAGAACTCCACCGGCGAGTGCGGCCGCGATCAGCAACATGCCGACCTCATCGCTCCCCACCCAGGCTCCTACTGCGGCCATCAACTTCATATCGCCGCCACCCATGGCTCCAACCGAGAAAAGAAATAGAAACAAGCCACCCGCCACGACCATGCCAAAGGCGCCGCTTTTCAATCCCCCTAAGCCCAACAAGGTACCCCTCAGTGCGAGCGCGAGCACAATCGCGGTATAAGTCAGGCGATTCGGAATACGAGCGCTGCGTACGTCGGTGAAGGCGCCGACCAACGCCACCAGCACTCCGCCGATCAGAAAATACAACTCCACGCTTGCTCGCTTTCGTGCCAGTCTGAATTTTGAGAAACTATCCGTTGCTCGAATCTTCGCCTTCGCTTGTCCGCGCTCCTCTGACGAAGAGCGCGGACGAAGCGAAAGCGAACTTGTTTATCGACTACGGGACGTACGAATTGAGAATCGTGCCAATGCCGACAAAGGCGTTGTTGACGTCTGCCGCCAAGGTCTGCATTGCCACCACCGCCGCAAAAGCGACCAGTGCAAGAATGAGCGCGTATTCCACCAATCCTTGTCCTGATTCGTCGCTATACAGGCGGCCAATCGTGTTCTTGATCAGTCGGGTCATTGTGTTTCTCCTTGAATCTGGTCTCCGCCTGGGGATGCGGGATAATTGCTCGCTTTGTGATCTTTACCGGCGAGTTTGTATCCGTTTTCTCCGCTTAAAAGTCTGCGCAGAGACTTTTTTCCTCGCCGGACTACGGGACGTATGAGGCAAGCACCGTGCCGATACCGACGAAAGCGTTGTTGATGTCTTTGGCCAAGGTCTGCATTGCTACCACGGCGGCAAAGGCAACCAACGCCAGAATCAACGCGTATTCCACGAGTCCTTGTCCAGATTCATCCTGGTGCAAGCGGCCCATCGTTTTCACAATCAAGTTAGTCATGGTTTTTCTCCTGGGAAATCAGTTCAGCGATCAAGAGCTGAATCTGCGGTTAGATCGGGTCGGTCCGTGTTGCAGAGCGGATTTTCCGCATCCGCAACACGAACAGATCGAAAGCTGATGGTTACGGTACGTAGGAGGCGAGGATCGTGCCGATGCCAACAAACGCGTTGTTGATATCTTTGGCGAGAGTCTGCATTGCAACTACCGCTGCGAATGCAACCAAAGCCAGAATCAGTGCATATTCCACCAGGCCCTGGCCAGACTCGTCGTTGTGCAGACGGCTGAGTGATTTCATAAACATGTTCTTCATTTGAAGCTCCTTTAAATTTTGACTATTTCCAGCGCCGGGGAAGCGGAGGTACAACCTGACGAACTGGTTAATTGCAGGTGGGTGGCCAAAAGTGTAACTTGCGATTGCGTTTAAGAAAGAGTTCCCATTTCGTTGCACAATAAGGACTTAAGTTTTTGTCTGGGAGAGTTCCCGGCAAGCTTTTGGGCGAAGGAGTCGGGGAGGGACTTACAGTGCGGCTCCCTTGATACCTGCAGGAACAACCGGAGACAATGAAGTGAATACGTTTAGCAACACTGTTCGGACAGTACCTCCCGTTTTCGCGTTACTATGCCTTGCCGCGCCATTCGGCAAAATGCGGGTCCAATGGTAAGTAACCGCCCGGAGGGTGGCAAATCGTGAAACCAGCTCCGTATTACGTTTTGGCCATTGCTCTGGCAATGGGCGCCGTCCTGATCGGAGTCGAGATCCCATCCTGGGTTTCCCTGCTTACTCCGGCTGTCGCGCTGCAGTCGGATTTCCGTGTCTTTTACACACCGGGGTACATGTTGCGATCTGGTCAAAGAAAGAGCATTTACGATTTTCCCGCCATCCGTCGCAACCAAAACGAGCGCGTCGCCGCCGACAACGCCTCGGTGCCTTTCCTCCATCCCGCCTACGAGGCAGTCATTTTCGTGCCCCTCTCCTTTTTGAAATATCGCACAGCGTATATCGTGTGGGCGTTCGTTAATTTTTGCATGCTTGGGCTGAGCGTTTTTTTGCTAAGGCCGTGCCTCCCTGCCTTATCGGGAATCGGCCCTCAATGGATACTGCTGGCCTTAACTCTGGGCTTTATGCCCGTCGCATTTGCAATCCTGGCAGGCCAGGATTCATTGTTGCTTCTTCTAATTCTGATCCTGGTCTTTCGCCGCATCGGGTCAAACGAATTACAGGGCGGATTTTTGCTGAGTCTTGGCGTATTTCGTTTCCAAGTCCTGCTGCCGATCGTTGCTCTATTTCTGCTGTGGCGGAGCTTTAAGTTTTTTGCCGGCTGGATAATTGGCTCTGGCGTGCTCTTGAGCTTGTCGGCCGCGATCACTGGGATAGCCGCCCAGATTCAATACCTGCACTTACTGCGCGCGATGGGAAGCGTTTCCTTTTGGTTGCTTTTGAGGCGAATGGCAAATCTGCGGGCGCTGCTTGCGGCTTACGGGTTTGGTTTAGTCCCGTTGCTTCTTGTCTCCGCTTTCATTTTCATTTTGGGGGCGATCATTGGCGCAAAACAAGAATCCAGGCAAAGATTGCCGCTGGCGATCTCCGTAAGTGCGATGGTGACTTATTACCTGTTTCTACACGATCTGAGTGTGATGACATTATCGCTGCTGCTTGCGATTGACGGCGCTATAGACCGGCGAGCGTGGCTGCGAGCGGCTCTGCCTGCCGCTGTGCTGGCGGGGTTTTCTGTGTTCTGGTTTGCGCGCGACCACTTTTATTTGGGGGCCCTGCTCACCTCGATATTTTTTGTCAGCAAAGTGGGAGATTTACCGCCCCGCTCCCGATTGAACCCTGTGTATTCTGCGCGCGTAAAAATACCATCCGAACCAAACCAGGCTGCTCCAGAAATAAATGCCGGTGGCGGGAGAGACTTGGGCCCGAATAATTAAAAGTAAAAGCAGGTTCAAACAAATAAAAAGAAGAACGACAAATTGAGAGAGTACCTTGAGCTTGGCCTGCATGAGCCAGACGACGGCTTGCAAAATAGCAGGGAGCAGAACGACTTCGTCGGTCATCCACGAGTAAGGGGTGGTGAGCAGCGAAACGACGAGTACCGCGGGGCCGTGCTGACGCCAGCTCCACGTCAACCTGTGTTTCCAGTAGAAATAAGACGACCAGACTAGCCCGAGAAGAAAGGGTGCAAACTGCACCCAGAAATATTTGCGGAAAAAAATGCCGCGGATCATACCGCTTAGAGCCGGAATGAATTCCCGCTGAATGGATTGCTCTTGCAGCATCTCCCGGTAATGCCGAAAGACGGTGGGATCGAAGGCGAGCGCGATCAGGTTTGCCGCCACAAATGCCGCGGCAGCTCCCCCCAAAAGCGCCCAGCGTTTACGCGCGATTACCCAAAACGCCAGGACAAGAAAGAACGACGCGAAGATATGCGGCTTGGCCATGGGCAAAAGCAACGCTGCTCCGGCGAGGTAGAGGTCCTCTTGCTCGAGCAACAGGAAGAGGGCGATTCCCAGCAACAACACCATTCCCATTTGGCCTGCAACCAGGCACGCGGCTACGGGAGCGAAGAGATATCCCGTTAAAAGAAATGTGGCAGGGGCCGTCGGACCGTCGCCATACATGCGCCACGATATGCGCATCGCAACCACAAGCGATGCCAGAAGAATCGTCAGCCAGACTACCCAGGCCCAGAACGAAGTGAGTAAGCCGATCGGTAGAACCATCCACAAGGACCACGGGGGCGTTCGAAACATAAGTGGTCGATTTTCGGCGTAGCCCTGTCCAGACTCAAGCGCCAATACGTTCGGCACTGAATAAGGATTTTGGCGATGAAGTAAAAGACGTCCCGTTGCCCAATATGCAATCGAGTCTCTTGACGTGACGCTCTTCCGTATCTTCTCCTGATGCGCGGCCAGGAACCACAGCAAAAGGCCGACAAGCGCTAGATTTACGACAATTTTCAAACTCTTCTTCATACGCTTTTCTGTCGCTGAAATCTATTTCATGGCTTCGACTGGTTTTCACTCGGACATACAAGGTCTTTTCGAATCAGGAATTCCATGTCGCGTCCGAATTCCGCACAAGTGTGATATTCCCGATTTATGTAGTCCGCCAAAGGGTCGCGGGCAAAAGCGCCAAGAGGAGTATTGGGCCATGCTTCCAAAAGGTGGGTAGTGAACCGCGGCTCAAACAGCACCGCGCGCGTCGGCTCCGCGGAAAACTCCTGCAACATCTGTTGCAATTGTTCTTGCGTGTGCATTCCGGCCTGGTAAAAGTCGAATCGAGTCGGACTGTTCGTCTGCGTCAGGTAGTAGTAGGTCGAATTATAGGGATAAATAAGAATCCGCTCTCCCGGCGCGACGTGGGCTTGCACGTAGGCAATAACGTGGTCCGGCCTGGGCGTGTAGATTTCGCCACGGCGCGTGTTCACGTCGTATTTGCCTCGCGATGAAATAAGAATCTGCGCCCCCATGGCCAAGAGCGACATCGCTAGGCAGAACCCGATGATCGGGGCGACCTTGGCGAGGAGGGGGGGGCGAATACCGCGGCCATCGAGCACCCACGCAAGAATCAAAAAGAATATCGGTTGCAAATATATGAAGTGAAGATAATCCGCTCTGGCAATTACGATCGACAGCAGCAAGCCAGCGATGGCACTGGAGACGATAAGGTAATACGCCCACTCCGCGGTCGTCAGTGTCGATTGCCGCTTTCTCGCAATGAGCCAGACCATGAGCGCGACCGCGACGAGCGGAACATAAGGAATCCAGGTGCGGGAGCTGAAGATGAGCATCCCGAACACGCGCATTCCCGTCGAGGCCGAGCCCAGGATTCTGTCTTCCGCTTGTCCTGTCAAGTTGTCGAAAGCATAGGGAACGTGATTCGCGCGCGAATAATGCTCGAGCGGCCAAAACCAGCTCGCCAGCATTTCCGTCAGTGCGTGATGAGCGGCGAAATACGCGGCGGTGACAAGAAATGGCCAGCACATTCCAAGCGCCGCAGCCAGCAATCGGTCGCGCGTAAAAAGTTTTGGACCTTTGCCAATCAGGGCAATAAGGAGAAATCCAGCGCCCAACCCTAAGCAGAGGCCTCCGCCTTTGGATTGCTCAAACAGCGCCGTCAGCGCCGTGAAGGTCGCCGCCGTAAAGATCCACCGCGTCGACTGAGATTCCAAAAATCGCACGGCGCCATAGACCGCAAGGCAAGCAAACAGCGTGCTATCCCAATTGTGAATGACCACGAACCGCCAGGGCAAGGCTGTCACCGCCATCAGTCCGGTCACGAGGAGACAAGCTTGTCGCGAGCACACTCGGCGCGCCAGCAAGTATGTTATGGGAGACAGCAAAGCGCCGATGATTGCGAGAGCGGTGTGCGCGACGATATAAGAGCTTCCGAAGATGCGAAAGATAAAAGCGAATAGATAGTAGGAACCGGGAGTAAAGAACGAAAAGAAGTCGCGATAAAGCACTTGGCCATCAAGAATTCTCTGGGCCCCCTGCAGAATAATTCCTTCATCGGGGTCGATGCCGCAGAAACGCCTGAAAATGCAGAGGTAGAGCAGCGAGAGAATGAATAAGAGAGACGCAATGCCCAATTCAAAACGTGATTTCTCGGGCGTCCAAGTCGTGGCGGATTCTCTCCCGTGCGCGGGCGAGCGCTCGCTGTCTGATGAACTGCCGTGCACTGCCGCGACTCGTAAACTCAAAGCGAACCTGGCGCTGAGTCGGCAATCGAGAATGCCGCGATTCTTTCCGGTGCCATCGCGGCTAACTTCACGACGCCTGCAAGAAACAACATTAAGACTGGAAACCAAAGATAGAACCAGTGGCGTGTAAGGAGTACGAAAAAAAGCGGGGGCATCCAGAACATTACGAGCGGAAGAGCGAGCATGATGCGCAACCACGAATGGGCTCGCCCGGGGAAATAGCGCACCACCAGCAGCATCGCAAGAAGCAGCGGGCTCAGGTCAGGAGTGAACATATGCAAGCTGGTGGTGAGAGAGACCACGACCGCGGCGGCAAACATCAGATCGAACTTTCTCGCATCGGATGCCAAGCCGGTTTTACTCCATTTGTAGGCGGTCAAGATCAGCAACCCGATTGAAATGCCGGCAATGAACAGGGACGCGGCAGCATGCCCGAGTGTTTGCCCTAGCAGCGGATGGACGAACCCTCCGACCGTCGCCATCCCGATGGCATTGCCATAACTCGCGCTCTCAGGATGGGTAGCTATGGCTAAGATTAAGTGGATGTAGGCGAGAACGCCTTGCCATCCAACGGCCAGCAGCGACAACAGCCCTAGTCCGCTCGTAGTGCCGAGAAACCCTTGGACGAACTTCCACCTTCGTTGCAGGAGCAGAATCAGCACAAACGGGATAGCGAATTGAAACTTGAATAGCGCCAAGCCAAACACCGCTCCTGCTCGAAGCTCTCGCCCGCTTCTCAGTTCGATAAACGTCAGGGCGTAAAGCAGGAACATCACAAGCGACGACTGCCCTTCAAAGAGCGCAGCCCATAAAGGCAGGAACATCAACCAGAGCAAGAGATAAGCCGCATCGTCTCGCGGCACTGTTGCGTAGGGACGCAGCAAGTGAGCGAGCGACAGCCAAATCACAACATTGATTAGTCCCCAGATCAGGTACGCCGTCTTATACGGCAAAGCTCCGAGCGGTGCCAGCAGAAGCGCTTCAAATGGCGGATGCTCGAAGATCAGCGGTTGAGCGTCAGGCAGCAAGGACTTCTTCAGCTTCTCCTGTTCCGCCAGATCGTAGACCCCGGCTCCCATCCTGAGGTACACCATACGGCTGCCAATATAAGTGACCGAAAAATCAGTCCGCTCATTGAGTGGCGGATGGTCAACCAAGACAACCAGCGAAACCAGCAAAACTGCGCATCCAAACCAAGCGATGAGAGTCGGGAGTTCGAAAGGCCTCCGAAAAGAATTTGTGCTTGGGTCAGTGGCGACGGGCATATTCATGTTCGTGAAGATTGTATGCGTCTCCGCGAGTTGTAAGTGCTTTCGTAAGTGCTTAGGCGGACGTGCAAGCTGCATTCCATTCCCCAGATCTCGCCCCATCTCACACCTCATCTCGCACCGATGCCGTCTGCTAACTCGTGGCAAGTGCAGGTGTAGCCATACGTTTCCAGTTC
>JAYVCW010000244.1:0-5618 GCA_043749775.1 Acidobacteriaceae bacterium | reverse complement strand
TGAAGTCTGACATGCGCGTCGAAGTAAAACGAGCGTCGTGGGTTCCTGTGCTGGAGGCCGCAAGTCAGCTCTCTTACAGCAACGAACGCAAAGTACTTCGCGAAGCGCTGGAATACGTTGAGGCTCACGGGCTCTGAAACAATTACGCTGAAGCCACGCGCGCGAACTCAGGCATCAATGACGCAGAACGCCATGACGCAGAGCGCGATCGATATCTTTCTTTTCTTCTCCAGTCAAATAGCGTGTTGCTCCTTTACCGAGATCGCCTAGCTGTAATGGACCAACGGAAACCCGAATCAGTCGCAACACTTCAGCACCCACCAGTTCGAACAGGCGCCGAAGTTGCCGGTTCTTGCCTTCGTCGAGCGTAATCTCTAACCAACTATTCTTCTCTCCGCGGCGAAGCAAACGAACGGACTTGGCGCGAAGATCGTCAGCCCTATCGAAGCATAATTTTTTGGGATCAGGGCCGCGAGTGATTCGGGCAATCAACGAATCGTCAGCAAGGCAATTGATCTGCACATGGTAGATCTTGTCCAGATGATTCAAAGGATCGCTGATTTGAGCGGCCCATTCCGAATCGTTGCTCAAAAGCAGCAATCCTTCACTTGCCTTATCCAGTCGACCAACTGGACCAATCCATGGGGCGCCATCTGGAAGCAAGCTATAAATGGTGTCCCGTTGTTTTTCATCCGACGCGGTTGTAACCACGCCGCGCGGCTTGTTCATGACAAGGTAAACGAGCTCCGCTTGTTTTACGGGCGAGCCATCAACCTCGATGGTGTCGTGCGGAAAACGGACCGGGCTTTCAGTGTCGCGAATGGGACGCCGGTTGAGTGAGACGCGGCCTTCGCGAATCAACGCGGCAGCACGCGAGCGCGAGCAATACCCCAGTTTCGAAAGCGCCCGCGCTAAACCGATCCGTCGAGGCCTGGGCAGTTTTGCCTTCATCGGTGCTGCTTGCGAACATACGAGAGCCCGCGCTGCAGTTCCGATTTTAGATCGATGTCATCAGTCGCAATCTGTACTGGCTCCCCGGCCGATTCCCTGCCCAGCCAACTGTTCAATTTGGCTGGATCGGCAATAACGTTGCGACCCAAGCGGGTCACCGGCATTCCGGATTTTGCCCAGCGTTGTGCTACCGAAAGCGGCTGGCCCAAAAATGCGGCGATATCGTGCCATCCTTTGAGTTGCTCGGGCATTGCGGGCGGCTTTTTCTTTTTCGCCATAAATAGTTGTGAAGATAGTGTTAGCAACGAAAGGCGTCCGGCTGCCGATAACGGTCATTTCTGCTTTGGTGGTTCCCACAGTTCAATGCGATTGCCGTCGGGATCGGTAATCCAGGCGAATCGGCCGTAGTCGCCGTCTTCGCGGTGTGGATCTACTTCCACGCCCGCGGCTTTCATCGCCTCGAGCAGCGCGTCGAGTCCTTCGACGCGATAGTTCACCATGAAATTGGCCTTGCTCGCGCCGAAATATTTTGTGCTCGCGGGAAAAATTGACCACGCCGTCTGAGCCTCCGGACCAGGCTCGCTGCCGTCGGCAGCCTTTAGCTCCCGCCATTCGAATGACGCGCCTTGCCCATGCGATTCGCGGCGAATGCCGAGATGTTTTTCGTACCACTGATACAGCTGTTCGGGGTTTTCCGACTTGAAAAAGATGCCGCCGATTCCGGTGACTCTCTCCATGAAGATCTCGCTTTTACCCGGGAGGGGAAATCAGTGCTGCCGCAGCGGAATGATATCCTCTTCGTTCCTGGGGCACAAAGAAAAATCAACAGCGATGCCAAAGAAGCGAAAAACTAGTCAGACAGTTGCACCCTCAGGATACCCGCTCCTGATTGGCGTTCATCGAAAGCGGCAGATCAGCGATTACCGATGTTCCATTGCTATCTGATTGGATTTTCAATTCACCACCAAACTGCCTGAGTCGCTCGCGCAGACTGCGGAAGCCAACTCCCGCTCTGCCCGACCTTAACTCCAGTTGTTTGTCTAACGGTATGCCCTTGCCCGCGTCCTTGATCTCCACGATAACGCTGAGTTCCTGTTCGCGAATACTGATGGTTGCGGTTTTGCTACCGGAGTGACGATGAATGTTGGTGAGACACTCCTGAACAAGCCGAAAAATTGCGAGTTCCATGGCGTCAGGGAGCCGCCGGATTTCTGGAGGCATGTCGAGTTCGACTTTGATTTTGCTGCGCTCCGAAAATTCGTCCACGTACCAACGAATCGCGGATGCAAGGCCAGCGACATCCAGCAGAGGAGGATGTAAAAGATGGGAAATCGTGCGGATTTCCGTGCTGATTTGTTCGACGAGTCCGGCGTTGTCAGATACAGCCCTCGCCCCAACTTCATCCAGTTTATCCGCCTGCGCCCGGACAATCGCTATATTCATGCCTATCGCGGCTAACATCTGGCCAACACTATCGTGCAACTCACGGGCAATCTGCTTCCGTTCTTCGTCCCGCAACTGCAATAGGCGGCCAGACAACTCCCGCAAATTCTCGTTTGCGACGTTGAGTTCATTCGTCCGTTCCTGGACCCTCCTTTCAAGAAGCTCGCTCTGCGCAGCGAGTTCTGCGGACTTGCGTTCTAATGCCTCCTTCGCCGCGAAGAGGTCGCGCTCCGCACGTTCCCGAGCGAGCAGGACGGCACGCGCATTTTGAAAAGCGACCGAACGCAGTAATTTTTCTTCATCCTGATCCATTTTTTGCTTAACCTATTCCGAGAACTCGTTCGGCAAGCCGCGTTCCTTCGACGCGGGCCCGAATCTTTGCAAACGCTTTTTCGCGAGTCGTCGACGTATCATCGCTGAAAGGGGAGAACCCGCAATCGTCTGTCGTCCCAAGTTGTTCGAGCGGGATATACTTTGCCGCTTCGAGCACTCGGTCGCGTACTTCCTCCGGCGTGTCTTGTCTAGGATCGATCGGCGAAACGACGCCCACGAACGCTCGCTGCTCGGGTTTTAGATACTGGCGAATCGTCTCTAGCACGCGCTCGCGATCTTTTTCGCCTGCGAGAGCGATGTAGAAGTTGCAGACTCGCAATTCGAATAAGCTGGGCAACAAATCGGCATAATCCGCGTCGGCACTGTGAGTAGAGTCGCGATCGCCGCCCGGACATGTGTGCACTCCCAGGTGCTTCCGTTCTTCGGCAGAGAATCTAGACAGTGCAAGATTGTTCAAACCGATAAAGCTATTTAGCAGCTCTCCGGATGGGTCCAGCTTCACCGCCAATCGCCCTTCCGTGAAATCGATTTGGACCTTATGCGCACCTTTTTCAAAGCAGCGACGAATTTCCTTCACGTGCTCGCTCAACAAATCGTCGATGAATTCTTGTCGGCTGTAGCCTGGAATGTCTTCCGCCGGATACATAAGACTGAGAGCTGACGGAGAGATCACCGCCTGTTTCACAGGTCGACTCGCATAACGCTTGGCGACATCCAAATACTGGTCAGCATAAATTTTATATCGGAACGGTCCAGCCGTGAAGCGCGGCATCCGTCGTACATGGCCGGCGGAAAACGGAATTTTAAAACCGTCAGGTGCGGTGTTTGGCGAGCCGTGCACTGAGTAGGTCCAGAAGTTGTGGTACTTACGTTGCTCTCCATCCGTGATGATCGGAGATCCAGTCGCTTCAAAACACTGGATCGTGTCGCGGACTGCCTCTTCGTAAAAGGGTTCCAATCCAGGATCGGCAAAGTCTCCGGCGGCGGCAATCCGCTCAATTAACGCCGGAGGTCTGGGAATGCTGCCAATAGGTTCGGTCGGGATCTTCATCAAATAAAAGCCTAAGGTAAAAGTTTAATCTGACAGCATACACGCCAGAAGTATGCATTAACGAACGTTTTTAGCAACGCTTTTTCGACATGCGACACGCTCTACACTCTCATGACATCTGCCGGGGGCGGGACGCATTGCCGGATTAGTTGTGACAGATCGGCACAGCGGCATTGACGATTGGCCAAACGGGGATTAGGCAGCATCGATCCACAGATCGCCAGGAATTCTGGTTCTCCAATCTTATGCAGTGGTGGGCACGAACCCTCGCTCAGCTGAAGGCCTTTTTTGTTTTCTCAGGTTTGTTGTCTCAGGCGATAACAACGGTCGAGAATCTGGACGCACTAGTTTCCGAAGTGAATTACCCACTCAATCTGCTGACGACTAACAGATTCTGTTGTTTTCACAGAGTTAGCTGAGGATTTGTTTCTGATCCTAGTTCCTGTTCGATCTTCTCGTGCAAACATTTCACTGTTCCCCTGTTCATCTCTGCTCATATTTCGTGCAGGGACTCCAGCAGTGCCAATAAAGGAAGAAGGCTTTTAAAGGGAAGAGGGCTTATGACCGAAGTAAGCCCACTGTGATCTCAATCTCCATCGGCAGCACGGCGCGGCGTAACGTCTGGAAAGATGCAGTAATAAGTAATGCATCAAGCGTAGTGAATCGACGACGCGCACACAGCGCTCCTTCTGTTCGTTACGAAATCAAGGAGCCGAATGCGCCGCCATCGAAGGTTATTAACGCTGCTATTCATGATCACCAGCATGGGCTATGCCCAAACATCGGCACCGTCCGAGCGGGAGATGATCGAGCAACTCGGTCAGCAAGTTAAGGCACTACAGGAGCAAGTTAAGCTTCTCGAGTCGCAGGAGCAGCGATCCGCGGCAGACCCCAATAACACCGCAGACGTGCATACGGTTGGCAGAACTGCTGCCGCCGCGGATGACGCGAGCGGTCCTCAACATGAGCCTTTTCTGCAAGGACTCCACGAACTGCATGGCATTCAATGGAAAGGCTTCGCGGAAGTCAACTATAAGGTGTTAGATCAGAGAACGCCTCAATTCGGAAGCTATGGTTTTGTGTCCGGTTCGCATGGGAACTTCTACGTCGGCGACTTCGACCTTTTGCTCACCGCGCGCATTAACGACAAGGCAAGTTTTCTATCGGAGATCGTCTTCGAAGAAGAGGACGCTCAAGGCTTTGGCGTCGATCTGGAACGTATGCTTCTCAAGTACGACTATAGCGATCACCTAAGAATGTCATTCGGCCGCTACCACACAGCAATCGGATACTACAACACGGCTTTCCATAGTGGCAGCTGGCTTCAAACTACAGCCGATCGTCCCTTAATTATGGAGTTTGCAAACCACGGCGGTCTACTGCCCACACAAGCGATTGGCGTATCCGTTACGGGGGAAATCCCATCCGGGAAACTAGGGCTGAACTACATTGCTGAGTACGGGTCGAGCGACACAATTCGTCCCGATTTAGATGGTGTTTCGCTTGAAGACGAAAATAACGGCAACCTTATTAATGTGGGCTTGTTTATTCGTCCCCAATCCGTTCCCGGACTGCAGATCGGCGGCTCGATCTACCATGACAAAATAAGCGATGCCGTGCAAGGCAACGCACGACTTGGACAGACGATTGCCAATGCGCATCTTGTCTATACAGGACACAAGATCGAGTTCCTGAACGAAGGTTTTCTCATAAGGCATGCTTACGAGCAAAGCGGAATCGTGTACAACATGCCGGCCTTCTACTCACAGATCGCGAAGCAATTTGGCCGAGTTCGTCCCTTTTTCCGCTACCAGTACATCAACGCCAATCCGCAAGGTTT
>JAYVCW010000243.1:0-2009 GCA_043749775.1 Acidobacteriaceae bacterium | reverse complement strand
ATTGCTATATTACTCCCACGTCTCTACAGACGTGAGAGAGAACCATGTAGTCATGTGGCGAACTTGACTTTGTCCTGCGGATAGAGCAAAAGAGAACTGACGTAGACGACAAATTTGAGCAGGTCTTCGCGTTAGCGGTGCAGTTCGAACAGGGCGACTTGTATCAGGCCATCGCCAGAGCGGCGCCGCCTGCGGCGCAACAGCCAATCGGCTTTGTGCCGCGCACTCTGCGCGATAGAAAACAAGGGCGTGCCTGAAGGCCTGCCAGGATGCAAACCGTTCTTCTCAAACTGCGCCATCGTCAATTTTCGACACGCTTATTGCAGGGTGCTCGGTTTCGACAGGAGAAAAGAAAATGTCTCACGGTTCGACAAGACGAGATTTCCTTAAGGCCTCTGGTTGGGCGATGGCAGCGGGAGCGCTGTCGGCCAACGGTACCCCGCTCATAGCGAGTGCAGAAGACAAGCCTCCGGCCGGCGAGATCGCGATCTGGGTCACGAGCGGTAGCCAGAGATTCGCAAAGGTCGCTCCTGTCGCATGGCGTATCGTAGCAGGCTCCGCCGACAACGCCATCATTCTCGATCCACAGAAAACTTCGCAGGAACTTCTGGGCTTCGGTGCTGCTTTCACCGACGCCGCTTGCTACATGCTCAACCAACTTCCACTTGCGGCGCGTGAGTCTCTTTTTCACGAACTTTTTCATCCCTCCGAGATGGGACTAAGCGTCTGCCGAACCTGTATCGGTTCCAGCGATTATTCGACTAAGGCCTACAGCTACGATGATGGCGAGACCGATCTGGAGTTGACCAGATTTTCGATTGCTCATGACCGCGAATACATCCTTCCAATGTTGCGGCTGGCGCGGCAGGTGAATCCCGATTTATTTCTGCTTGCTACGCCTTGGAGTCCGCCAGGGTGGATGAAATCCGGCGGGTCATTGTTGGGCGGATCGATGCGCCACAAGTACCTGTCGCACTACGCAAAGTATTTTCTGAAGTTTCTTCAGGCATACAGCTCCGCAGGCATCCCGATTCAAGCCGTCACTTCGCAGAATGAAGTGGACACTGACCAGGATGCCAGGATGCCGGCGTGTATCTGGCCGCAAGAATATGAAGTTGAATTCGTGGGCCGCCACTTAGGGCCGTTGCTCAAGGAATCTGGCGTCTCGACGAAAATATGGATTCTTGACCACAACTACAACCTGTGGGGCAGGGCGGTGTGTGAATTGGATGATATTAACCTGCGGAAGTACTGCAACGCGGTGGCGTGGCACGGATATGTCGGGACCCCGGACATGATGAGCAAAGTGCATCAAGCCTATCCCGACGTGGAGATGTATTGGACGGAAGGCGGCCCGGACTATACAAGCCCGGACTATTTGACCGATTGGGCGAAATGGGGAAATACATTCACAGCAGCATTGCGAAACTGGTGCCGCGGGCTGACCGGGTGGAACCTGGCTCTTGATGAACAGGGCCGTCCAAATATCGGGCCTTTTCCCTGCGGTGGCCTGGTCACGATTCATTCTCAGACACAGGAAATCACGCGCAGCGGTCAGTACTGGGCATTCGCGCATTTCTCTCGAGCGATTCGCCGGGGGGCGCGTCGCTTCGATTCCGTGAGTACCGTGACGGGGGTCAGTCATGCGGCCTTTGCGAATCCAGATGGTTCGCAGGTTGTAGTGGTGACCAACTCCGGACCGGCTCAACAGGTAACACTTCAACTTGGAGCGGCGCAAGCGGACATCTCGCTGGATACAGACTCGCTAACCACATTGGTTTGGCCGCAAAAAATGTGAGCCCATTGAGTGCGGAAGGTGAGAGAAAATCATCTCAAGTGCGATTGCACATTCGAATTGAGAGTGGGTATGGCGTCTTCTTTTATGTTTTCTTCATCGCCAGTTTCGCGCAGAAAGTTTATTCGTTCGGCGGCCCTGGCCTCGATCTCGATAAACCGAAATGCAGAGGAGCAGTACTCGACTTATCTGCGGATCGCTTAGATGTTAAATA
>JAYVCW010000242.1:0-39500 GCA_043749775.1 Acidobacteriaceae bacterium | reverse complement strand
CGACTAACGGCTGCCATCCCTCAGCCACTATCACTACAAGCAACACCAGAATGGTTTCAGCAGCGAATCGGTAAGTTGACCGCGAGCAACATGGCGTCGGCTATGAGCTTCCTCAAGAATGGCAAGGAAAGTGCTGATCGGCAGAAGCTCAAGATGCAGATAGTAGCCGAACGTCTGACTGACATCATCGTTTCGCACTACGTCACAGAGGCCATGGAGTGGGGGATCGAGACCGAGGCAGAAGCCAAGGAAGCCGCATCCAAGCTGATCGGGATAGAGATTAAGCCGTGCAGTTTCTATGATCATGCCGAGATAGATAATTTTGGCGCTACGCCGGACGGACTGATTGATGATGATGGTCTGATCGAAATCAAATGTCCAACCACGACGACGCACCTGTCTTGGCTGCTAGAAAACAAGGTTCCCGAACAGCACAAGGCGCAGATGACCGCGCAGTTGCTCTGCACCGGCAGGCGGTACTGTCAGTTCATGAGTTACGATCCGCGCGTACCCAAGCGACCGATCCTATACAAACGATTCGCGCCAAGCCAGGCCGAGCGTGACAAGGTGGAGCAGGCGGCGGTACTGTTCCTGAACGAGGTCGATGAATTGTTCGAGCGAGTGAGTACTAGGAATTGACGCCATGACTATAGACAATAAACTCGATTGGGCTATTGCAATCATTTCGCAAGACTGCGAGCGTGAATTAATCGGAATTGCAGCGCAGATTGTATTGACGGAGTTGGAGAAGCTGCAGCGCGGCGAATTCATATGCAAGAAATGCGCGCTCAGAAAAGACAGCGAGTCTATGCCGCATGGCGAATTCTGACTGCCCCCTAGACCTAGCCGAAGCCGCCGCGTTCCTCGGTTGCAGCACCTACACCATCGCCGAAAAAGCGCGAGCAGGGCACGTGCGCGGCGTGAAATGCGGCGGCTGGAAATTCATGCGCGAGGATTTGGTAGACTACGTGCGAGGTAAAAATAAACCGGAGGGGAACGAATGGTCTACAAAATATACAAGCGCAGCGCCTCGCCGCAATGGTGGGTCGACTTCGGCACGCACGACGGCAAGCGAACTCGACAAAGCGCTGGCACCGAAGACCGCAAGCAAGCGGAAGAATTCGCCAAACATCGTCAGGCCGAACTTTGGCGGCAAGAAAAACTCGGCGAGCAACCCTCCGTCACCTGGGACTACGCCGTCATCGAATGGGTAAAAGCCAATGCCGATAAAAAAGACCTCGAAAACGATAAACACCGATTGCGCGTCCTCTCCCAATATTTTAGGGCATGGCGCATTTCATCGGTATCTGCACGAGATATCAGAGACGCTGTGGAGTCATTGGGAGGGATTGCCGATAGCACTCGCAACCGTTATCTTGCAGCCGGATCAATCATTCTCAATTTTGCTGCAAACCGAGGCTGGCGATCTGATCGAGTTTCAGTCCAGCGATTTCCAGAAAAAAATCACCGAATCCGATACCTCACGCCAGCCGAAGCCAGCCGACTTCTGAGCGAACTACCCGACTACCTGCGCGCCATGGCCGAATTCAGCCTAGCCACCGGGCTGCGAGAATCTAACGTGCGGCTCCTAGAATGGTCAAACGTCGATCTGGTGCGATCTATCGCCTGGGTGCATGCAGACCAAGCCAAGGCCGGTAAAAGCCTTGCCGTGCCTCTCAACGCAAGCGCAATGCACGTTTTGAAAGGACAACATGTTCAACATTGGAAATGGGTATTTCCTCTCAATGGACGGCCGCTCTACCAGTGTAATAACACAGCCTGGAAGTCTGCCCTATGTCGAGCTAATATCAGCGGCTTCCGCTGGCACGATCTACGGCACACTTGGGCCTCATGGCACGTGCAGAATGGCACAAGCCTATACGATCTTAAGACGCTCGGCGGCTGGGCCAGCATGGCGATGTGTGAGCGTTATGCCCACATGAGCCACGAGCGCGTCGCCCGCGTATCTGGCAACATCGACGGGCTAATGGCCCTAGGCCAGCCCCTCCCGGCACAAATCCGGCACACTAAAGGAGGATAACAATGAGCGACGAACACCCCAGCGGAAACAGTACGCCACAAGACGTTTTGTTGAGGCGGTTAATGGACTCTAATGTTGCCAAAAATGAAACAGAGCGGATGGCCGTCAGAGTAATCTCCGACCTGACAGAGAAAAACGACAGCCTCCTGGCGCTGGCGAAGCTCGGGCGATGGGTTTTGCAGATGCGCGAGGACTCGTGCTGGGACGATTTGAGGGGAGAGGACATTCAGGGCAAATCCGGAGAACTAGGATTGATCGAGGAGGTAGATGCAACCGAATCTTGCGGGGATAACTGCATATGCGCGGACTACCACGCGTTCCCCATGCCCTGTTTACGTCTGACCAGCAAAGCGAAGGTGCTGGATAAATAATGAAAATGATACTTTATGATGCTCATGATTTTCACCTATCGATCCCAAAATAGCCAAACAACAAAGAGCTAAACGCAAAGAGCAGCCAGCGACAGGACGGGTTGCAATATCAGTCCTTTACCCAATCCGTCGCCGTAATGTCTGTGTGTCGCAGCGTTATAAAAAACGCACCTGATCGCCGCACCGTAAGTCCATCCTTCGCCAGCGCAACCGCCGAGTCGAAATTCATCAGCACAGGCACCGGAAACGGCGGATTGACTGGCGGCACAACGACCGGCGGAACCGGTGCTGTAGCTGTAGCTTTATTCAGTTCGTCTTCGATGCCCATGATTTTCCTTTATCGATCCCAAAACCACCAAACAACAAAGAGCGAAACGCAAAGAGCACACAGCGATAGCGCGGCTTGCATCATCTAGCCCTTTGTCCAGTCCGCAGCCACAACATCGACACGAGCCAAAGCCACAACTGAACCGAGTCGTCGAACATTCATTCCCTGGCGCGCCAAGTTAACGGCTAAGTCGAAGCTCATAAGCACAGGCGGCACAACGACCGGAGGAAAGACCGGATCGGGTATCGAGGTATACCCGTTGTATCCCGGCACCCGCATACGATGCACGCCGTGAGCGCTATTCCATGTGGCGTAGTAGCGCACGTCATCAATCTGCGCATCGGTCAAATCCGAGCAACCGAATGTGTCTACCAGGTATGTTTTAAATGCCGCGGCGTCAAGTAATGCGACCTCACCTGGGGCTTTCAACTGCGTGAGGTAGTTGTAGCCCTGGTGACCGTTTTGCGTGCATAGCGCGGCTCTATTCGCGCCGTCGGCCAGATATAGTTTCTCCCCGCGCGTATATTTAGCCTGGTCGATCGCCGGATCATCAGTGCGGCGTTTACGAATGATCGATAGCGATGCGTGGCCGTCGCCGTTGAGTGCCATGCCATCACGTCCGGGAATCAGCGCACGAGGGTAGCCGTTTTCGTGCATGCCGGGATGATCGCCTGCGGTACTTGGGGATGACGTGAAGAACGGCAGCGCTGTGCCATCGGGTGAAGTAACACATATGGTGTTGTAGTGCCACGAACAGGTAAATATCGCGTCCTGATAGGCTGGGCCGAAATGGGCGGCTTTGTCTATGTGAAGCGACGGCCAGTTTGCTACTAACGCATCGGGTCGGTTAGCGTGGTCGGGGAGGTTTCTCAGTAGCGTCATAGTCCCAACGTCGAGGTCGACTTTTAGAAGCTGATACGTGTCGTGGCAAACAACCACAATCGTCTTGCCGTCCGATAGCACGCCCGCTTGCACCGGGTGGCAGAATTGTGCTGTCGCCAATGGTTGCACCACAGCCACAGCACCCCAGCGCGTGCGGTTAATTCCCTCGTTCCAGCTAAAATCTGCGCCGCCGTCGCCGGGATAGAGAGCGTAAAACTTCGTGGGTATTTTCGGTGCGCGGCAAATGGTGGTAACGATACCTGTTGCCGGATCGAGCATACGCAACGCGCTGTTGTGCTCGTCACAGATCACCAGTTTGCCAGCATTAACGCCAGCGCTGATCTGCGTAACGCCGCGAGGCTGGTCGAATTTTGCGATCCCGACAGCCCCGTCCGCATAGCCGGGTTGACCAGCAGTTCCGCCAATAATCCGACCCGTGCTAGCCGATAAATTAATCTCTAGGATCGTGTGATACTGCGGCTCGGCCACGTACACAATATTCTGGTCTGTCACGGACACGCACATCTGCCAGGCGCGACCGAAGCGCGGGCCAGTCCCGACGAATTCGAAGCTCGATAGCATGAACGCCTCGCGCTGATCCAAGTCCGCGATCATCGATGCGTTGCGAATCTGTGGTGCGCCGTCTTTAGCTCGCCAGCCGTAGTGCGTCGTTTTGCGGCGGGTCTTGGCGTCGATCCTGAAAATTGCCCCGATGCTGGAAAGAAACAGCCAATCGCCGTTAGCCAACTGAACGCCGCTCGGCGTAACGCCACCGTGCCCGGATGTTTCAACGTCGCCGTCATATGACTCGCCGAAACCGGAGTCCCCGTATTGATTCGGATACATCACCGTCAAGCGACGCGCCGATTCGGGCGTGGTCGCAGCGAACGCGTCCCACGAATAGCGCTGGATCGTGCTGTTAAAATTCCCGCCCGCTGGTGTAGTAGTCGGCATAGCAGTGCCGTCATAGTCCGTGCCGTTCGACCATGAGAGTCGCTGCGTCCATAGCGCGTTGATGCCGTCATAGGGATTAAGCGGCACGGTGAATTTGTCGCCCGGTAACAGCGGAACCGTGAGAGATGAGGCTTTCCGCACGCCGGTAAACGGAACTATTTTGGATCGATAATTCGTCGGCCAGCCGCCGCGCTCGGGGAAATAGATTGGTGCAAGGCGAAGGAATTTACTCGGCGGGTTGACCGGCGATGCTACGCCGTTGCGCACGACCATCACCCATGCAAGGGTACTGGCAACAGTCGAACCGACGTAGTAGACACCGTTGGGCAGCGTCGAAGTATCAATCGTCCAGGTCGAAAACGCAATGCCACCAGAGGCATAATGCCCGTCTACACCAGATACAGGCTGTTCGCCAAGCACCGTTCCGACCTCATAGCGCGGGCCGGCGCGCACATCCATCTCGGTGCCGGCATCGATTTGGAACAGCCGAAAGTTCCACGACTCGGAGATTGGCAGCGGCTGCGGGATCATGCCCGCGCCGGGCGTGTTACCAGCGAATATTTTCGCGACAACTTGTTTTTTACCGGATACGTTCGATTCGCCGATGGAAGTATCCCACCGATCATAGGTGCCATAGAGCAGGTGTTGCGGTGTAGTGAATCCGATATGCATAAAATTACCTTCCGACGTGGATTCTTGGTATTGGTACAAACATCGTGAGGATCCACAAAACCACCGCGATGACCACCACGATATTCAAAATGTTTTTGATCTTTTCATCCATGGGGATGTAAGTATTGATAAGCCAGAGAATCACACCGATTGCTACGAGTACGATGATTAGAGAAATCAAGTCCATGAATCGCTCCTAATAGAAGCAGGAGAGGCCGAAGCCCCTCCTGATGAACCTATGGTGCAGGTGGTGCTGCGGGCGTATTCGCCAGAATAGCCGCCGCCAGCCTTGCGTCTTGCGTTCCGAGCGAATCGCTCAGGGCTTGCAGCGCAGCCGGATTACCGGATGCGATGGCTGCATCCAGCGCGGCTTTGATGCCCTGAATCAATGTCACCGCGCTATCAATTACGGTGCCGTTCGCGGTAACTTTAGCGGTCAATGCATCTAGTTCGTTTGCCATGGTTTTAAAACTCCTAGTTAGTAGCGCTTCAAGATGATTCAGCTTGGACATAATGATGTCTTCCGCCGAGTGGATGTGTAAGTCGACGCGTATACGTTGACTGTCGTGCTCTTCGTGTTCCATGTTTTAATTCGGGCCCATGTCTTTCAGAAAATGATAGGCAATCATGCAGACGACGATGCCGATGGCGATGCCAACAATAAATATCTCAACGCTTATATCGCCGCATTCCATAATTCGATCCAGTCCGTGTAAGTCGGTTAGCATCATCAACGTCGCCTCTTTTCGTCTATTTGCTCGACGTGCGAGCGCAGGAATCGCAACTCGTTTTCAATGGTGACCATGCGCGACTCCAACACCTGCGATCCCGCTACGGCAACCTCGACTCGCTGTATGCGAGTCGACATTTCATGAAGTTGTGTGGTCTGTACTGCATTTTCTGCGAATAAAGACGAAAGACCCCATGCCGCCGCGAACGTCTGAACCATGATTACCGCGAGGGTTGGAATGTTGACGTGTAGATCGACCAACCTTTTGTCATCTTCTCGTCTATCTCTTATTGGTACATTAGTCATGGTGTAGTCCTAGTCAATCGTGCGCAGCACTAAGCCGACATGTTTACCCAGCTCAAAATGAAACTTGTCCATCGCCCCAGCATCTCCGATAAGCTCTATTTCAACGTACACCTCAATACCCTCGCCGGTGGTTCCGCGCATTTTCATTTTCTCGCAGACGGGTTCGCCAAGCTGCACCAAATCGCGCGCGGTATTATTTATGGGTGTGAGCATCTTTATTTCCAGCGTGGCGTGCAGCGCGATTCTTTGGCGTAATGTTCCAAGTAGTTTTTTAATGCTCATGGGTTGTTAAACGTCGGGATGACGCATGCGCCGCTGGCTTTGGTCAGGCAGCGGCAATAAGCGATCTCGATCTTGTCTTTCTTCCGTGACGGAATTAATGCCTGCCAAGCCATATTGCTAGGCGCGTCGAGCCCGCCCGCACACAGAGGCATTTTGTGATCGACCACCCAGCCAGGACATGCGCCGTATGTGTGCTGTGTCGCCGGGCAAGGATGATTCGAGCGGAATGCATGTACCTGGTTACGGTCACGCGCCATCGAAGGAAAAGACAGCGCGATAAAGACTAACAGAAGGATGGTTTTCACGTTATAAATCCGCATCTGCTGTTGCGTGAATAGTAAGAGAGTTTCCTACTGCGTCCCCGGCAACTTGCAGGTTTCCAGCGTAGTAAGAGCGATCACTGGGAAAGTTTATCTCCGTTGCCCCGCTGTCGGCGGAGAGCGAAAAATTCCGCCAATTCGCGTTTGCCGACACCGGATTGTAATAAACAACGGTCGGGCTGGCACGCATCAGAACAGGTGTTTGAACAAGGACTCCTCCAGGAATTAAGCCTGCGCTAGACGCCCTATATACCAACGACCCATTGTAGCCAGCAGACTGTGCCGGCGTGGTGCCTATCGGAAAACTCTTCCAGTAATAGCGCTGGCATGCGGCAATCTCTTGTTGAAAATCCAGCATCTCAAACTCGGTCGCCACGGTGCCGGCCTCTAGTTGAAGCCCGACGATGCGAAAATCTGTCGCGCCAGTATTGACGCCGTTGATATTGGTCGCAGTGCCGATAAAGTTTCCAGTTTGCCATGCTCCAGCCGTAGTTTGATAGGTGCTACCTACGGCCAAAACAATGCTTACATCTAGCCCAAGCCCCGTCGTGTAGTTCCATGTCCCGGCGCTGGGTGATGCGGTAACCGAGATGGTTTTTAGTTCCCAGGTTGCCGTTGTGCTAATGGTGAAATTGCCGACATAGCTTCTATCGGAGATTGAATTTCTGAATGCAATACTGTAAACGCCGGTAGTGGTGGCCTTGACCCAAAAACTCGCAGTGAAGGCGCGCTGTGCGATGCGCTGAAAATTATAGCCCTCGATCCGCTGCGTCATGAACGCGAATTTACCGACGGGCGTCGTAGTATCGGCTGTGGTCAAATTTAGGCGCATCGAATTGGTGAACAGAACCCCTGACTGAGCAACCGTCGGGACATCTGTGTCTTGCGTCAACGTATGCACCATCACGCCATTCTTGCGGTATATCCACCGATCCAAGCTGTAGGCGCCATCGGCGATACCCACAAACGATGTGCCGCGCTGGGCGATACGCATATCGCCGTTGATGATGCAATTCTTGCGAAACACGCTGCCTGTCGTTACAGAAGGCAATGCGGCAATCCCCGGCGCGGACGTAAGGGCGGGTAGGGATGCCAACGCAGCCGCCGACGTAAGCGCTGGCAGGGATGCCAATGCTGCGGCTGACGTGAGCGCCGGAAGGGACGCGATAAGCGGGGCGGTCGTTGCGTTGTTTAGCGCGGTGATGTCGTAATTCGCACCGGGTCGCGCTGAAATAATCTGAAACTGCGTGCCGACGCTATCGTAAACCAAATCGATTACATCGCCGATCTGCAACACGTTAGCGACCAACGCACCCCCGCCGCGCAGGGTGAGGTTACGCGTAGCCAGCCCGCTTACGCTGACGGTAACCGCCGTGGTATTCGCTGCGGTAATTCTGCACCGGAAGACCTGCCCACCGGCATACGCACCAATCGCCGGGGCAACGGTTAACGCTATCGCATTAGCTGTGCCGCCCGCGTTGCCCGCCCAGACATAGGCATCAGCGGGGCCGGATGTGCCGAGCGCGTCGTATCCATTGTTCGTGCCGTTGACGAGGAAACTCGCACCGGTGCCTGGATTCAGTGTCCAGTTTTGCTGCACGCCATTAATTGTGTTGCCAACCGTTGCTCGGCCAACCGTGACCACACCGACGCCGACATTGATCACGTTGATCTGATAGCCCGCGCCGCCCGTGCTGGCGTCGAGCAGGCTAATCGTGATCGTGCCGGTACACTCAAGCAGCTTGTTGTTGTCGCCTGCGGTAGTGGTGTAATTCGTGGACTTGATCAGCGCTTCTTGAGCAAAGGACAGCACTAGCGCCGCATCAATCGCGACGATAGCGACGTTTAGCGGATCGCCCAACTTGGTCTTGCTGTACGACCACTTGACCTTGTTGGCATCGACAGCGCTACCATCGTCGCTTGGTGGCGTCGCATTGTACCCGGATACCGCCACGGTTGTATATTTTGTACCCATTACTTGATTTTCCTATGTAATTAAGGTATAACTATTACTAACAGGAGGCGACCTTGAAATCAATATTAGTTAATTTAATTGGCCAACGTTTCGGCAAACTGGTTGTGATTTGCCGTTCGGAGAATTTGCCGCCGAATCAAACGATGTGGCTTTGCCAATGTGATTGCGGAGTAGTAAAGCCTATCCGCGCACAAACACTAAAAGATGGTCGATCGACTACCTGCGGTTGCAGTAAATATGAAGCAAAGCACTACTCTCACCGCATGACCGAGACAGTGACTTATAAGTCTTGGTGTCATATCAAGTACCGCTGCGATAATCCGCGCTGCAAAGCCTATCCGCGCTATGGCGGACGCGGAATCACCTACGATCCGCGCTGGTCTAGCTTCGAGAATTTCCTAGCCGACATGGGCGAGAAACCGCATGGCCGTTACAGCATTGATCGTATCGACAATGACGGGAGCTACACTAAAGCCAATTGCCGCTGGGCAACCGATGACCAACAGGCCAATAACAACGATCATCCGAAACTGCTTACCTATGTCGGGCTTACCCAATCCGTTACTCGCTGGGCAAGGCAGATTGGAATGAGTCGCCTAACCCTAACGGATCGATTGAAACGCGGATGGCCTGTAGAGAAGGCCATCACCCATCCGGTTAGGCGCTAATTGACACCGTGCGCCAGTAGGCTATAACACGATAAACGACCACACTAAGAGAGAAAACTGATCTATTTCCTGGCTACCATCATTTCGTACCTAATCGTTGGCGCGCTAGTGTTCGGTATCTTCCTGGACATACTTGCAGCGTGTTTCAATTTTATTTATCGAGACGAGATTAAAAGAGAAGCCGAACAACGTCGCAAATATCTAAATTCTTTTTATGAGAATCATACTTACCCGCATCGATCTTGCAGTGCGCCTCATAAAGCACAATAAACGTGACCTTTGAATATTTGATTGGCACTCTTTTGTACTTGTTCGTTGCCGTTCTAGTGATCGATATATTCAAGGACGTACTTATCACTGCATTGAGAAGTTTTCGTAAGCGAAGCCAAAAACAATGACCCGCGAATATGTGCTAGCTATTGTCCTCAGGCCGATAATCACGCTTATAATATTCATGTTTATCGTCTATCCGATCAAACGGCTTATCTGGCGCTTCATGCCTGACGGCAAGCTCAAGCAGCGCCTTTTCAAGCGGCTTTAATTATTCTCGCTGTTGTACAGCGCCGGTAACGAAGTCCTAAGCGATTGAGTCAGGAACCGGTTGTTTATCGCGTCCTGAATAATGGTGCGGTCTTTAGGAGCCAACGATTTCATGATCTCTTGCGCCTTGCCGGGGTTGAGCACCATTTCCCTTAGCGTAGCTTGGAGTTTCGGCTCGATCACCTTATCCTTCACGTAATTGACCGCGCCTTTTGCTGCACCAAGCAGTCCGCCACCGACCCCGCCTGTCATCAATCCGCCTCCGCCCATGAGAAGGTCTACGCCCATGCTGCGCTGTACCGTAGGCGATCCGCTGCCTATCCCGGCAGTTAACACAGCGCTGTGCTTCCCGGTTTCGTTCGCAACGGCCTGTACCTTGGCGAACTGTTCCGGGTTAAGTAACCCGCTCAATGTCCCGTCGCCACCATAAAGCCCCCCGGTCGAACGCTTAATCAGGCTCGGCTCATCCCTCATCGCCTGAAGCAAGCCACCGACTCTCAATTGCGGATTCCCGTATAAATCAGGGGTAGGCGATGTGCCTTGCTTAATAAGTTTCTCAGCGACTTGCATTTGATTGATTGGGATCGATCGCTCGGCAAAATTACTTCGCGCAGTTTCATACCGCTTGCTGATATTTTTCATGAAATCAACCAGCTCGGCGGTTGTCTTTGTAAGACCTAGTGTTTCTTGGCCTGCCGCCTCCGCTTTTGTAACTAAGCCGTCCATGCTTCTTTTGACCAGTTGCAAGCTCTGCACATCGGCAGTCGGATCGAAATTCAAGCCTTGATTCGCCGCCTCTTTTTGGGCGATCCTCATAGCGTCTTGAATGGCGGGCTTCGCCATTAAATCGTTATAGGCCGTCTTGTAAGTCTGCGGGAATTTCTGGATGTCGAATGGAACCTTGAACGCCTCGCCATAGTCTTTTGCCGCACCCACTGATCTAGCGTTTTCGGCTGCGGTTTTAGCTCCACCCACCCCAGCGACATCCTGTAGCGTCCTTAACCGTGCCTCGTTATTCTCCATGTTGCGTACAACGAAATCTCGTTGCTGGGCTGGCAATGTCGACAGGTTGTCTTGCAGTCGAGCAGCGGAAGCGGCAGCTTCAGGATTGGTAATTTGTTCCGCCATGCTCGGCTTCGCACCGGTAATGGTCGTAATCGAATCTACATTCCTTAGGTCTTCGGGTTTTATCCCATAGGCACCAAGCGTTTTCATCGCTCGGTCGTTAATTTCGGATGTCCTAAACGGAGCCAGCGCCGACTTTCCTAAACGGTAGGCGCCATACGCTGCGGGTAATATGCCGCCGAGCGCAGCACCGGTCGCCGTGTTTTCCAGCACGTCGTCCTTTCCGGTCGTCGGACTGAGAAATCCTTGCAACCCGCCGATGGCAGCCCCGCCCCGGATCGTGGCCGCGCCCGGTACAAATGTCAACGGGATCGCCGCCCCCATTTGTCCTGTTACATTCCCGGTTAACCCCGCATTGGTTTTCATCAACGGATCGTAGTAAGTCTTACGATCCTCAATTGTCTTGTTGGTTTTATCAGCAATCTCTTGTGCCGTCGGCCAGCCTAACGCCCGGTTTAAATCCTGGCCGCCAAATTGTGATTCAAGAAAACGAGCGCCTTCGGCAAATCGTTGATTAATTCCCATCCCTACGTCGACCACGCCTTTGCGCACGCCTTGCGCGAAATTCCCGACATCAGCGGCAAAGCTGTTGCCAACATCATAGGTGGGCGCAGCGGGCGCGGCATCAGCCGGCATCACTTCGCCGTGATAGGGCTTTAGTGTGCTGGCGCTGGTTGGAAGATTATTTAGCTCTTGCTGAAGAATGGCGCGATTTTTCGGACTCTTGGTATTCCCTATTTCGCGCGCCAGTTCCGCCTTGTTGCGCGGATCGGCATTCTGGCTGATAGCCTGCTGCTGTTCTTCGTCGGTAAATTCAATCGGTGGCGGATCGCCACGAACAACTGTCCCGGTATAGGGTTTCATTATTCTGTCGCCATGGAGCCGTCCGGCAACTTCCAAACCCGCTGCCCATCCGGTGAGTATCCATAGAACTTAGTCCCGGCTGGCGCATCTTTAGGCGGCGCAAACCCAGCGGCAGTCCCCGATACGGCAGGACGCGTTGATTGATTGACCTTCGGAGTCACATTCAATGTTGCCGTTGGCGCACCCGCGCCCGACTTTGATTTCGCCGCCGGTGAATTCCAATCAGGCGCGGTGATTTTCAGGCTGTAGGGAAGGTCTTTACCGTATTGGCTAGATTCAATTTGACCGGCGCGTTGATTGTGTTCTTCTATCAATGCATTACTTGCGCGCTCGCCAATATCAATGATCTTGCGCATCGATTCTTCGTTTAATGTGATCTCGCCACCGGCTACCAACATGGCATATTTTCTATCACCGTCGGATATTTGCGTTCCGCCTATCTGCCGTACCAAGGCAGCAACTTGTCGCCCAACAGTCGAGATATAGGCTTCTGTATTGGCGGCCTTCTCCTTGTTGAAGACTTTAGCCAGTTGCAGTTTCATATTGGCAAAATTCCCGGAAACAATGCCCTGATCTAGTAATGACTTCGCCTCAAGTAGTGCTGGCAATCCCTGCGCCGCTGTTTTTGCGGCGTCATAACCTTTATTGAAAATGTCCGCCTGACCCTTATAAAGCTCTTTTGCAAAAGAGTCAGGCCCCTTAGTGTCAACGTTGACGTTCGTGGTAACGCCGGTTCCCTTGTACTCTGCAATAACCTGGTCAAGCTTTGCTAAACGCGGATCGTTCGGGTCTGCGCTTGCCATAGCATCGCGCGCATTCATTAATTTTATAATCTCAGGCGGGATAGCATCTTTGGGCTGCGACTGAAACACGAGCTTACCCGTTCTCGGGTCATAAACCGAGTTACCTGGCGCGACATTAAGGTAGTCGACCCTAGTCGGATCAAGCAGCTTCATTACATGAGCCAGTACTTCCTTCGCACCCGGTACGCCACGTTGAGTGGCAAGGACTGCCCGCCGATACCAGTCCATTAGATTCTCGTGACTGGTATCGGGCGGGATGGCTTGACTGATAACGGGATGCGAAGCGTCAGGCGCGGTCGGAGGCAATACCTGGGCAGCGTCTGCCGGAGCGTCCTGAACGATAGGCGGGATAGTGCCTCGAGGTTTTAGCCTGCCTTCGAACGTGACGACAGGGGTTGATACATATTGACCTGCGCCGGTTTCTTTCATTGCGCCATCCGGCGCTGCCGGTTCAATCGCTGGCGGCGTTACTCGCGGTGGCGCTGGCTGTTGCTTCCTGCTGTTATTGTCAATCCATGCATATAGCTCCTCAGCGCTGTAATTATCTATCATGGCGTTTATATGAGGCGTGTCGATTCCAGCTTCCATCATTTTTTTCCGCAGGTCGATATTAGTTTCGTCATCCTTTGAACTGCGAGCTGGAGCGACCGCCATTTTATCTACAGGCTGGGCTAGCGTATTGGATGGCGCACCAAACTGGATCGGCGTTGCCTTTGGCGTATCCGTCGTCTGCATGGGGAATGTTTGAACGCCCGGCGGATTAGCCCCCTGATCCGGAGGCATGCCTTGCGGTCGTGGCGGCATTGGCAACTGTAGCCCTTGGCTAGCCGCTGGCCTGGGTGTTGGATCGCTACCCTGCAACCCCTGCGGCCCAGGCATCCCAAGACCTGACGAGGCTTGACCCGGTTGCCCATAATTCGCCAAATCCATCCCCGCCGTTTCCATTCTCGTGCGCTCTGATTTAACGCGCGCATACTCGCTGAGCTTCTCCCGCGCATCCGGCGTTGGGGTTAGCGCCACCAATGGTATGTCATAGCCCATCTTGCTAAGCGCTTGCTGAACTTCCGGCAAATGCTCATCGGGTATCTGCCCGGAATGGGCTGCCATCAACATCGTTTCGGCTGCCTTGGCTTGACGGTTATACTCATAGTCTTTCCGGCGCGCGATGGCTTGGCCTTGCTCTTGAAAGACTGCGTTGCTCATACCGGCGGCAGCGGATAAGCCTCCTGCTCGTAACCCTGCGCCAAGTTCGTCTAGAAATCCCATTTACATGCCCCCGCCTAAAAGACGTTGCAACATTCGCCCGTAACTGTCCTGCGTTGCTATATCACCAGCACGACTAGCCGCCTCGCTATCTGCCGACAATCCAAGCCCCGCACGCTCCAAGCTAGCTCTATCTCTGGCAATTTGAGTGCTATTCTGGTTAAGCGTATTCAGCGAGTTTGTCATCGAAGTCTCACCAGCCAGCCGGTTTTGATTGAGGCTAGCCAAGCTACCCAAGGTATTACTGCGAGCGCCTAGCGCATCATTGGTCGCTAGTGAACTGGCATCGCCTAATTGCCGCTGTGCGCCAAAATCGAAGTTGGTCAATTCGTCATTACCGAAGCTCGACCCGCTCACACCGCGTAGCCCCTGGT
The DNA here is from genome assembly GCA_043749775.1 of Acidobacteriaceae bacterium. Taxonomy (GTDB): domain Bacteria; phylum Acidobacteriota; class Terriglobia; order Terriglobales; family Acidobacteriaceae; genus Acidiflorens. The sequence continues at coordinate 25,002 of JAYVCW010000242.1, read as the reverse complement.
TGCGTTGAATCTGTCCACGACTGGATGCGATCTGCTCTTTCAGCGGGTCTACTCGCGCCTGGATGTAGGGATTCTGATTTGACGTTAACTCGCGATACAGCGCATCGTACTGGCCTTTACTCTCATCGCTTCTGGCGCGGAAGGTCGTACCGTAGCCCATCACGCCGGATTCCAGCGCTGCGGTATTGCCTAGTGACTGATCCTGTAATCCCCGGATGCTGGGATCAAACGAGGTATGACCGCCGCTGGTCTTGCTGTAATCGGTCGACTTGTCCTGAACTTTTAGCGCATCAGCCATTTGCCGAGCCTGGTAATAATCGACTCCAGCACCCAGCAAAGTGGTTAACAGGCTGCCACCGCCACCGCCCAGGCCACCGTTACCAAACAACGTGCCGCCATTATTCGCCCCGCCGCCATTCATGTACTGGCCGAGCAGGCCAGCCCATCCGCCCAGGCCACCCGATGCGCTACCGTCAAAACCACCGCCGCCACTAGCCCCGCCATCGAATCCGCCGCCGCCCGATGCGCTGCCGTCGTAGCCGCCGCCACCACTAGCCCCGCCGCCAGCCGCTCCTGCCAAACCGCCAACGAGCCCGGCACCTTTAAGTAATGTCCCGCCATTGGCTCCGAGCAAACCCAATAACCCGCCGCCGGACGGAGCCACAGCAGGCGCTACCACAGCTGGTGCCCCGCCGAGGGCACCGCCGCCGACCGCACCGCCCGATGCGCCACCACCGACGGAACCACCAACCTCGGCGGCTGTACCGCCAACCTCAGCAGCCGCTGTGCTACTCGGAACGCCAGTTGACACCGGCGCAGCGGCCTGCGTTAGTCCGCCGCCCAGCATAGAACCCGCCACACCAGCACCGAAAAACGCTAACGGGATGTACTGGCCGTATTTGGCTAAAAAGTCAGGTCGGCTTTGTTTCTGTAACGCGATGGGTGCGATGTACCCGTATTTCGGATCGAACTTGACCATGCTGTTGGGATCGGGCGCCCCATTCGGAAAATAGCTGGCCGGTAAATTATTGGTATCGAGCGCGCCGCGATCATACGATCCTTTATTGTTTTGGTCTTCGCCTACCTGGAAATACCCCGGATGATCGACCTGAAACTGCCGCGCCATGGCGTCGGCATAGGATGCCTTGGCAGGGTTGACGAACCCAGGGCGGTCAGGCTGCATCCACTGCGGGGCACCCCATTGGTTTTGCGGCCTGGCAATAGGGTTTCCGGCGGCGTCATATTGAACGCCGTTTTGGGCGTCAAACGTAGCGGGTTGACCAGGCTGGAAAAGCGCCGATCCGCCGCTAGCTTGATTGCGCCCGCCATATACGTCATGAAAAGCCCGGTCTGCGATGCCGCTCACCGATCCGGCTGTTCCATAAATACTCGGATTACTTCGCGAGCGAATCTGACCCAAGATTGACTGGTATTCGGCAGTTACGTCCAGATTCTCTGGGGCTGTCATTTGACCGGAGCGATACGCCCCAGGTACGACATAACGGCTACTGCCAGGCTGCATGTTGGTCGGAGCTTGCACTACCTTCGAAAGGTCGAACGACAGGTACGGCTGAATCTCTGCCATTAACGCTGGTGTCAGTTGCCAACTATTCGCAGTCCCTATTGCCATATGCTCAACCTACCTTTTGTTTCTTGCCTGCTATGTTGTACGACCATAGCGCTGAATCAGGATAACCATTGGGGATGTAACCGCAGCGAAACAGAAGCTTTAGCTCCGTCAATCGTTCCATGAACTGTTTTGAGCTTTCCTTGCACTCGACCCGGCACACGCCAATAAATCGAGAGCGTTTCATCTCTAGCAGGAACGCAACCAAACCACGTACCACGTTGAATTTTGTTGCCCACGGGAACTTGAACAATTCCGGCTCGATACGCCAGCCGTCGAACTTGGTTACGATCATTGCCACCAGGCCACGCCCGGCGCGGAAGTTTGAGTTCTCGTCTTCGACTACCGATAGGTCATAGCCGCGCCGCGCATAGTCCTCGATCTGACTTCGCAGCGATTGGGCGTTCATGCCCGGAGGAAACGGGAATGCGCCGCGCTCATAGGCGACGGCGATGATCGGCCAGTCGTCTTCACCAATAAGCCGGAAGAGCGGCGGATGCTTGGTGATGCGATCAATACGCTTGGCGCGAGGGGAGTTAACTTTAGAGGTCAATCTGATCCACCTGAAATCTCACATTGGTATCAATCTGCATGCTCATGGTCACGCCATGACTGCGGCCTGTAGGAGAAAATCCCCGGCTGCTAATCTTGTTCGCGAACGCCGAACCCATGTTGTAATAGGCGATGTCGTTGTAATACGACGATCCGTTGTAGTAGGCTGCCACCTGACCAGCTGGCGGGCCTTTCAATAGGATCGTCGCATCCGACACGTTGTATTCGTCCGGCCAGTCAAAGGATAGGGTCAGATTACAATCGCCGATGCGCCGGTAGGTAACGCGCCCGTTGATGATGCGCTGCCGGTAGTCCATGTTATCTAGCTTGTCAGTGAGCCGAAGCTCGCGCAGGGTTGCAATGCTGTACTGGCTGGCATCGCCCGCGACTGTGCCGTTCATATCGAACACGCGCCCCGATGCATCGCCGAAGAACACGGTATAGGTCGACGTTCCGGGGAAGCGCATGTATTTCGCCGCGCTGGTCGCAAAGTTGCTAGGATGCTGCGTCTTATAGACCGACCATGGCGATAACGGAGCGCTTTGCATCAATGCCGAAAACTGGCTGCTGGCTACCATCAAATCCTTGAACAGAACCAACACCTTGCCATTTCCGACGAAGAAAAATACCTTCTGGTTCGACTGGTCATAAACGACAATCGCCCCGGTCAGGTTTGCTACAGTATTCTTAATCCACTTGGAAATATCGTCAGAACGCGTATCGCCAAGTTGCTGTGTCGTGATAAAAGACTCGATCACCCCGCCCTTGCGCATGTACAGCACATCATTTCCGATGTTGGCGATGCTCTCTCTTCCGATAGCCGCCGATCCGGTATAGAAGTCAACCCAGGCGTAATCCTTAGAATCGCTGCCAGTCAGCTTGAAAAGCCGCCCATCTTCGGTTGATATGATCAACTGGTCATGAAACACCGCCACACCGTTGATCGGCTTCAAATCTGGCGTGAGCATGTAGAACGCTTCGTTGCCTGTCGTGAAGCTTGCTGCTTTAGCCCGTAGCGAGACATCGTAGCTAGTCGGGGTCTCAAAGGCGCTGGCTACCATCAAGTGCGGCGTGTCCGTGGCCGTGGTGACATTAAATAGCCACACGCGGCCACGATGAACAATGCCGTACTTGGCGAATAGATTCGTTGCGCCGAGGCCGGTCGTTAGTGTGGAGAACGTTGTGCCGTCCCAGGTCTTGACTACGGTCAACTTGGCCACATCGACCAGAATCAAGTAATCGCCGAGTGACCAGTAAACATCGCGCATCAGCGTACCGCTGGCGACGGTTCCACGTGACGTAAAGGTAGTGCCGTCCCACTGATATACGGTCGTGTCAGCGCATACCAGCGTGGTTTCGGTGTTGTTGCGCTTGACCAGTTGCGCGAAACCGTTGATCGAGGATGCGTTGGTCGCCGTGCCTGCCAGCGCGAACGGAGCGCGTGGGATGAACTTGGTTTGACTGAACCCTAGCTCAAAGTTGTATCCGGCCTTGGCTTCCAGGATATTAGGATTCTGGTTCTCGTTCAAACCCCCGGCGAATAGGATTCTAGGCATTATAAAAGGGGTAAGTAACAGTTACTCACGGGTAAGTAACAGTTACTCACCTGTTTTTTGTTACGCATATCGCTTACCATAAAACCCCGGCGGATTAACGCCAGCAATCAGCGCAAATAGCGTTGCCTTTTCGCCCTTATAGATCGGATCATCGGCCAGTTTCGTTAATTGGCGCGCCGGATTGTCCTCAAACAAAATCAGGAAATGACGCGCGGCCAGGTTGCAAAACACCTGCGCCTCTTGCTCGGTCTGAAACGGCAACGGATCGCCCGAACTGGTCACGCCCACCATTTTCTCAATCTCATAACTCCACGTGTCGGCAGCGTCCGGCACCGGGTAGAACCCGATCTTCTTGGTTACCCCACCGACGAAATACCAGTAGATAGGCGCCCCGGATGTTGTTTGGTAGTTGTAGATTTCCTGCCGCAGCTGGTTTTCGTCGTAGTTCAATAGCGTCCGATTCTGCACCGGGTTATACAACATCGGCATGCCGTAGAAGCGCACAAACGAGGCGTCCAGATCGTATAACCGCGTGCCAGGCACGGTCACGAGGGTCTTGCTATCGCGCTCATACGGGATCATGGCATCAGATACCAGCGAGTTAAGCTCGCTTTGAATAGCGATCTGCGCCAGATTAAGGGTTGCTCGATGCTGTACATCAGTAAAGGTCAGGATGTTGTCATCGTCACCCTTGATTATGCCGGTGGTGCGCAGGACACGATTAACGGCATCTAGGAAGGTCATGATTAGGCTTTCGTGACCCGGACAACGCCACCGCTGCCTAGCTTCTCAATCAGCGCTTTCTCGATCATCATCGTAATCGCTTCATCATTCAGCCCGGCCACACCCAGCGTACCCAAAACGTTGGGCAACGCAAACTCGAAGTCATGCTTATAAGCCTTGCCAGCATGGAAGCTGATCGTTACACGCCCGTCGTACTCGCCTTTATGCAGAACCGGCTGATTGGGTGATTGCTGACGCTCGTTTGAGATTACCCAATTATCGTAGTCCGTTTTTTTTTCAGCCTCTTCCTTCGTGATGGCGCGGTCTTTGGGGATGATTCCCAATTCCTCGTCTTCGCGAATAGTTGGCGTGATCGAATGACTAATCGGTGCTTCCGGGTCGTAACGCATGGGTCTGTCCTTTTCACCGGTTGCGATATCGACGTGAGGCGCGCCTAATGCTTTGGCTGCTGCCATATGCTCATCTTGTCGAACCGTTGGTGAGATCGAATGCCCCGTCTTGCCTTCCGGCGTGCGACTGGCTACTTGTTCCTTGGCTTTGTCCAGGGCTTTGTCGTGCTCGGCTTGGACTTCCGCACCCTTCTTGCGCGCGTCTATTTCGCGTTTCATCGCTTCTGTTTGCTCAGGCGGACGTTGACGCTGAGTTACACTACCGGGCGGATGGCCCGCCATGGATGATGTACTCGTAATCTGTGGACCGGTGCCTTCCGGCGCCGTAGTACCTGATGCCGGGCCGGCATACAGCCCGCCCATCGGCTTGGATACCGTACCCGTTTCCACTTGTTTGGGTTGATCGGGAACCGGGACATGAATCGTCTTGCTCACCCCGGCACTCGTTTTTCCGTCGTTGTCTTTTGACATGCTTTGTTTCCTTAAAAAGAGGCCAGGTTTCCCCGGCCCCGTTATGCTTCTAAAGATTACAATTTCGTTGCTAAGGTCTTAACGTGAACGACCCAGTTATCATTCAAGATTTTTCCGGCGAACCACGATTTCCAAGCCAGACTTGACACCTCGTTAAAGATGTCTGTGCCTAGCTCACCGCGTTTCTTAAAGATAATCTCAACCGCTGGCGGCTTCTTCGGGTCATACATCTGGTAACTGTCGGTAGCGTGCATATTGCCCAAACCGATAGTGCCGATTGCATTTTTCCCGTAGATGAAGCTCGAATACACATCGTTAGGCTGCGTACCGGTAGGACGGAAACCCGCCGCTACCGATGTTGCGCTACCGACCGCGATTAACCCCGCCAATTCCGACGAACACCAGCGCACACCGCTGACATAGCCGAATTCAAACGGCTCGACCTGCGTGTAACCGGCGTACTGCTCGACGGCCACGAAGCCCGTTAGGCCACGGATATCTTCCTCAACGTCAGGGTGACAGATACCGTAGTAACTGGTGCGAATCGGCGAGGTGCCGATGTTAGTTGAGCCTTGACCAGAAGGCTGAAACTGGATCGCGCTTTGACGCTTGAGCAGGTTATGCGAGAACCGGATGTCGTTCAGACTGATAGCGGTGATGATCGTCGCATCGGTTGCCACCGCGTTACCGCGACGAATCTGTGCGGCAATTGCCGACTGATAGACCGGAATCATCAGCGTGTTCAGAGATTCACCGGCATTCGCCCCCATCACATCGATCAGTTTTGCCGTATCGGTGTTGATGTTGAACAAGTCGGTTTCTTCGGTCGTCAGGATCGCGTTGCCGTATTTCTGGATCGCGAGCGTGATATCCGTCAAAATCGGCTGAACGGTATTGCGTCCATAAAACGCAGTCGCCGTGCCGGTTAGTTCACCCAACGGCGTTGTAGCTACCGCGAGGTTTTCAATGCGACGCCACTTCACCGAAGCGGAACCGCCGTTTTTGATTAACTCGCCCGCTACCGTGCCGTTGAAAAACGGCATCGATTTGCGAGCGGCTTGGAGTAGCGCCTTCTGATAAACGAAGTTAATCGGAGGGGCTACCTGACTGGTAGTGGTAATAGTTGCGGCCATGTCTGTCCTTAAAATAAAAAACCCGCATCAAGCGGGTTCGTATCAAAAGGATCGACTACTACGGCGCGGCCATAAGGCCGGGTGTTACGAAGAGGCCAAGTTAGCCCACTTCCTGTTAAATTCCGACTGAGACAAATTATCCCAACCGCTATTCTCAGAGGTTTGCCGTGTAGACGATCCACTCTGATAGGCACGCATGGCTTTTTGATTCGCGAGAAGGTTAGGATCGGATCGGGAAAGGGACTTTTCAGCAAGCTCGTTCGCTGCTGCCTGAATAGCAGCATTGAACCGTCCAGGATTTTCATGTCGTTCTTCCCACACTTTCCTGAACCGGCCATCTTTTTTCTGGGCCTGTACTTCTAAGTACCCTTCGATAATATCTCGATCAATTCCGGTTTCTTTCTCGACAGTAGCGACGGCGCTATCTATATCCGCTCTTAGTGCCGCGTAGTGACGTTCGTTTTGCATTCTATCGACCGCGCGCGACGTAGCATTAACAGCGTTAATGATTTCTTGACCATCTTCCCGTTGAACAACGGGTAGAGGCTTGAATTCTTCTTGTCGATAGCGTTGCGCGTCATCCTCAATCTTATGTGTCTTGTAGACATCATCTAACGTGGCTGGGCGCTGCTGTTCGGCAGGAGCAGGGGCGGTCGAACCATCCTGACCAGGGTTCCCACTGCCGTCATCGGGCAAACCGGGGTTGTCGTACTCACTCATTTAAATCTCCTTCAAAAAACGAAAAAGCAAGGTCGAATCCTTGCTGTAGACCGGATCGATAGACCCAATCATCAGCCGATACTTCTCGTGACCAGGGTGGAATCACCGGGCGCTGATCCCTGATTTTCTGGAGATACGGCGCGAAATCCGGGTTCGCCGATAATTCCAGCAATAATTTCTTGTTTCTCATAGCTCGCTCATCAGGATCAACAGCCGCGCGGCATTCTGGTTGTACAGTTCAAGCTCATATTCGTCGATCAATTGCCGCATGATTAGCAGCAACTCGGGACTGAGCGGCTGCGCCTGCTCAACCTTGATCCTGTCTTTTACCGCCTGCTTCTTGCGTTCAAGTTGCCGACCCAGCTCGAATAACCGGTCGCGCAACGCTTTGAGGTCTTGATCAGGCGGCTGGAGCGTGACCTCAAATGACCTTAGGCCACCCCGTGGCTCACGCTTGATTGGTACGTAATGATCGCGCGGCTCTGGTTCCTGCTCCCGCCGACCCGAGATAACGTAGGTCTTTCCGAACTGGCCTGCCGATCCGGGAATAACCGGCGTACCCGAGGCTAGTGCAGCGCTGGACTGCGAAAACGAATAGCTTGCGCCGCCCGCAATGACCGTAGAGCGCGACGCGCCTTGAGTGAGCGACGCGCTACTGCCTGCCGCGATGACGATAGCCGCGGCACTCGACTGAGACAGCGAGTAACTCGCTCCATCTGTAGTGCCAACCGCCCCAGAAACAGAAACGCCCGCACCTTGGGTTAGGCCATTGCTCGCACCGGCAATCGACAGCGCAAGGCGGGCCGAGCTTTGCGTTTCTGACTGTGACGCACCCGATGCGATGACCGTCGCGCCTGCGCTCGCTTGCGTTAACGCTTCACTGCTACCACCGGCGATAACCGCTACCGCTGCGCTGGCTTGGGCGATGGATCCGGACGCGCCAGGGAATACCGCGGCGGATACCGCAGCTCCAGCGCCCTGAGTAATAGCGTCGCTCGCGCCTATAACGGCCAGCGCCTGCCCGGCGGCAACCGGTGCATCGGAATAACTACCACCAACCGCGATAACTATCGCAGATGCGCTAGATTGTGTTAGAGATTCACTGCCAGCCGCCGTGATGACCCTGGCGGCCGCGCTAGATTGAGTTATGCCATCGCTACCGCCGGCTGCGATGACGGTAGCTGCGGCGCTGGCCTGAGCATAAGACTGCGATGCGCCGGGTAATACAGCGGCGGCTACCGCCGTGCCGCCGGATTGTGTGACCGAGTAACTGGCACCCGCCGCGATAACAGTCGCGGCGGCGCTGGACTGACTTAGTGACTCACTTGCGCCCCAGGCAAGGACAACAGCGGCTGCTGCCGTCTGACTGATTGCATCTGATGCGCCTGCGGTTGGAGGAAATTGCCTAACGGTAAGCGCCGATATAGGCGCTGCCGATATGGGGTGAAAGCCGAGCACACTAGATTACCATGCCCATATCAAAGCCAGTCCGGGGCCGCCATCACCGCCAGGGCCACCAGTAACGCCACCACCGCCGCCGCCGCCGCCACACCCAATATTTCCACTTCCGCCCGCACCGCCGACACCCGCCGCACCATTACTACCGCCGCCTGAGCCACCGGTCGAGAACCATTGAACAGGCCGCTCGCTGAAATACCCTGAGTTGCCGTTCCCACCCGCCGCGAGACCACCGGCAATACCTGGGAGTAGACCCAGGCCAGTGATTGCGCCGCCAGCGAAATCTGTGTTGGCTGTTCCCGTTCCCGCGCCGCCTGCCCCGCCGGTGAGAAACAGCCCAACAGCGATTGCAACAGCAGTGCCGACCGCTCCAGTCTGCACGCCGCCCGCGCCGCCGTTCAACCCAGCCTTACCAGACAACGTTATGGCGTAATTATGGCCTAGCGCCGTGTTTTGATTCGCGGCCGTAGACCCAGACCCACCTGCCCCAGCCGCTGCGCCCGTCCCCGCACCACCGGCACCCGAGTCACTGCCGCCAGCCACGCAGATCAGATTAGTGGTAGTGGAAATATCATTAGGGACAAGTGTAATTCTGGTGCGCACACCGACGGAGCCTATGGTACCGGCAGCGCCGCCCTTGCCGCCGCTGGGTACGCAGACGTATAAAACATCGGGCAGCATGTAGGCCGGGATGATTAAATCCATCATGGAGCCGCATGACCCGCCGCCGCCGCCGCCGCGCGCCGAACCTGCTACCGCGGTAAACCCACCACCGCCCCCGCCGCCCGGGCTAATCGCCCGTGTGCCAACCATGGTAACGTTGCGCGGCTTAGTCCATACCTGCCAATCGTTGGTACCGCCTAGAGTGGTGAATCTCTGGAAGTACCCTCGCGAGGTTTGTGGCAGTCCTAGCGTATCGAGCATCTAGTAATCACCATAAAACAGCGTAAATCTCCATGCCGTACTAGCAGCGGGTGCGGCGTGATTAGTGACTAGCAGTGATAAGTTCGCCCCTATGCCATCGTTGATAGGAAAATCAATAGGAAAAACAGGGATCGTCGGATGCGCGGCGACCACGGACGGCAGGGTAATCTCGCCGATGCAAACTGTGTTGGCGCTGGTGGTTGCACCCGATGACTGGGAACTGATAAAAAACCGCGCAACCGTCGCCGTAGTCGTAGTTGACGCAGCCGACGCGGTCGGCTCACACCGTATGCGACGGGCGAAACTGCCGTTGTTCACATCAGATGTTGCAATCAGAAATATATCCGTGGCAATCGTCCCCCCGCCCTGCGATGAGACGTTGGCGGCTGTGACCGATACGCCAATTGGACTTTTGACGTTCTTGGTATAAATTCCATCTATATTAGAGGGCATTTGGTTCCTTAGTTCATAGCCAGAAAGTTGGCCTTAGCGACAATCTGGCCTTTGTCTTGTATCTCGGCTGCCGAGAATGTGACGAATACACGCTTAGTTCCGGCGGTGAGGTTTACCAGCGCACCAGCGTTACTGCTCGCCACGACAACCGCCCGCACCATCACTGTGCTGCTCGTCAAATACCCTTGCCCAGTCTCCCAGTCACCGGAAGGGATGTTATTGACATCGACCGCCTCAATTGCATAGTCAAAGAACAAATTGAGGTCGACAATCCCGCTCGATAGGGTGCGATACCCGGCCACGGCACCGGCGAGGGTTATATTGCCCGTGCCGGTCGTCGTGCTGGTTTCTAGGCAGCGGTCGCGATACAACCCCATGTTTACTCTTCAACAATAGGGTTGCCGGTCGTGCCTAACTGCGGCGTAATACCCGCGCTCACAACAATCGGCGTAACACGGAAGGCAATTCCGTCACCGGCGGTCGTCAGCGTGATGGACGCGCCGCCGTTCGTTAGCGATACCGTGACGGCATCTGTCGCAACGGTAATGACGAAATACACCAATCCCTCCGTCACGCCACCAGGCAGGCCGCTGGTGCCGGATGCAACGGCATAGAACGCGATACGATCATTGACCGCGAGCAGTCCGGCCAACTGCGGGATGGTGAACGCGTTGCCAGACACCACCGCGCTGAACGCGCCGAGCCTGGAACCGAATACGCCACGATGAAAGATCGGCGAAGCACCGGAAACGACCTTACCACTCGACCAATGGGTGATAGTCGACGATCCGGCGGTACACGCGCCGAACGACACGTTAGCCACCGGTGACACGCTAACCGGCGGGGTGGTGTTGACCGACCAGCCGCCGGAGGTGCGAGCGACCGTACCCCTGGCATAGCCGGTATAGGCCGCCTCAGTAGTGGTCTGATCGCCAGCCGTGCCTGGATCGGCGGTATGAGCGGCCACGAAGATATTCGTCAGCGGCGTGGTGGCCGTGTTGTCGGCAACCAGGGCAATCGCCGTAGCGTTGTAAATCAATTTCAGGTAATCACCGGCTGATGCTGTGCTTTTACTCATGTATGCTCCAAAAAAACTCCGACGGTATCAGCGCCGGAGAAAAAATAGCCCGCCAGGAGGAGGCCGCGGGTCTACTGAACGGTAGGCGTCGTGTGAGAAACCGCCCCGACAATTCGTCCATTCTGCTCGACCAGATTTATCTGGCGTGGCGCAGATGACTTATCAGCCGCTTGCTGCATCATCTGCGCGGATTGTTGTAACGCCGTAACGATTGCCTGTAATGCATCCATAAATGCTTGTCGTTCCATTTCATCTCCTTGCGCAACCTGATTCGCCGTATCGTTAACCTGACTGGCCGCTTGATGTTTCAGGCCAAACTCGGCATTCTTCAACTGCAATTCACCCTGCATCTTGGCCGATTCGAGTTGTAATTTCTGTGATTCCAGACTCTTATCAGCCTGCATCGCTTGGCATTTCGCGGTTTCGGCCTGTAACTGCTCGGTGAGTGTCTTAATCTGATCGCCCGCTTGCTGGACGGCCTGCTGCGCCATCTGCTCAGTCTGCTGCATCTTCTGCTTCGTCGCGTCCATGATTTTCTTCAGCTTCGGATCCATTCCTTGCTGCGAATTCAGCAACCGCTCGGGGTTTTGTATGCCCGCATCCTGGTACATGGTCTTGGCTACCTCGTCGACGTTCACCAGTTCAGCCGTTACGGGATTCCCAAGCAGGAACGCCGTGACCTGAGATGTGCGGCTCACGCGCTGCTCCTCTCCGAGGGTTGACTTGGAACCGACTACGGTGAATTTCGCGAACTGTGGCAGGTCTTTCTGGGTCGCACTCAGATAATCAGGCGCGTCTAGGTCGTCGTTGTAGTAGGCAAACCGTTTCAGATATTTACGGTTTAGATCGTGCTGCATGTACAGGTAAGTTTCCAGCCCAGGTTCGAGCTTGTCGATGAAGTCCAGCGTCCGCACCTCAGCCGACTGGCTCACCTTGTTTATCTCGAACGCTGTACGCCCTGACGGTGCCGTAGTTCCGGATCGAACCGCATCCACGCCTAGCCCCTGCTGAATGATGTTCATCGCTTCCTTGAAGCCCGCCAGCGCCGCGTTAGGGTCGCCCGTCTCTAGAATCTTGACCTCGCCCGATCCCTTGCTCGCAGTCTTTGATCCAGGGGAGATTCGCGGGCCACCATCCCGCACAAACGCCGGATCGTTGCCGTTATAGACCATCGGCGGATCGATCTTTAGCTCTATGGAGTCGATGAACCGGTTGAGCATGATACTGGCCGTCTTCTGCATCGGAGCCAGCTTCATGAGCGGACTGACGAAATACGGGTCTCTTACGTCCTGCTTCTCATAACCCCTGAATATGATCGGCAGATACGGCAACTCTGCTGGGCTGAAATACACCAGAATCCCGTTGGCGAAACAGGCTTTACTGTTGGGGAAGAATAGATCATCCGCCGATCGTTCGACGTTGATGTCACCGTAGAAGGTCACCAACTCGATCTCGTCGTTATCGGCCTGCTCATGGCTATCATCGTAGTCACGATCATCGCTCGACGTGCCGCTGGCCGTGCCGTGCTTGTGCATCTTCGGCACTTCTTTGAACCGCTTGTTCATCCAGCCGTCACCGGTCATCTGTTCGAGCTTGTAGCGCGGCAGGTAGTGCAGGATGATCATGCTGCCCTGGTAGAACAAGTCGCCCACAATGACGCTAGGAGATGGGTCAGGGTAGCAATTCCACATCGAGTGCGGCACCCATACCGGTACACTGGTGGCCGTGACCTTGTAGCCCTCGTCGATGAGCAGGCGTGGCTCGTAACGAACCTCGGTGACGTAGCTGCCATGCAGCAACGCCTCTTTCACGCTCAGTTCGTGGCGTTCCTTGAGGCCGATGTCCTTCTGCTGCTGAACCATCATGCTTCGCAGAGCGTTATCCGTGATGGTTTGCAGCTTGGCATCGGGCTGCTTGATGGTGCCGTCATCGTTCTTACCCGCATCGATCTTACAGTGCGCCTCGAACCAGGTGCGATCATTGGGGAATATCAGCCGCCGAACGTCGCTTGACACGATTTCCAGCGCCTTGGACATCTCGCCTATCTCCAGGGTCTGACGCCATTCATCGCCGCTAATCTCTCGGCCATCTCGATCCAAGCGCAGCATCGGATCCATGTTCACCTGTCGGTCAACCTCTTTCCATCGCCGCTCGGCTGATTTCCTGAAGTTCGAATCCCTCCGACGAGATAGCTCGGTGTCGATGAATAGCTCCATCGCCTCGATGTCTTTCTCTTGGATGCGCTTGGATCGTGCCTTTGGCTTTGGCGCGGTAGTGTCGTCGGCCTGCTTTACTGCGGATTGATAGTCGGCCATGTCAACTCTTTAAAATCGCGCTTGCTGGTCAATGATTCAGGCAACTCGCCGACGATGTAACAGGCGCCATAATGTGTGTAATCGCCTTTATACCGTTCCGGCTTCCAGGTATTACTATCGATTAACGATAGTTCGGGATTAGCTGCTATATCGTCAACGGTCACCCGAAAACTGAATATGTGGCTTGCATACGGCGCGGTTTTATCTGGCCGTTTCATATCGATAATATCGCGCACCTGAGCTTTCAAGCATCGCTCTAGCGCGTGCGGATCGTCTTTGTCAGATCCGTCTTCTATCCTCGATTGAAAAAACTCATCGTGCGCACAAAACGGCAACGCCCAATACTGCGGATGCTCAGATTTAATATCGCTCATGTTTTACCAATTCCTAGCCCCAACAACCTGCCGCACGCGCATCGCCGGTACTGGCTTGGTATCGGCGAATCGCAGGCTCATAACCGCATACCGGCTGGCGCTGATCAAATCATCGTCAACGGCTTCGATCTTCCCGCCATCACGGTGATACTGCCGAAACTCCTCGAACCATAGCTGGCAGGTCGAGAACACCTTGAACCGCCCAGTCTGCATGCGCGTGAGCATATCCATCACGCCCACTTCAACGCCGTTGCCACCGCTACCCTCTTCCTCGCCCATGGCGGGCGGGTTACTGAACTTACTTTCCATCATCGGCAGCCCTAGATCGCGGTACATGTTGGCGAGCGGAACACCGCTGCCCTTATCGTGCTGCAGCCCATCGTGAGGCCATACCACGGGTATCCATGCGAAGCCCGGCTTGCTGCGCATGTCGGCAACGTGATCTTTCGGTGTGCGCTGGCTGATTCGGTACTCGTCATATAGGTACACCGTGTCGATATCTCGATCCCAAGCGAGCCAGGCCGCAGCAAACGGATGATCCCAGCCGAAGTCGATACCAGCGATACGCGGCCAATGATCGGGGATGGCTATTGGGTTGATGGTGATGTCTTTCTCGCTCAGGGGGAACACTGCGCCGCTTCCTAGCGATGGTATGCCGCGTGTACGGGCATCACGCTCATACACCGGATAACTAGAGATGATCGAATCACGTTGATCCTCGCTATAGTGCAACGCATCCCAGATGGTCATGTGGGTGATGTGCGTGCCTGCCGGTTTCTCGTTCAGGAATCGGCGCACCACCTGAGACAGCCCAAACAACGGCGTAAACGTCATGAACGCAATGCCGCCGGTTGTGTTCGTTCTGGTCAGCGCCTCGGTGTAGATTTCCAGGTCAGGCTCTTCATCTAGCCAAACAAGGTCGAGCGTCTCGCCCTGGAACTTGGTTCGCCCCTGGTCGTAAGACTTGAACGCCAGCAACGACTCACCGCCGCTGCTGTGCTTGATCGTTACCGTGTCGATGGCGTCGGCCACGCCACGCTTGGCGGTGTAGCCCTTGATGCTTTTCTTGGGTATTGCCCCAGTCCCTATCGCATTCGCCCGCCCCATCAGGATACGCTGCACCGAGTCGCGTGTGACTTCGCTGGTCACGCCTGCAGCCCATCCCACTACCGGCCTGTCGAATACCCTACCCGTCCACCAGCTAGGATAGATGCCGGTGAGGTGCATGGCGTACTCGCTACCACCGGCTATCGTCTTGCCAACCTGGTTACCGGCGATAAGCAGCCGCTCCCGGTAGGTTTTACCAGCGGCGTGGAACTCTAGTTGCTTGGGGTATGGCGTGTACTGGTAGAGCCGATGCTCGCCTAATAGCCGCTGGCTCTCAGTGCGTAGTTTTGTCAGCGCCGTCAGACTCAATCGGCTGACGACTTGTAATTGTTGCTGAGACGAGATCATCTATATTTTTAAGCTGCTCAAAATCCAGGTTATCCAGCGATCCGGTGCGGATTTCGGCTTTGTCGACCAGGAATCCGAATAACTTGGCCTTGCCCATCACGCCAGTAATATAGGCCGAGGTGTTCTCAGTCTGAAACGCCTGGACGATCCCTTTGTCCAGTTCGGCGCCTAAACTCTGCAAGGTTACGAGGGCGGCTTGACTGCCTTTTTCCTTTAATTCAGCAATCCTTGCTTTAACCTTGCTTCGAGCCATCATCGCGCTGGCACGTTCCCAAACGGTTTTATCCATCCATTTCAACGACTTGGGACTGACAGCCCGGTAAGCAGCCGATGCGTTGCCCGCGCACTTGATGTATGCCCGGCAGAATAGTTCCTGGAAATGGGTAAGCTTATCGTTCATGGCTGTACCAACCCAGGTATCAGGCTGTTCACCTGGAACTGTATGTCTGCGTCGGTCGCGGATGCCCCGGCGTTACCGATTACGGGGTTGAGCAGCACGCCTAACGCCAACCTGCCTAAATCCGTATCGTGTTCGTTGTTCATTACGCGGTTCGCCCATCTGAGCCGACCATCATGATCTGGCGTCGACACAGCCTCGTTTTGGATGTCGTAAGCCGCACGGAGGAGGGCGAACCGAATGCGTTTGTGAAATGTCGCATCGGTCGCAAGGTCGAACAGTTCGGCGTAGGTAGCCATTTATTCGTTTGTATCCATTGTCGCGGCGGTTCGCTCCGGCAGATATGTGCAAACGATCCAATCGTGATACGTACCCGGCGGATCGCCGATTAGATGCAATACCGGGCCGCCATCATCCACATATTTCATTGTTTCGATTGTCCGCACTTTGCCATTAACCAACACGCCGTCGCCGGGTGCGAGTAATTTCGCCTCGCTGAGATCCATGGTTTTTTTCGTGCGGTTCGAAATCGCCAGCATCAAATCTGCCTGTGATTCATTTACGGGTTGCGACCGCGGCGGCAGAGGTGGAAGTGGTTTAACGAATTGGAATAACCGTTTTAGATCAATCGAGTTCATCGAAAGAGTCCCCTAATGCTATTCATCAACCCGCCGCCCTGTTGCCCTGGTTGCGCTGGCTGTGCAGGCGCTTGGGGTTGTTGTTGTGGGACGACGGGCAGCCCCTGTTGTTGGCGGCGCTGGGCTTCCTCGCTCATATGCTGCACGAACTGCTGTATCGGCAACGGCTGCCGCCCTGCAGTTTGTTCATCAATGGAATACTGCTGATAAGCCGCGCGCCAGTTAAGCTGTGATCCGGCATTCTGGGCAAGACCTGAGCCTAGCATGCCCGATTGTGGGTTGCTGAAATCCATATGATGGTTTCCTGCGGACGATTTTAACGCGAGTTGGGGATTCGGAGCTAGACCAGTCGCCTTAGAGTAGTTGTGGCGTTGATAAACAACCACATAAATTGGCTTCCTGCTGCGGAATCTACGCTATCCATGGATTATGTCAAGCGAACCGGGCGCAACACTGAAATATATTTTCGCATGTATTGCGATATCGCTTGACATGGTATTGCGATTGCGCTATAGTTCAGACATACCAACCCGCAACCAACTGAGGAAACAAAATGATCACCAACACAAAACAAACATGGCAAGTCGGCGAAACAGTAAAAATCGGATTCATGATCCTACGCGTAACAGGGATCGAACTTACTCCAGGCGATTACAAACCGGATGCATATCTACTTTGTGGCCTAGCCGCTAATGCTGATCGTAAATACCGATTCGTGCCGCATTTCGGCATTGAGCGGCTCTGATAGATTATGACCTACCTAACCACCGTCCAGGCCGCAGCAGCGGCTTGCCTCTCCGAGCAGCGTATCCGCGTACTGTGCGCCGAAGGGCGGATAGCCGGGGCGATGAAAATAGGCAAAGCCTGGCTGATCCCGGCAAAATTCAAGATTACACCGTCGCAGCGACAATCCTATGTTTCTGCGCTAGCATCATTGCCGGAAATTACATCGGCGGTTGCGTTGCCATCATTACCTACGGCAACATCTACTCTGGTGAGATGGTCACGCAAGCCGCCCGTGCCGTAGCCAGCGCCCTGCCGATCCTGGTTTTAGCATCGATCAGGATCGACTGAGACAATGGCGTGCCGGTAAACGCCCCAACGAACCCTGTCGCGTCGCAGGCTTGGCAGCTACGCGATACCCCTGACTCATCATTAATCACGTACCTGCGCCCACCACAGGGCATGCAGCGGCTATCCAGCAGATAACGCAGCACCGTGCGCACATCGCGGCGGGCGAGTCGAGGGTCTACCCCACACTGGCGCGCAGCAACGCTCGCCAACCGCGTCGCGGCGTTACGCCCGGCAGAGGCATCCTGGTTATCGATGAATCGCAACAGCCATACGCCTACCGCATCGGAGCGGGCTTCGGCGATGCAGACGGCGTAATTCGAGCGCGAGCGGGCGATGGCTAGGCGTTCTCTCATTTGAGCGCTTCCACCCTAGCTTTACTCGCTGCACGTTTCTTCGCCTGAACATAGGCAGTTCTACACGGCACGCCACAAAATTTCGCCGACCTCATCCTTGCTGGCGGCACCAGAAACGAGATTGAACAAAACGCGCAATCCAACGTCAATCGTTTACGCGGCGTACTGCGCTTGGTTATGGGCTTGACGATGCGATCGGGCGCCCGGAACCCGGTGATATATCCGTAAATGTTTGGCCCAATCGGGATGCTGCGTATTGTTTTCATGATTACCCCAAATGTTGCTTTAAATCATCCACCGAGCGCGCCACGAACGACAGGCCACCATGGGCGTTGACCATGTGCAGAAACGCTTCTTGCGCATCGCTGACCCGTCCCAGATGCGTTTTGACCTCAATCGCGAGCAGTCTCCCGCCTCGCAGCATGCCCAAAATGTCCGGGCAGCCCTCGAACCCGAACCGGATGTACCGGCGCTCCTTACCCTTACCAACCCCATAGGCGCCCGAATTGAAACGATGCGCCCAGATAACACTCGGGTAAAAATTCAGCGCTTGCAGGATGCTCGAAAGGATCTGCGACTCTTTCGACTCAGACGACAGTTTCAGCGTCTTGGTCTGCGGCTTGCGATGCTGGCGCTTGGGGTCGAGCCTGAACAGTTCTTCCTGATTCACTTCAAAGTCCTCCGCATGCTGGCCGCGACCACCTCACGAAGCGCGTCATGCGTTTGCTTAGCAATCGCTGCCATGTCCTGCCCGGCTTCCAGATACTCGTTCATAATTTCTTCGTCACTGGTGTTGGCGAGGTCTTCCAACATCCTGGTGCGAATAAAGCCGATCTCCCTTTCGTCTTGGTTCATGGCGCTAAAACCATCGTCAACTACGCCATCTGCGGCGTTGGTTCTGGCGCGAACATCTGACCCTGGCGCTGGGCGTGGTCGACCTGAGCACTTGGTTATCTCAGTCACGCTTTATCCGCATCAAGAAATAACCGCGTCGCCCTAGGCGTTGAGGTCAACAAATATTCGCACCCTGTCGCGCGGTTGAATGGGTGCGTGGCGTAATACGCGCACCAGCGCTGCTCCGTCGGCTCCGTCTGCGGCGCGGTGTAGCGGTAGCACGAATCGCGTACGTGGCAGTGAATCCCGGCGCACTTGATGATGTCAGACACGCTTGCCGACTCCATGGGCGTAGTCCGTCAGAATTTTATTCGCCATCGACCGATAGATTCGCCGCGACGCTTCTGGATCTGAGCAGTAACCCATCCGGCAATTGTCGATTTCCGGCTCCGACAGCCCATAATGACAAACCACCAGATTGAAACTGTAAGCGTCGAAAGGAATCATTTTTCCGCCGACATCGAAATACATATCGTTATCAGCCACGTCTAATTTCCCCCCTGTCAGGTGGTAGTCCGTTCGGCGGCAGGCTGATCACGACCCATGGCAGCACCTCGACCGGCTTGGGTATTTCGGTCGCCAGCGCCGCATAGGTGATTCGACCGGCTTCGGGATCGTTGCGGTAGCACACCTTGCAGAATTCAATTTCCTCGGAATCGAATTCGTAGTGCGCCATCACGGCGTCGAAAGTGCGTTTATCGGCCTGGGAGATTTTCACGACATTAGCCGTCAATTTCAGCGTCGAACGAAGGCACGCTAAACTCATCTGGTGAAAAATCGTTGTTCGATTTAATCAACTCGCTAAATGACACGAACTTTACGAGCAATCCAACGTCAAGCGCTGCCGCCACCCTCTTCAAGTTGTCGAGATTGAGTTGTCCGGCGCCCGCTTTTTCAATGGCAGAAATCCATGGTTTCAACATCCCGGTCATCGCCGCGAGTTCTTGCTGGGTCAAGCCGCGCTGTTTTCTGAGCGCTCGAATCTGAAATGGCAGGCCAACGTTAATTTGTGATGCAACGAACGCATCACGGTGAGACTTACTTTTGCTAAGTTTAGCGGCGGTGATTTTCATCGTTTTATCGCCAGCAACCTAACGCATTCTGGGTGCTCACACGGCGTTTGATAATCATGAAGCCTCGCTCTGTAACCACGGCTACGGTAGCGCTGAACCATAAAGTCGCCGTGCAGACATCGATATGCTGAGAGCACGCACCACTCTGTGGGTTTTGTATAGTCGACTCTGTATGGGCTATCCCCGCCAGGCCATGTATTGTTCGTGGCGGTAATTTTCATAGCTCCACCAAGTCTTCGCCAGGCTCGCGCTGGCGCACCGGCGCGGTATATCCGCCCATCGGCTTTGGCTTGAATCCCTTGAGCGCCGACAGCGCATAATCCCGACAGCGCTTGTCAAATGCCGCCCTAGTCTCGCCCGGATTCATCGGGAAGTTCACCGCGAGCCAGGTCAAATCCTTCAGATCGTCTTTAGGCTCGACCGGCGCTTGATAGCGCTGCGAATGTTCCAGGCACTGCCACGCCAGCGCGTTTCCGCCCTCGCGGATGTGGATACGGCAATACCACGGCCCGCCGCCAAGGATGCCGTGGCTGATCGAGCCGGGATACTTGCAGCGCAGGCCGTTGGCTTGGTAGGCGCAAAGCTTATCGTCGTTCATGATACGAGCTTCAGGTTAGCGCCTGGTTCCTGATGATATTCGAGCATCGGCAAAATCTCTTTTGCTCGAGCCAATGAAACCCGTCCGAGAGAAATCGCTTGTGACATTTTTACGTCGCGATCATGTTTGTCGTAACCTTGCGATAAAAACCAATTGATCGGGATTTTATTCGCCCGAGCATCGGATACATAGCGCGTATACACCTCACGAAATGCCATGCGAGCGCCGATAGTGTCGCCACGGTTGACCATATCGGCCGCGCCAGCACCGAACGCCCGAGCCGTTTCGTCTGTCCAGTAAGCGGACTCCCATTCGCTCATCGGACATAAAGCCCAAGCCTCTTCCGCGCCTGGACGGCCATCATCGCCCGCGAGCAGTTCGATCAAATCAGCGGGCTTGGGCGCAAAATGACCCGTCCCGGCGGTCTTCACGTAGTCCGATAACGCGCCGCGAAGCTGTTTAAGCGAATACTCAGAGAGCGCCGCTACCCAAATCGATATAGCGCCTTGCGTGAGCTTTGTCCCGTAAATTTCCAGCGTCGCTTGCAGCATCTCGACAAATTGCGTCTTTTCCTGATCGTTCATGGTTCCCCCTCGGTGATTGTTTTCTCGTTGTGCTGCCGCTTCCAAGCGTCCACGGCGGCTTGATTTTGATCCGTCACGGTTCTAGGTTTATCGGATCGTTCATTTCGCACCCAATTCCGCCACGTCGCAAACCAGTCCAGTTTTGCGCCGTCCTTGCCCGCCTTGCCTAGCCAATAATCGTGGAATTTGTCAGCGATAGCTTTGACCTGATCCCTTGATAGTTCTGGCCGCTCTTGCAT
Organism: Acidobacteriaceae bacterium; assembly: GCA_043749775.1. Lineage (GTDB taxonomy): Bacteria > Acidobacteriota > Terriglobia > Terriglobales > Acidobacteriaceae > Acidiflorens. The sequence continues at coordinate 3,903 of JAYVCW010000242.1, read as the reverse complement.
TGCCCAGTTTCCCCAATCCAGAGGCAATATCCAGGTGGGGGGCAGGCGCGAAGCGCGTGACACGTCTTTTGACTTTTTTTCGCTTTTTTCACCAACCACCTTTTGTTTTGTAGAGACGGTAGTTAGTACAGGTACTTCGGTTTCGAATTCGGTTTCGAATTCGGTTTCGGTTTCGGTTTCGGTTTCGGGCGCATTTGCACGCACTTGCATAGCATCTGCGCGCATATGCGTAGCACTTGCTATGCGTTTTTCTTGTAACTGCTTGATTTCATTACCACCCAAATTATCCGGCGGCATTGGAAATCGTGGCTTGCGTGATCTTGGGTGATTTCCGAATCGGGGTATGTAGAGCAGACGATTGCCATCCACGTCGTACACGCGCACCAAATCCACGTCCATCAGCGTCGCTAAAATCGATGCGACTTGCTCAACGGTCTTGGTCGAGCAGACCGATGTCCGGCGTTTTAGATAACCGAAATTGGCATTGCACAGCCCATAATCGTCGGCCAACAAAAGCAATTCGATAAATAGTAGCCGCTCTGAGTCGTGCGGAAGTAGCAAATATCGATCACTATCAAGCAGGCCGTCGCGAATAATCCGGCTAGGCATTAAACCGGCCCCTTGTTTTTCGTGCTTTTTTCGCACCAGCCGTGTTCTGTATGTACGAAGAATTCATGAAGCACTCGACGCATTGCCTCAATTTCATCGCCGGATCGAGCGTTGCAAATCCCCGCTTGTTTTCTTTCATCCAAAGGGACAGGGCCTTTTTGATCCCAGCAATACATGAGGAATTTGAGATAAATTCCATGTTCTGAACATGATAGGTGTTGTGTGTCGCGCAGATAATCGCCGGTGTAAAGCGGCATGAATTGAAAGCTCATGACGGGTAGTCTTAAAAAATAAACCCCGTGACCGATCATTAGTCACGGGGTTAAAAACCCCACCGGTTCATGTGTGGGGTACGGGAAATCAAAGCCGCAGCTCGTAATGAAAATAATCAAGCAGTCGCTGAATTGTGTCGAGGCCAGGGTTGGGCGTTCGCCCTTGCATGAAATTGGTGATGGTGAAGTACGGAATCCCCGTCTCGCGGGAGATTCGAGGCCATTTGCCACGGTTGGCATTCATGGATTCTTGCACTGCATCGCGAATGGTTTTTCGTTTCATGTTTACATTTTATGCCTTTATGTATATTGTTGTCAATGCACAAATTCATAAGAGTCTCAAATACTATGCTAAGATGAATACGAGACCCGACGTGCAACAGATAATCGCTAAAAATATCAGGGCTCTGCTGGATGCTAAATATAATGCAATAGATACTCAGACAAAATTAGCGACTAAAAGCGGGGTTGCGCAAACAACAATAAGTAGAATCTTGAGTTGCGACGTTTCTACGTCTATAGAATCCATGGATGGTATCGCGACAGCTTTCAACCTGGAGCCATGGCAATTGTTCGTGATCAATCTCGATCCTCATCATCTGCCGATACTGGGAACGCTAAGCGATAAACAAATAGCTCTCTACAAGAAACTCGTTCAAACGGCAAAAGAACTCGGAGTGGAAACCGGCAGTTTTGCTGCCGTGCCTGATAAGCGCGCCGAATAACAGTTCCAATCGTTTTATCCAATAATTTTCCAATCGTTGATGTTTTTTTGCTTATTTGCCTATCTTTATACATAAATGCATTGACACGATATGCTATTAGGCATAGTATGAATTCATACCACCTCACAACCGACCAGGAATTGAAATGCTTATCGAACGCCAAATGGAACAGATGATTCGAGACCTCGCCGCCGCTCAAGACGCCAGAATCCGCTCGGTGTTGACTGAGGCAGAGATTAGAGCCAACGCCTGGGTGATCGATCAAATACTAGCCAGGGGGCTGAAATGACCGACTACGGACTATGGCTGCGCCAAAAGTTCATCAGTGAGTACACCGTGCTCGAGGCCAAGCGCGCCGATCTGCGCGAGCGCATGCATGCCGAGGGTAAGGCATTCATCGGTGAAGAGTTGCTGGCCGCAAAGCTTGGGCTGAAACTCTACGATGCAAAAACCAAATGGGGCTGGAAATGAGCATGCCCAATATTGCTTTGAAAGATCTAATAGCAGCTTGTATAGCGCTGGATCGCGCGACGCGAGCATTCGACAGTAGCGGTCACGGTGACCTCGGAACAGTTTGCATGAAAGCGAGGCACGGAATTATGGCCGAGATTGGCGATATGAAGATTTTCATCGACAGGCAGGAAGAAGAGTCGAAATGAACGCGCGCGATCACGATGTTGATACCTGCGTCGCCCGCTATGACGAGATGGCCGATGGGGTGGATTATTTCCTGAAACAGCAGGAACAATACATCGCCGAATCGTTGCTCGATTGCACCGAGGCCGTAGACCAGACTGACGAAAACGTGATCGCCAAATCGCTTGCAGATATAGGCAACCGGTCGTTGTGGCTTAAACGCAACGGCGATACCGACGACAAACTGGCCTATGTCGACGAAGTGTGCGCGTTGATATCCGTGTTGATCCACCGCTATGCGGACGGCCAAGCGCTCATCGATCTGGAGCGGCGGCAAGGTGAGGGATCGAGATGATTGAGCCTAAATTTAAAATTGGCCAGATAGTTTTCAAGGGTGAATATGAGCGTACTGAAACGACCATTGTTTGCCCTGACTGCGGCGGTAGCGCGAAAATAAAGGTCACACTAGCAGACCTATCAGAATGGCTGATTGAGTGTGGCGCGTGTGCCCCGGGTAGCTATAGTCCGCCGACAGGGACTATCACGCAATTTGCATTCTGTAGCATCGCGAAACAATACACGGTTACTGGCGTAAAAATGACGCTGGATTTAGTCGCATATGACCTGAACAATTTTGGCACGGGTAGTTATTGGACGGCAAATGAGAATGATTTATTCGCGACCCCGGATGAAGCACTGATCGAAGCCGACAAGAAAAAAACCGAACACGAGGCGACTGAAAATAAACGTTTTTTGAATAAAATAAAAGACACTAAAACTTGGGCTTGGAATTTAAGTTATCACCGAAAATGTATTGCTGATCACGAAAAACAACTGGAATATCACAAGTCAAAAGTCCAGGTATGCAGGACGAAAGTTGCGAGTCGCGAGGGGACACAATGAACGATACCAACCTAGACGACGACGGCAGCTACCGTGCACATCAAGATCAAGAAGCCGCTAAATTTGCCTACACAGTGGAAGTCATTATTCGGCTTCGCGCGAGACAATTAACCGACCAAGATGTGAACTTTATAGAACACGAACTTATCCCTCACTCAACCCAAAAAGGAACTTTTAATCATGCCTAATATCGACCAAATGACCAGTAGCAAATATTTGCGAAAAGAAGATTGTGATCCGCCCATTCTCGTTACCATCGACCGTATCACGCTCGAAAATGTCGGCATGGATGACCAGCCGAAAGAAGCCAAGTGGTGCCTGTATTTTCTTGAGACAGAAAAGGGTATCGTCACCAATCCTACTAATCGCGAATTATGTGCGGAGGTGTGCGGATCACGTATGACCGAAGACTGGCGCGGCCACAGGATCGTGTTATTCAATGAACCGTCGGTCATGTATCAGGGCCGACGCACCGGAGGAATTCGCATCCGTGCGCCGAAGAACGGCGCAAACACAGCCGCCATCAAACCGATGACACAGCCAAGCGTGGCCGAGGTTAATCGCAAGCTGCAAGAAACGGCAGATGATATTGATCTACAACGTCACGGCGCGGACGCAGAATTCTAGCCATGTTAATCGACGCCATGTTGCCCGCAGTTCGACTAACGGCTGCCATCCCTCAGCCACTATCACTACAAGCAACACCAGAATGGTTTCAGCAGCGAATCGGTAAGTTGACCGCGAGCAACATGGCGTCG
>JAYVCW010000241.1:0-7618 GCA_043749775.1 Acidobacteriaceae bacterium | reverse complement strand
AGAAGGGGTTCGGGAGCCGATCAGCGCTACCTAGCGAGGCTGAAAAATTCGATTGGCTCTGGAGATTGGAGATTTATCTGGAGCAGTCCATGAATTGGAATAGACTTGGACGGAATTTTTGGCGGCAATATTTGGCCGTTTTCCGGGAGGACGAATGAAGCTGAACACGATGCGGATTTGGCTCGGAGGTCTGGCAGGTGGAGTGGGGTGGGCAATATGGAGCGTTCTCATCGGCATAAAAGAGGCTCCATTCTATGACGCGATGCAGCGGCAAGGACTGTTTTTGAAACAGCCGCGCTATTCCCTCTTTGCTGCCTACTGGGTTCTGCTGATCTTTGTGATGTCGATTCTTCTCGCGCACCTTTACGCGTGGAGCCGGGCCACAGCGGGTGCAGGTCCGAAGACGGCCCTGAAAATCGGAATGATTGTCGGTTTTTGTGCGGGCTTTCCGGGAAACTTCGCGCAATCCGCCTGGTCACCGGTGCCTCGCGTGATGCCGCTTGGCTGGATGCTTGACCTGTGGGGCGGCGCGATTATCGCCACGATGATTGCTGGGGCGTTGTACAGAGATCGAACCTAGGGTCGAGACTTAGGGTCGAACTTAGGCTCGAACTTAAACTCGTCGGCGATCTCGTCCTGTCGCACGGTAGCGCCGGCATCCTAGCCGCTGAGCAAACGGCGTCCGGCCCTCGCCTTCGGAACACGCGAGCCGAGTGGGCGACCATGCCTGCCGGAGAGCCGCCGTGACGACTACGCTACACGATCATTTTGCTGCAGGTTCCACAAATACGGCAGTTCCGTAAGCCAGAACTTCTGTGACGCCCTGCATCACTTCGGTCGCATCGTAGCGAGCGCCGACGACCGCGTTTCCGCCGAGTTCGGCGGCATGCCGGAGCATAAGATCGAACGCCTCCGCCCGCGCGCGCTCGCAAAGGTTTGTAAGCAGACTGATATTGCCGCCGACAAGGGTCTGCAGGCTGGCTCCGATAGTCCCGAAGATCGAACGTGAACGCACCGTGATTCCGCGCACCACGCCCAAAGTTCGCGCCACGCGAAACCCATCCAATTCGAATTGCGTTGTGACCATGTTGTGAGCAACCATGCGTCCGGTTTCAGTCTGTACCGCGTAGTTGCCCATGGCAACCTCCAGAAAATTCGATTTAACAACTGCGGGGAAGACAATCATTCTAGTACAGCAGCGATGGCAAATTGCGCGCGGCCGTCATCCCAGCTGATATGCAACAGATTTGGTTTGCAGCAGACTTGACAGTCCTCGACATATTCCTGACGACTGCCCGCCGATTCATCGACTGAGATGTCATTCCACTCACCGCATCCTGCGCAGGTATAGCCGCTTTCCATTCAGCCATTCTAGCGGTCATTTGGCGCGGGGAGCTCCTGTCGTGATGGCGGGTCAGGCGCCTCCCCGCACCGCCGCCGAATTAGCGTGTTACCAAACTCTAGCGTTTGACTTTGTTGCGTGAGTAGAGACTGCTATCTAGCTATAATGATTTTCTTTTCGTGAGGGACTCATGATTTCGCGTCGACGCTTTTTGCAAAGTGGAACTGCCGCAGTTGGAGCGTGCGCGAGTTTGCCCGCGTTCGCAACTTCCAGCGATGCCGACTCCTCGCAACCGCCGGCTATCGCCGCTCTCCAAAGCCGCAAGGCAGAGGCGAAAGCGATCACCGTTGAAGAGCGCACCGAGCGTCAGGAAAAAGCCAGGCGTTTAATGCAGGAAAATAAGCTTTCGGCGATTCTGCTTCCGCAGGGAACTTCGCTTACTTATTTCTCCGGCATTCGATGGGAGGGCGGCGAGCGTCTGTTCGCGATGGTTTTACCGGCCAAGGGCAAAGCGTTCTATGTGGCTCCCGCATTTGAAGAAGGCCGTGCGCGCGAGCAGATTGCATTAGCGCCGGAAGGAAAAGAGCCGGACCTCCGCGTATGGCAGGAGGATGAGAGCCCATACGATCTTGTCGCGCAGGGGCTGCGCGATCGCATGCTTGCTAGCGGCACAATCGGAATTGAAGAGACCGCAAAGTTTCTTTTCAGCGACAATTTGAAAAAGGCCGCAGCCAGCGCAACATTTACCAGCGCGACGTCCGTGACCACCGGGTGCCGCATGATAAAAAGTCATCACGAGGTCGAATTGATGCGGCTTGCGGCGCACATTACTTTGGCTGCGTACGAGGCGACTTACCGCTCGATGAAAGCCGGGATGACGCAACATGACGTCGAAGCAATGATCGCGTCCGCTCACCGGCAGTTGGGATTCTCAGGAGAAGCCGATGTTCAGGTCGGAGAATATTCTTCGTTTCCACATGGATCGGTGCAGCCCCAGGAAATTCGCGAAGGCACCGTTGTGATGATCGACGGCGGCTGCTCGGTGGAAGGCTATCAGTCAGACATCACGCGCACATTCGTTCTCGGCAAAGCCAGCGACAAGATGAACAAGGTCTTCGAGATTGTCCATCGCGCCCAGAGTGCAGCGCTCGCGCAAGCGAAGCCCGGTGTTGAGGCCGGCTCGGTGGATGCTGCCGCTCGCAAGGTGATCACCGATGCGGGCTATGGCCCTGACTACAAATACTTCAGCCACCGGCTCGGGCATGGCATGGGAATGGATGGCCATGAGTGGCCCTACCTCGTGCGCGGCAATACTCTAAGACTTCAGCCCGAAATGACCTTCAGCGACGAACCTGGCGTTTATATCCGCGGTGAGTTCGGAATTCGCCTGGAAGACGATATGCACATCACAGAGAGCGGCTCAGAATTGTTCACTCCCCAAACGCCGTCGCTGGAGCAACCTTTCAGCAAAGCCTGAATTCGCACCGAACTTTCGCCAGTCATGGATCGCTACGTCATGGATCGATAGTTGCGCCTCGGCTACTTGGCTGGGACGCTGTAGTGAGAAGAAATTACTTCCCACGAGTTCCTGTTCTTGATCCACACATCGGTCAAGCGGTCGTGATATTCGTAGGGCTTGCGGTTGGAGGTTCCTCGTTCGTGATACGCGCCGGTTACAATTGCGAGATTTCCGCGCACGCGCACTTTCAGATCGCGCAATTCAGCGATTTCAACTTTCACTGACGTGTCCGCCGTGTGGGTGATGTAACCCTGCTTGCTGTATGTGTTGCCGTCTTCGACTGTGATCAGGAAGTCTTCGGCCAGGAGGGTTGAAAGTACGTCGATCTGCCGGTCTTTGTAGGCGGCAGTCCATTTTTCTTCCAATTTGCGCACTTGGGTTTCGGCTGCGGAAGTCTCTTGCGCAGGCAGGTTGGCGATCAGACAAACCAGCGAGAGGAAGACGCAGGTCAATGCGTATCGGATTCTCATCTGCCTATCTCACAACAAGCGCTTTCGCCTGACAAGTTGCTAGGAGAATTCCTGCTTAACACTGGCCGTTGCGCCGCTTACTCTTCGATCCACTCTCGCATTCGCCGCACCAGCGAGGCAGGCGCCTCAGCATCGATCATAACGAATCCGCCTTGATATTGGCGGGAGTAGACCCGCCCTTTCGCGTCAAGCTGCGACAGCAATTTGCCTTCTTTTTGCGGGACGCGAAGCTTCACTCGTCGCGGGCGGTCTTCATCCAACAGGCCGTCGATGCGGTCTAGCAATGTTGTCAGCCCGATTCCCTTGGCAGCAGAGACGTGGACGGTCTGCTCTTTATCTTCGGGGTCACTGTCGCGAAGTGACTCGCGCTGCTTTGGCAGCAGCAAATCAATCTTGTTCATGACGTGGATGCGAGGACGTGTGTCGGCCTCCAGTTCTTTCAACACGCTTTCGACCTGCGCGTCCTGCTCCGCTGAGATAGGACTACTGGCGTCCGAAACCTGCATGATCAAAGTCGCCCGCTGTACCTCCTCAAGCGTCGCGCGGAATGCCGACACCAAAGTGTGCGGCAAATGCCTGATAAAACCTACCGTATCTGAGAATAGAATTTTCCGTTTGGAGGGAAGTTCCGCCGAGCGAATCGTGGGATCGAGCGTAGCGAACATGCGCGACGATTCCAACACTTTGGATTTTGTGAGCACGTTGAAGAGCGTGGATTTCCCGGCGTTGGTATAGCCGACGAGCGCCACCGTTGCTACCGGGACAGACTCGCGCCTCTGCCGTTGCTGCGCCCGCACGCGCCGAACATTTTCAATTTGCTCTTTTACATGACGGACGCGGCGGAAGATTTTTCTGCGATCGGTTTCGAGTTGGGTTTCGCCCGGTCCACGTGTTCCGATGCCGCCGCCAAGCTGCGACATCTCTATGCCGCGTCCGCCGAGCCGCGGCAGCATATATTCGAGTTGCGCCAATTCGACCTGCAACTGGCCTTCACGAGTCCGCGCATGGCGGGCGAAAATATCGAGAATCAATTGGGTGCGGTCAATCACCCGCGCGTGAAGTATCGCTTCGATATTGCGCTGCTGCGAAGGCGTGAGATCGTGATCGAAGAGAACTACGTCGGCAGAAACCGAAGCGACCGCACCGGCAATTTCTTCCAATTTGCCTGAGCCAATCAGCGTTGCCGGCTCAGGACGATCGCGGCGTTGGCTGAACTCGCCCGCTATCTCCGCCCCAGCGCTCGTTGCCAGAGTGCGCAGTTCGTCGAGTGATTCTTCAGAAGTGAAATCCGGAGAATCGGAAGGCAGGGAGACAGAAGTTGCCTTCGAAGCGGAACTGACCCGCGCATGATCGCGTGCCGCCTGCGCGCCCGGAGGGATCACGGAAGAACGCTGTTTACCGCCGTGGCCCCGGCCCGTGCTCCGAAATTCGACTCCCACCAGAAAGGCGCGTTCCTTTTGATCGGCGGGATTCAGCACATCCTTCGGAGCCTTGCGCGAACTGCGCCCGGCTGGCTTTAAATCATCTCGACGCAAGCAAACTCATTTCAACCTTCTGTGCCGGACGCGGCGGTCGGTGTGGGTGTCTCAACTTGCGAGGTCACCGGGGTGGGCCGCGAATCCGAGTGCCCATGAGAACCGCGGGAAATCACCACAGTCGAAATCGCGTGTTTAAAGATGAGCTGCTCTTGATTGCTGGTCTCGAGCACTACAGAATATTTATCAAACGACCGAATGCGTCCGGTTAATTTCACTCCGCTGACAAGGTAGATGGTAATGTTCTGTCGTTCTTTTCGTGCTGTGTTGAGGAATGTATCCTGAATGTTTTGCTGCGCCGGCTTAGCTTCCATTGTGCCGATCTCCTTTTTCGGGTTCGATACTGCGCCTCGAGCTTGGGGAAGACGTTTGGCTGCAGTTCTCTGCCTATGGGCCTCTACAATACGGCGTTGCCATCCGCTTTTCAACTTCTGTTCAATAAAAGTTTATTAAACCTTGGCCATAGTGCGCTGCGACGCACAAGATCAGCGGAGATAATCTCGTAAAACAGTTTTGCTTTGCTGCCTTTCCCCTCTACAATTTCGGTTCAACAAAACAATCGATCCAGGAGGCGACTTGATGCCCGTCCAAATTCCCTCCGACTTCACTACCAATTTTCTTATGTTCTTTCGGTTGCTGCATTTTGTCGGAGGAGTGACGTGGCTCGGACTTTTATATTTCTTCAACCTGGTTAACGTGCCGTTCATGAAAGAACTCGATCCGGCCACCCGCGGCAAAGTCCTGCCGAACCTGATGACGCGGGCGCTGTGGTGGTTTCGCATGTCCTCCCTCCTGACCGTCTTGGTGGGCTTCGCCTATTGGCAAACCATCGTCGCAACCGATGCGCACAACGGCGGAGGCTCCGTGGGCACGGCAACCGGCAGCTTCTTTCTCATATGGACCCTGGCCTGGGGACTGATGTACGCCTGCCTCATCCCGGGCAAGGGCGCTCTCGACAAAGGCCCGGTGCTCGCTATGATTTACACGGTCATCCTGCTCGCAGCTTCGGTCGCATATGTACGCATCAACAATCACGGGTGGGAGAGCAATCGACTGCTCGCCATCGGCATCGGCGGCGGGATGGGCTGGGTGATGATGCTAAACGTGTGGGGTGTGATCTGGCGCGCGCAGAAAAAAATCATTCAATGGACGAAAGAGAATGCGGCCAGTGCCACTCCCATGCCCGAGAAGGCAAAGTATCTGGGGCGGCAAGCCTTCCTCACTTCAAGGGCAAGTTTTCTGATGTCGTTCCCTCTGCTGTTTCTGATGGGCGCCGCGAGTCACTATCCCATGTTTGGCCGGTGAACTGGACTCCTTTCGCAAGTTAACCGGATAACAAGCTAATTCCCTCGAACACCGCCGTAACCTCGCCCCATCACCTTCCTCCTCTTAGAATTGAGGGCATGCAAGAGCGTATCGCCTCGCTGCTGGAATCCTTCGGCGCGAACGACGATTGGCAGCCCACACCCGCATGGGCGGTTGGCGCGTGGCTGGCCTTCTACTCACTTTTCCTGGTGTACGCTTTTCGTGAACATGGCGGCTATCTCTTCATCGATTCCGCGAATCTCGTGGTTCACGAGGGCGGCCATATGCTGTTCAGCTGGTTCGGGCCGACGCTCTGTCTCTGGGGTGGGACGATCTTGCAATGGATGGTCCCGCTCATGCTAGCGGCGTATTTCTTCCATCAGCGCCAGAGCGCGGCGTTTATCTTCTGCATGTTTTTCTTTTTTGAAAACTGGCTCTATACCGCGACCTACATGGCCGATGCCCGGGCGATGGTGTTGCCGCTCGTGACGGCGGGCGATTCCGACTATATAGAACATGATTGGAACACGATATTTTCAACTCTTGGCCTGTTGCCTTATGACACACGAATCGGCGCGGCTGTTCGCTTCATGGGATGGTGTGGAATGCTTGCTTGCGTCGGATGGCTCACAAATCGGCTGCGCGGGCATCACCGTTGAATAAAACATCGCATTTGAGCGCAATGCCTAAGACGCTTTGTTATGGATGATCGCACTTCGAGTGATCCAGCTCACCAAATCAGTCTAGACTCGTCTAGAACACACTACGTTCAAAGGAGGATAAACATTATGTTGAAGTCCCTTTGCCGATTTTCTTTGCGAGGCATCGCGTTGCTTTGGTTATCAGCGTTTTGTCTATCAGCATTCTTACCAGCCCAAGCCGCGCCAGACTCCGCTAAAAATGACGCAACCACGCCTGCTTACACGGCGGACGGGCGCCTGCTATTCCCGGCTAACTACCGCGAGTGGATTTATCTGACGACTGGCATGGATATGGACTACAACCCCGACCCGGCTATGGCTGGGCATTCCATGTTCGACAATGTGTTCGTTAACCCCGAAGCTTACAAAAGTTTTGTCGCGACCGGAACCTGGCCAGACAAAACCATGCTGGTGCTGGAAGGGCGTATGGCCACGGGTAAGGGCTCGATTAACAAAGCCGGGCATTACCAGACGAGTGAAGTTATGTCGGCATCGGTGCACGTCAAAGATAAGTCGCGTTTCGGCGGCGCAGGGTGGGCCTTCTTTGGATTCGATCGCGCCAAGCCGGCCAAGCAGATCCCGACCAGCGCGCCATGCTATTCCTGCCATGAGCAGCACGCCGCCGTCGATACGACGTTCGTGCAGTTTTATCCGACACTGATTGGGATTGCGAAGCAGAAAAAAACTTTGTCTGCGGGCTACCTGAAAGAAGAAGCCGCCGCAAAGTGAGGCGCGGCAGCAAATGT
>JAYVCW010000240.1:0-2832 GCA_043749775.1 Acidobacteriaceae bacterium | reverse complement strand
TCGGTGTTGCCGGACTTCAGCGATGAGTACAGCACTGGACTATGGCGGCGTCGAAGAAGATGCAACCTTGTCTAGCTGGGACGCACTGCTCCGGCCATCACCGAAGTTGAAGCTGAAGTTTATGCAGCGATTCTTCCCGAATCCGTCTCCCGTTTCAGCCGCTTCAGATCAGCACGAATCTCCGAAGCGTATTGGTACCGCAAGTCACGATTCTTCTCCAGAGCCTTGTTGATGAGCTTGCCTCCGAATAAACCCAAACCCAATGCCAGCCGTGTGACCAGCGAAACAAGCAGAATCGGATGAGACGTGCGCTCTGCGGGCGCAGTCATCGCTACAGCTGCAGCAATGTAGTGGAAGGATGCGTCGCCGACAATCCCAAGAAAGCCCCGAAGAAGATTCCGATATAACCGATTCCCGCGAGGAGTCGGTCGAGCGCTGCAGACGCTTTAGGTCGGCACGCATCTCGCCCGCCGTCTGGCAGCGCAGTTCGCGGTCCTTCTCTAGAGCTTTGCGGATTGCCTCTTCTAGTTTCACCGGGAGCTCGGGGCGCAGCCTGGTGGTCGTCGTCGGATTTCGGTTAAGGATTGCTTCGGTGATGACCGCAGACGTCTCTCCGCGAAAAGGCACAATCCCTGTTGCCATTTCGTAAAGCACCACTCCGAACGAGAACAGATCGGTGCGACCATCAAGCTCTTTTCCACGCAACTGCTCTGGAGACATGTAAGCGACCGTGCCAACCGCGCTGACCGGGCTGGTCAGGTCAAGCACGCTGGCATCTCCGCGGGTTTGCGATTCATCGAGAAAATCTGTTTTCGCACGCGCAATTTTGGCCAATCCAAAGTCAAGTATTTTGGCGTGGCCGCGGTCGGTGACAAAAATGTTTGCCGGCTTGATGTCGCGGTGGAGAATTCCTTTGCTGTGCGCCGCCTCCAGCGCGTCAGCGACTTCGATATCGACCCCAAGAAGCAAGTCCAACTCCATCGGTTTGCCCTGAATGAGATGCTTCAGGGTTTGACCGTTGCGGCACTCCATCGCGAACAGGCATCCGTCATGCTGACCGATTTTATGGACGTGCAGATGTTGGGATGGTTGAGAGAGGAAGCCGCGCGTGCCTCGCGGCGAAAACGCTCCAAGGCTTGAGGGTCGTGCGCCATTCTCGTTGACGCCAACAGCGCACCCCTGCGATCGGTGGCGCAGGGGGGGCAGCCACTCTTACGTCGTGGCAGGAATGTATGTTCCCATGCAGTCGAAGGAGGTGGACTGGTCAAGATTCGCCTTTGCTTTACAGGTGCCGTTCGCTTTACCTCCCTTCATCTTTCCGCCACCTTCGATGAGAGACCATTTGTTGGTCCCGGACTCGAATGCTCCGTCCTTCATGGTGCCGGAGAACTCGTATTTGTAGACGTTCTTATCGCCGTTCTCCATGCTTTCGACGAATTCACCGTGGCCGGTTACGACATCGCCCTTGAGGTAGAGAAACTCGGTGCCGATTCCGGATTTCATTTTGTTTCCGGCGATGTCTCCTTTAATAGCCGCACAGTTGATCTGTTCGATCGCATAGGCGTGACCCGGCATGTCGCCGACGGGAATGCTGTGCTGATCTGAAGGTTTGTCGCACTTCCACTGAACGTTTGTTTTCCCCTGTGCCAGCGCGACACTCGACACCAGACACGCAAGGCATAGAACCAGACACATATTTTTCATTCGTTCCTCCTTTTGTTGAACATCGCTCTCAACGACCGGAATTGCCCGCGGACGATGAATGCCGCTAGAACGCCGTAACGACCGCCGCCGTTTACGCCGATCTCTCCTGGCGGTTCTTTCTAGCATTCACCCTGAGCAGCGCTTTCCCGCCAATGAAGCATACATCTCAAACGTGCCCTAAAGGTAGCTGTTGTAGAAGGCGTCGGTGTGAAACTCCATTTTCCTCGAAGCAGCCACAATTTGGCGATAGAAATGTACAGGAAAACAAAGAAAGCCGATTGTATGGCGTTCTAGCAAATTTTATTCTTGCTAATTTTACGGAGTTTTTCTCCAGCTCATCTTTTCGCGCTGCCAACGCCTTGACGAAGACATCGGGCTCGCAGTGCGTCGCGCCGTAGTCCAGCCAAATGCCGGACTTGACGAAGCGAGCAGCTCCTTCCGGGGATATCGTTTCACCAAGCATAGTCGAAGACTCTTCAAGGGCGTATCGCGGTGCCAAAGAGTGGTTGAGATGTTTGATTTCTCGCCGCCCGCACAATCTACTCACACGCGGCCATGCACCACGACTGGAGCTTCGCAAAATCTGTGTAACCAGCGACTACACCGAGCAGTCCCATCTCTGCCATCATGAGATATGACCGGACTGCCTAAGGGTTCCCAGACATCGATGGAGCTGCCAGCGTCCCCTTAGACGTATAGTCCATTGGCACTATGCGATATCTATAAACCATTCCGTGACCGCCCACCACGTAGCCGCTATCCGGACGAACCAGGCAAAAAGCCTCCACCGATGCTGGAAACCGGATATCGCGTGTGAGCCAATGGCGACCACCGTCAACACTGTAATTCATACTCTGATAGTGGATAGCCCACCCTACTTTCGCGTCCGCAAATTCAATATTTGGCTTGCCGCCCGCCTGGCCGGTAGCACCAGTCCATGTTTTTCCTCCGTCCTCGGAGTAGAAAAACTTTCCCCCTGACAGTAGCGAACCATGGTTCTCATCCGTAAAGAAAATCGAACCTTCCCTCGGTCTTCCCCTGGCAATATCACGGAAGACTCCCACGTGTCGCCGCCGTCGTGCGTGGTGGCAAGAACAAAACCGCTCCCGGAGGCACCCGCATTACTGA
>JAYVCW010000239.1:0-2262 GCA_043749775.1 Acidobacteriaceae bacterium | reverse complement strand
GATAGACTGTTTCGGGATCGAGTCGCACCCGAGTAAAGCTCACGCTTTCCTTTGGGCCCCAGTTCGGAAACCTTTCTGGGTGCTCCGCAACCGCGTTTTCTAGGAGCCTACTAAGGCGCTCTTTGCGTTTGAACAGTTGGGCAAGTAAACGCATTAAAGCTGGCTCCTCGCCGCCCAGCCACTCTGACGGGATTTCGGATACCCATGCCATCATTCGTTCCTCATCTATGCCGTTGAGTTTGGTTAACCACCTCTCACAGGCCAGTGACGTAGCTGATCTATAAACAGTTTGTTGGAACTGCATGCCGGTCAGAGGCGAATCCCTGAGCGTCCACTCATTTCCGCCCAGGCAGAATCCGTGATCGATGGCTACGGCACGGAAGCCGCGCTTCGAACTTGAAGTTTGCTCCCGGAAGAAAACGAACTGACGACCATCCTTATTGTTGAGCCATTGATCCGCAACAAGAGCTCCCAGGAAATCGTCGGTGTTGTTGATCTGGGAAATGAGGGCCTCGGGAAGGAAGTCGTAGATGGCAACTGTGTCCGGTGAAGCTTCATATCGAGAGCCCAGGTGAAATCCTGGCTGAATTGGAACGCGCTTGTGTTTCGACACCAGATCCATCTCGGGAGTTCCGTTTAAAAATTCCTGCGTTACAACAACTGGGGTCGATGCTGCGGAGGCAATCCCCATTTCCTGAAATACTTTACTCCCCAAGTATTCATTGACAAGCACCCGTGCCCCTTGCGGGTTTCCGGGGCTT
Source organism: Acidobacteriaceae bacterium (assembly GCA_043749775.1). Classification (GTDB taxonomy): domain Bacteria; phylum Acidobacteriota; class Terriglobia; order Terriglobales; family Acidobacteriaceae; genus Acidiflorens. Next base: position 1,501 of record JAYVCW010000239.1, on the reverse strand, counting down.
TTCACTGCGTAGAAGTTTTTATCATTCGCTTGGATCAGGTGCGCCTGAGAACCTCCTCTGAGCTTACGTACAAATCGAGCCGCTGTTGGATATTGCAATACCACCCAGACCTCTTGTTTTTGGATTTTTGGTAAGCATTTTAGTTTCAGCCGAAACGATAACTCTCAAAAAAGCAACCCTCCTAATTTCACTTAGACACCTAGCAATTGGCGGAGCTATTCTCAGTGTGAAATGGGCCTAGCCTAAAGCTTAGGCCTGGAAGTCCGGACACCGATATGAGAAAAGCCCCGCACGCGACGGGGCTGTTTGAAACATACTTGACGTTATCTAACTGGCGAGAACCGGAGCTGCTTGCAAAAACCCAGCCAGCTTCCCTGTCGCTTTGAACTGTGGAATCGGATCGAGCTCCTTGAACGCGCTCGTAAACGCATTCGAGAGGCTCCACATAGTGCGGGGCCGGAATTCCTCCATCACCGGATTGAAGTACAGATCATGGACGCGGCGGTCAAGATGGCGAGGCACTTCCAGACGGGCTTCGACAAAAGCTTCGTAGATGAGAAGCTTGGCTGATACATCGGAAAGCTGGGACTGCTGCCAGAGCTCCACCGCCTGAACCATGGGCGCAAAGTTGCGCTGCATGGAATCCACTCCGATCGACAAAGCATTCTGCAGCGAGAAATTCTTGCTGTGCCTGGCCAGGACTGGCTCAAAGTCGCCTTTGAATGCCATGTTTTGGCAGACCATGACCTGGTAGCCGACTGTGATGGAAAGCCGGAAGCTCTTGTCGTGAGAATTTCTGATGCCAAGCGCGAAGCTCGCACCGTGCATGCCCTGGTCAAGAACCATGAGGCCGAACATCTTGGCACCGGTACGGTCAACGGCGTATTCGTCGTGGACAACCCCGATATGCCGGAAGCCGAGCGTTTCGACGAGCGCCTTTACTACTTCGTGGTGCGGGATCGTCTGGTGAGTTTCTGTTCGTTCAGGGGTTGGCACGAGGGCCAGTTCCTGTCGAGTTAATTTGCCGTCATAGGCGATAAGCGTAGATCCGCTCATGGGGTTGAACCTCGAAAGTTTTGGAATTTTCCCAGATGGGAATTGAAGAACTTCTGTGGTGAAGTCTACTTACCAGAGCGTTCCTGTCAAGCCAAGCGGCTCAAAAGAAAGCCCCGCGTGTGCGGGGCGAAATGTTCAAACCGAAAGTACGTTTTTGATCTCGTCAGATGTCAGTTGATCGGGCTGCTTGCCGGCCGGGAGCATGACCGCTCGCACCCACATCTTGCGACCGAGCCGTGCCAAACCAGCGTCGGTTGCCGCTTTACCAACCTCATCTCCATCCAACAAAAGTACAGCTCCGGAGAACGTCACACTGAGCACTTTTTCCTGCTCCATTGACAGCGATCGGCCCATCAAAGCGACGCACGGAAACCCGGCTTCGTGGACATTGATGCATCCGAAAAATCCTTCAACCACGATCACGGTTGAAACGCGCACATCATTC
>JAYVCW010000238.1:0-15643 GCA_043749775.1 Acidobacteriaceae bacterium | reverse complement strand
ATACAAACCCAAGCACCATCTTTTTCATGTTCTCTCTCTCCAATGTTCTTTATCGGATTTTCCGACTGGGCATTTATACACGATCGCGAGCAATGCATCGCGAGCAACGAAAGCGGCCGGCTCGCCCGTGTTCGCAGTCACACGCGATCTTGGCGCCAAGCTTATTACTCTCCGTGCAAAACCCTAGGGCAAAAAAGGTTAAGAAATTTCTTGCATCTGTGGCGATTTGCCGTAATCTCAAAAATGCGAACTAACTTCACCGACATGTCCGGGAAAACGCTGGTACCCGGGAGCCGCGAGAATCAAGGGAGACGCGGTGGTGAGAGTGAGTCGCTTGAGGAGGAAGCCATAGAAATTGGCAACAGCTACCGCATCCACTAACCTTCCGCAGACCGCGCCTGCCGTCAATCCGACGCTTCGCACCCCAAAGAAGAAATCGATTCGCCTCACGCTGTGGCCCCTGGTCGCGGCGACATTTTTCATGGTCTCAGGCGGAACCTATGGCACGGAAGATATCGTGCACGGTGCCGGATATTTGAAGGCGATCCTGATTCTGTTAATGACTCCTGTGCTCTGGAGCCTGCCGACTGCCTTCATGATCGGCGAGTTGTCTAGCGCGCTGCCTTTTGAAGGTGGTTACTACGCATGGGTTCGTCGTGCCATGGGGAATTTCTGGGGATTTCAGGAGGCTTGGCTGTCGCTGACTGCGTCAATTTTCGATATGGCGATTTATCCCACGCTTTTCGTCGCCTATCTGACGCGCATGTTTCCCTGGTTTCAGGAGAATCATCGTGGGGTGGCGGTCGCGCTTGGGGTTGTCGCACTCTGCGCGCTTCTCAATATTCTCGGGGTGAAGGTCGTGTCGACGACTTCGCTCTGGTTGTTCTTCGCTTTGTCGGCACCCTTCGCGGCGATTTTTCTGTTGGCGCCGTTCAAGATCCACGCGCTGGCGAATGCCGTGATTAAACCGACAACCTCGAACGTCGACATTCTTGGCGGCCTTCTCATCTGCATGTGGAATTACATGGGATGGGACAACGCATCGACCATCGCCACCGAAGTCGAACGCCCGCAACGTACGTATCCGCGAGCGATGCTTGTCGCCGTGGCGATTGTCTGCCTCACTTATGTTTTGCCGTTCGCCGCCATGTGGATTACCGGACTTAAGGCTAGCGCCTGGGAAACCGGCGCCTGGGCGGATGTCGCCCAGCTGATGGGCGGACCAGTGCTTCGAATTGCGCTCGTCGCCGGCGGTATGATGAGCGGCTTTGGAATGTTCAATGCCCTCGTCATGAGCTACTCGCGCCTGCCGCTCGCTATGGCGCAGGATGGAATGTTGCCGAAAGTGTTCGGCAAACTGCATTCGAAGTCGCGTGCGCCTTGGGTCGCGATCATCGCTCTGGCAATTGGATGGGGCTTGGCTCTGAATCTCGGCTTCGCGCGGCTGGTGACGCTCGACATCATGATCTATGGCGCTAGCCTGACGCTCGAATTTATCGCGCTGATTGTGCTGCGCGTGAGGGAGCCGGAATTGAAGCGTCCCTTTCGCGTGCCCGGCGGTCTGTTTGGAGCCATTGCGGTTGGAATCCCTCCCGTACTTCTTTTGGGGTTTGCGATTGTGCGAAGCGAACATGAGGTGGTGCTCGGCATGAGCTCATTCTTGTTTGCGCTGATCATCGCCGGTGGCGGGGTGCTCGCCTACGTTATCAATCGTATGGTGAAGCCGGGTGGGTGGAAGCCGGCGGTTCAACTGGCTCCGGAATCTGCCGGGTTGGCGGATATCGCATAAGTCTCGCGTTAGGCGGCAAACGTCGCTGCGCTCCTGACTTCTCTTCTTCTTCCCCAACTTCTCTTCTTAGCCCCAACTTCTCTTCTTAGCCCAACTTCCAGCCGAGCTGTTATAGAGTAGTAATCAACAGCGATGACGAAGCGTAAATCTAAGGGCGCGTACATGATTTCGGCGGTGGCCGAGATGTATGAGATTCATCCACAGACTTTGCGCCTTTACGAACGCGAGGGGCTGCTGAAGCCGAGCCGCACCGAGGGAAATACGCGGCTCTACACCGACGAGGACTTGCTGCGGTTGGAATTTATTCTGTCGCTTGCCCGCGATCTTGGGGTCAACATCAGCGGCATCGCCATCATCCTGCAAATGCGGGAGCGGATGGAAGAGATGCAGCATCAGATCCAAGATTTCGTGCAATACATCCAGCACGAAGTGCTTACGCGAGCCTCGGCGGCAGCCGATCCGGCCCGAGGAGCAATCGTTCCCTTGCGTCGCTCAATCATACCTTCGCCGGAAGCATCTCGGCGCAAGGATATGAAATAAGGGACTTTTCGCGCCTGAAATTTTTCCACTAATCTTTTTCACAATTGGAGAAGTTATTTGCGTGGTTCGGGGTTAAAAGATTATCGGAGATGCAACCTACCGCGCCTCCTTAACTACTAATCTCGAGCCATGTCGTCTGAAAACAATTCGAACCCTTCTGGTATACGCCCGCCTGTGGCGACCGACCAGAAGATGCGAACCAGCAAAAGGCTGAATATGAGTCTTGAGGCTGAGAGCTCCGGCCTTGCGATGGTTCTGCATTGCCAAGGAAACGTGATTTTTCGCAACGAGGCACGGCAGTTGTCGTCTATCGTCTCCGATGTTTTGCCACGCTCGGGGCGGATGGTAGTGGACTTGGCGGGCGTCGATTCGGTCGACCAGGGCGGATTAGGAGAACTGGTTCTCACTCAGCTTTGGGCCGAGGCTTCTGGATACTTGCTCACTTTCGCCAGCCCGAAAAAAGCTGTGCGGCACCTCTTCGAGATCACCCACGTCGCGCACATATTCGACATCTATCCAAGCGTCGCGGAAGCTATGGCCGCCATGGCGACACCCTTGACTAGCTGAGATTTCACTTGCCTACGGCATTCTTCTAGCCTTCCGCATTCTTCCTAGCGATTCTAGCGTTTCTCGCGTTTCTCGCGCTGAAAGCAGTAACGTCCTCCCTTGTCTCTCGCCACTTGCTCTGCGACTTTAAGAAACGCGCTGCCGGCGTGCGAGAGATTTGATTCGTGGCGATATACGAGCCGCAATTTCCTTTGAAAGTGCAAATCGCGGACTGGTATTCGAACCAGATCTCCGCGACCAAGTTCATCCTGCACGCTGATCTCAGGAACCAATGCGACGCCTTTTCCCATGCCGACGAATCGCGTGATCGCCTGCAGCGTGGGAAGTTCGACATCCATGTGCAACGGAGTTTTATGGCGGCGGAAAGCCTCGATGACCTTATCTTTATATGGGGACGCGACGATGTGTGCGACGAAGGATTCCGCGCCCAGCTGACGGACGCTGACCTCACCGGCCGTGGCGAGGGGGTGATTGGGGGGTACGACAAAAGCGAGTTCATCGAGATAGACGACGACGGAGCGCAATTGCGGCTCTTGCGGATCGTAAGAGAGTACGCCCATCTCCACATTGTGCTTTAGAACATCGTCCGGAATCTGGCTGCCGAGCGAACGCCGGACGGTAATTTTTATCGTCGGGTGCAAACGCCGAAATTCTCCCAACACTGGAAGTAGATAGAGAGCGGTGAATTCGTTGGCGGCGATTGTAACTTTACCTTTTTGCAGCTCGCGCATTTCGACGAGAGCTGTCTGGGCATCCTGGCGAAGATTGATGAGCTTCTCAGCATACTCCTGCAGGACGCGCCCGGCGTCGGTCAAGACTCCATCGCGGGATGATCGATCAAACAAGGGTTCGCCGATTTCGAGCTCCAGCTTGCGGATGGTCTGGCTTACGGCGGATTGCGTGCGGAAGAGCTTTTCGGCGGCGCGCGAGAAGCGGCGCTCGCGCGCTACGGAGAGGAAAACTTCGAGCTGCGATAGGTCCATATTTCGGATTCCTTCTTAAGTTTCATTCTCAGGCAGACAAAACTGTTGTGGAATCGCCAGACGCGGTGGCGCGGTGCGGGCGCTACTCATACTAGGCACTCATACGTTGCTACTAATACTTGTAGTGTTGATAACTATTTCTAATAGTATCTCTTTTTCTAATGATACTGTAAAGATAATAACCTTTTCTTTAGTCTGGCTGGGCCGATAAAGTAAATAGAGAAATTCCCAGGGGGTAAGACATGGATCGGCCGGGCATCATCATTTTTGACACGACGCTTCGGGACGGGGAACAATCTCCCGGGTGCAGCATGAACGTGCAGGAAAAGCTGCGCCTGGCTCAGCAGCTCGATCGCCTCGGCGTGGATGTCATTGAAGCCGGATTTCCCATTGCTTCTGACGGCGATTTTGAGGCTGTAAAGCGGATCGCAAACTCGCTACGGCGTCCGGTGATTGCGGGTTTGGCCCGCGCTTGCGTTGGCGACGTGGATCGCGCGTGGGAGGCGTTGCAGGGTGCGGCTCATCCTCGCATTCATATTTTTCTCGCAACATCCGACATTCATTTGAAGTACAAGCTGCGAATTACTCGCGAGGAATGTTTGGCGCAGGCGCGCGAAGCGGTCCGTCACGCGAAGACGCTGTGCGAGGACGTGGAGTTCTCGCCCGAGGATGCGACCCGCACTGACGTTCCCTTTTTGTGCCAGGTGGTTGAAGCGGCGATTGAGGCGGGCGCTACGACGGTCAACATTCCAGACACGGTTGGCTACTCGATGCCCGAGGAATACGGACAACTGATTCGCACACTGTACGAAAAAGTTAAGGGTATCGATAAAGTAGTCGTGTCGACACACTGCCACAACGATCTCGGGCTGGCGGTCGCAAACTCGCTGGCTGGCGTGCAGGAAGGTGCCCGGCAAGTTGAGTGCACAATCAACGGAATTGGTGAGCGCGCCGGCAACGCCGCGATGGAAGAAATTGTGATGGCCATGCGAGTCCGTCCTGATCGCTACCCGTTCGCGACCGCGATTGCGAGCGAACAACTTTTTGCGGCGAGCCAGATGTTGGCGGAGATCACGCGCGTGCCGGTGCAGCCGAACAAAGCGATCATCGGGCGCAATGCATTCGCGCACGAAGCAGGAATTCACCAGGACGGCGTTCTGAAAAATCCGCTGACTTACGAGATCATGACTCCGCAGTCGGTGGGAGTGCCGGACTCGCGTCTGGTCCTCGGCAAGCATTCAGGCCGTCATGCGCTGGCGCTTCGTTGCGAACAACTGGGGCATCAATTTGAGCGTCGTGAACTGGATGAAGTGTACCGACGCTTCGTGATTCTTGCCGACCGCATCAAGAAAGTTCAAGACAGCCATCTGCTCGAACTGATCCAGGATGTAACCAACGGCATGGTTAGTAACAGCGAGGTCAGCGGCGGCCAGAAACGTAAGTTCCCGCCTGCCACAGCAAACTTGTCGCAGCCTCGAGCGGCTTCGGCTGCCGCAGGGGTCGGTTCGGCGGAGCCCTACGGGGCGAATGCGGGTCCGGCGCAAGTGACAATTCCCTTCTCCGATCATCACGCGGAACAGGAAGACTACCTCTGGGGCGTGTGACGCTGGCTTTGAAAGTCGCGCACTGACTTGGCAAGTTTTGAAAACCTAGTTTTGAAAGCCTGGTTTTTGAAAGCCTAGTTTTTGAAAAGCTAGAGACTTGCCAGTCTGAACTTCGCGGAGCTGGTGATCTTCACAGGCGTCCCTCGTATATTCTGCCGGAAGAAACAACACTCTTATGCAATTACACGTCACCTCTTTGCCCGGCGATGGCATTGGTCCTGAAGTAATCTCGCAAGCGATTCGCGTTCTGGAAGGAGTCGCCAGCCGTTTCGGCCACGAACTGTCGGTCGATGAAAAAGAAATTGGCGGCGCCGCGTTAAAGAAGTTCGGCAACCCTCTGCCGGACTCGACCATTCAAGCCTGCCTGCGCTCGAAAGCCGTGCTGCTCGGGGCAGTTGGCAGCCCTGAGTTTGACCGCAATGCTCGAGATCTTCGGCCAGAGACGGGGCTTCTGCGCTTGCGGAGAGAGTTAGGCGCTTTTGCAAATCTTCGGCCAGCCGTTTTGTACGAGTCGCTTGCCGACCGTTCCCCGTTGCGTGCAGAAGTTGTACGAGGCACTGACATTCTTATTGTTCGTGAACTTCTCGGCGGCTTGTACTTTGGAGAGCCACGATCGATCGAAGGGTCGACGGGCGCAAGAGTCGCGACCAACACGATGACTTACTCCGAGCCGGAGATCGAGCGCGTGGCTCGGATCGGTTTTCAGCTGGCGCAGACGCGGCGCCGGCAATTACTCTCCGTGGACAAAGCCAACGTGCTCGAATGTTCGCGTTTATGGCGTGAGGTCGTAACCCGTGTCGGGCTGGATTTCCCGGAGGTTCAGCTTGCTCACATGTATGTAGACTCGGCCGCCATGTCACTCGTGCTAAAACCATCGTCGTTCGATGTGATTCTCACGGAAAACATGTTTGGCGACATTCTTTCTGATCAGGCGGGGGGCGGCGTCGGCTCGCTGGGCCTTTTGGCGTCGGCCAGCATTGGAGGTTTGGTTGGACTTTACGAGCCGGTACACGGATCAGCTCCTGATATCGCAGGGCAAGGCGTCGCGAATCCTCTCGGAGCGATTCTTTCAGTCGCGATGCTGTTGCGGCATACGTTTGGCTTGCACAAAGAGGCCGAAAGCGTTGAGGCGGGCGTGGTTGCGGCTTTGAAAGCGGGGTTACGCACGCGAGATTTGGCTGGTGCCGGCGAGCCGACGGTCAGTACAGCAGAGATGGGAAACGAGATCGTAAAGTTTGTGAGCGACGAGGTGGCGGCGGGAGGTCGAGCGTCGTCGTAGGGCAACGTCTTAGGGCTGCGGAGAGTAATGCGCAGGGCGGAGAAGAATGGCGCGCTACAGTGACAAATTTTAAAGTTTTTCGGTGGCGGTCATCACGTTCTGATTGTAGGCACCGGTTAGCGCGTACCAGCGGATGCGCAACACCTCACCAAACATTTTGATGCCGTCGCGCAGCGGATTTAGGCGGGTGCCTTCGCTGTGCGCCCAAACTACCGGCACCTCATCGACTCGCAAACCGGCGCGGTGAGCAAGAAATAAAATCTCGGGATCGAACCCCCAACGCTCGATCTTCTGCAGCGGAAAGATACGATGCACGGCGCTGCGACGGAATGCCTTGAATCCGCATTGCGTATCAACGAATTTTATTCCCAAAACCACGCGTAGCACGATGTTGTAGATTCGTCCAAAAGCCTGGCGGTAAAGTGGCTGGCGTTCGGTCTGCAATTCGGCGTTGAGCCAGCGCGATCCCATGGCAACGTCAGCGCCCTTGTTGATGGCCGAGAGCAACTTGCCCGCTTCTTCGATTGGAGCAGAAAGGTCAGCGTCGGTGAAAAGGCAAATATCTCCGCGGGAATGAAGCATGCCATTGCGAACGCTGTAGCCCTTGCCGCGGTTACCGGGATTTTCGACGAGCAGAATTTCAGGATGAAGTTTGTTATATTCGCGTACGAGTTGCGCGGTATCGTCGTTCGAGCCATCGTTTACGACCAGAATCTCAACATCCCAATTCTGTTGGTGGACGTAAGCGAGCAACTTATCAAGTGTTGGCCGAAGCCGGCTGCTCTCGTTGTAGGCGGGAATCACGATACTGTAAGTCAAGGTTCCTCCGCTGGGTTACGCCGCGATAGTTCGGCGGCGGCTCAACATACTCATAAATTCAGACACCAATCGAGCATCCCAAAGGCCAATCTCCGCCTCGTGGCGCATAGTGATTGCGGCCTCTTCGTGGCCATACGCAGGCTTATATGGGCGCGCCGTACGTAGGGCATCGTACACGTCGACCACCTGCAGAATTCTGGCGAGAAGTGGAATTTCTTCGCCCTTCAGCCCGTCGGGATAGCCGCTGCCATCCGAATGCTCATGGTGGTGCCGGATGATGGGAAGAACCAGGCGCAGCGACTTCAGGGGGTGGCAGATGGATTCACCAGTGATCGGATGCTGCTTCATGAACTTCCACTCGGCTTCCGTCAAGTCGCTCCCCTTCTTTAAAATCTCGTCCGGAACCGCAATCTTGCCCAAATCATGCAGAAAGCCGCCGCGCCGGAGCGCGAGCAAGGACGCTTCTTCGAGGCCCAGGTGGCGGCCTAAGTCGCTGGCATTCAGGGCCAACCGCTCGCAGTGGCCTTCGGTATAGGGGTCGCGGGCTTCCACGCTCAAGCCGAGAGTGCACAATACCGAGTCCACGGTTTCCAGTTCATCGGTAAACTCCTTTAGCTTGAGCAAGGAGCTTACCCGAGCAAAGAGTTCCTCGGAGCTGATGGGCTTGGTCAGAAAATCGTCCGCTCCGGCTTCGATCCCTTTCAGGCGGTCTTCCCGGGCGGAGAGTCCGGTAATCATTACTATTGGAATCAGGCGAGTCTTGGAGTCTCCCTTAAGTTCGCGGCAAACTTCGTAGCCGCTTTTGCCCGGCATGATCACGTCCAGCAGGATCAAGTCCGGCGGATGGTTCCGGACTTCCGCCTCGGCTGCCTCCGCACTTTGGACCGCAACTGCCCTGTAACCACGGCTTTGCAGCAAATCCTTCAGCAGCGAGGCATTTCGAACGTTGTCATCGACGACGAGTATTGATTGTTTTCGGCGAGCCGTTAAGAGTTCTCCCACAAGGGAGTAAGAGTTCGATTGCGGGGAAAGGGTTGTTCGCATGGTCTTTGGGGAAGACTCCATGAATCGATGCTCCTGATGCGGCGATGGTATCAACTCGACAGGAAATTGCAACCGTGGGGGAGTTCGAATCATTAACAAGGGGTTTGCGGCTTCTGTCCTGTGGTGGTAGCACGGTGGCGTCTGAAAATTTCCCACTTTCCCGCAAAAGCTTTATCTGGAGCGCAATTCACGGAGGACACATCACTTGCGATCTCAACCGGACATATCATGTGCTACCGACAGTCTTTTATCGAGTGATTGACTATTGAGTGATTGACCGATGGTTAGATGTGGGCTAAGGTTCTCAGGCTAAATGAGGCGACCAAAAAGCTGAGGGCTCTTTCCATTGAAGATGGCGTTGTTGTGGTACATGAGGCAACTAATGAATTTCGGCACGGTGAGTGTGCTGATCGTCATCATCGCCTCCTGGTTTCGCCGGGATGAACGCCGAAAAAGAGAATACTTTCTGACGGCGATGGGCTTTGCGGCCTTAATTGTCGGATGGGGGCAACTCCCTCAACTGCTGATCCAAATGACGCCCTACACATACGACGAAGCATTTCTTCGTTACGATCATTGGCTCGGCTTCGACACGATGCGCGTTGCCGATCTGCTTGGACACTACCGATATCTCATGGCTGCTTGTTACGCCGTCTATATCTTGTTGCCAGTGGCGATGGCTGTAGCGTGGATTATCGAACAGAACAAAGTCATGCGCCGAGGCATCGTGATTGGCGCCACGCTATGCTGGGTTTTCTTCGCATCCGTGCCAGCAGTGGGGCCGGTATATTACAATCTCTCCTCGCACTCCGCCGCAATTTCGCCCCGCAATTGCCTGCCTTCCATGCATTTGAGTTGGGTTTTGTTGTTGGCGTGGAACGCTCGCCGATGGATGCTAAAAATCGGGCTGTGGGTATTTGCGGGACTCACGTTGATAGCGACGATCGGACTGCGCGAGCACTACCTTGTGGACTTGATCGCTGCCATCCCTTTCACCATAGGAGTACAGTGGCTTGCCAAAGTCGCGTGCGAGCACGGAGTTCAATTTATAAATACAAATGAACCGCTCGCTGGCCCAGAAATCGTAATGAAAAAGCTCTGATGTCCTGTCAATCCATTCGCGTCCGGTGCCGTCACGGTAAAACTCGTCGTCGACGGAAAAGGGCAAGGTTAGCCGGCGGTGGTAGCGGTGATTGCCTTTGAGCCAGAGCTGCGTACGGTCGCATCAAGCTCTTGGTCGAGCAAAGAGAAGCGCTGAAAAATTCCGTGGAGACGCAGCGCCATGTTGCGGATGGCGTCGGCCTCGGACTGCACGTTAAGGGGAAGACCGGACTCATGCGAGAGCAGTTCGGCGTTCCCGAGTAATGTAGTGAGCGCGTTATTCACATTGATGCGCATCTCCAGCATGTACCGGCCTAGAGTTGCATCCGCCTGAGCAGCCTGAGAAGCGGCTTCAGCTTCATGGCAGCGTGCTTCGGCCTGCCGCCGGCGCAAAATTTCGCGCCCGAGAAGTCCCGCAATCTCAGCCCAGATGAATGGCTCGCGATGCAAGACCGTAACGTTGCCTTTCACCGCGCAGCAACCGAGGGCGGCATCACAATGAACGATGATGGAAGGGTTGCCGGCAGCCGCCAGGATTTTCTTTGTTAGCTTAAGTTCGGCGGCAGCTTGTTGACAAGCATCTACGATCGCGAGGTCGTAATGCGCCGCATGGAGATTGCCCGCCATGGTCGGATCAAGCATGGTCGGATCAAGCACGGTCGGATCGAGCACGGTCGGATCGAGCACGACAAATTCGGGCGAGAGCGAACTTCCGCTTGCCTGCGGCCACTTCGCCGTCAGTTCACGCGCAAACAGAGGGTCCGTCGACAAGATAAGAACAGTGGGCCGATTCATTCGCTTCTCGCTTATCGAGTTTAGGATCGCGAAGCCCCGGCACCGGTGGCCAGTGGAGCCTGTCGTTTTGTGTTGTGGAGAGCATCGTCCACGGCGGCACGTAAATCCACCAACATACGCAGCGGCTGGCCGGATGAGTACTCGGCGTGAAACATCACCTTCCAGGACTGACAAATCATGCGCAACCGGGTGATGGGCTCCTCGGCGGAAAACTGGGCGCGGCGGCAGTCGACGGATACAACTCCGCGGCGCTCAAGCTCACGCAAGCCATCGGTGATGGCGTTAAGATCGCCGTGCATGAGACGGAAGAAGATTCTGCGAATCATAAAACCAAAACGCGCGAACGCCGCCATGGCGGCCGGTTCAAAATAGTGCGCCGCGTTCTGCGCCTTGAGCGTGCGCCCTTGCTCGAGCGTTCCACTGTGCAACAGTTCACTTAAGCGACGGCAGCGAGCTGCCGAATTCATAACGGCCTCGAGCGGAGTGAGCCACGATGGCAACTGCGGCTGCTGCGATCCTAAAACCGGCTCGAGCACTTGCGCCACGTATTCGAGGTCGAGGTCGGCATCCTCAACCTGGGAGGGAGCGCACAGAGAGAAATACTGAACCAGTAAGTAGTCCGTTTTATCCCGGTCGCTGCCCGACTTAATGCTTTTGTGAATGTGATGCTGCAAGAGATGGCGCAAGACCGCTTCATCGGCCAGCTGGGTCGATTGCAGGAATTGCCGAAGCTGGTGAACCTGAATTTGCGAATCGACTTGCAAAAACCACGCGGTTGCCTGCTCCAACGATTCTGCCGAGGCCGCGGTGAGGTCCTCTTCCGGAGCGGTGGGAACATCGATCACGAATTCGCGAACCAGCGATAAGTAAACGGGTCGCAAGGCGGAGAGCGCAGCTGCCTGATCTTCCATGGGAATTTGAGAAAGACTTTCTTCGGAGGAACTCATGATTTCACGATCCAGTTGGGGACGTCTTTCAAAAAGCGCGCAGCCACGACGGTCTGATGGGGGTGGTACTGGACCGCTACGACGCAGGCTTCGGCGTAAAGCGCGCCATCGTTGCTTTCAACCAGCACACGATCGGCGAATTCCAAGGGACAGTGAACCGCAAAAAGAATTTCTCGCGGCGTGCCAAATTCAATGACCGTGCTCTGCAAGTAAGTGGGGTGGGCATCGCTGCCCGGTTCCCCATGCACGCCAGCGCGGCTCAGTTTGATTGCGATGCGCACCGGTGTGGCGTCGGGAAAAAATTTTGCGAGACGCCCGACCAAATCGGCCTCAACTGCGCGCGCCGTAGCTTGTGTGGGCAATGGGTTACCTCAAAATTGGGCGAAGTCGAGTCCTCTCCCTTCCCGGTTTGGAAGCCCTGCGAGAAGACCCGCTGTCTGCCTTATCGCTTTTTGAATGTGCATCCATCTCGCCAAATCGGCGAAGGTCATGAACCTAAGAACAAGTGCAGGCAGCGGAACGAGTTAGGCGGAACAAAACGCTCAGTTCAGGCGAGGACGTTCTTAACGGCGGAAATCTCGTCTCAGTTTGAAACTAAATCTCACGATCTCGCTAGAACATCTTTCGGAATGCGGAATGCGGAATGGGAACGGCACGGCGCACATAAAGCCGCGCATCGCGAAAAGGTGTTTCGGAGTGGGGAGGAATCGAAACGCTATTGCAGGGCACTCGCCGCGCGCGCAAGTTCTCCGGCGGAAATGCTGTAGCGCTTTAATTTGCGATAGAGCGTGGCTCGGCTGATTCCGAGCATTCTCCCGGCCAGCGCCTTGTCCCCTTTAACCTGGGAAAAAACCCGCTGAATGGTGGCGCGCTCTATATCTTCTAAATCCGTCGTCCGTAATTCGCCCGCAACCGGGACAAATACGGTATGCTCGCGCGTCCCACTTTGAACTTCTGCTTCCCCAATTCCGGGCGGCAGGTCACAGACATCGATCACGCGTTGGTCGGTGAGGGCGACGGCGCGTTCAAGACAATTTTCCAATTCGCGAACGTTTCCCGGCCAGTCATAGGCCATCATCGCCTTGATGGCGTTTCCCGACAGCACAACCCCTCGTCCCGGGGCCAACCGGTCGAGGAAGAATGCGGAAAGGATGGGAATGTCAGACCGGCGATCACGCAGGCAAGGCAGCGCGATGCTGACGACGTTCAGGCGGAAGTAGAGATCTTTCCGGAAGGTGCCGCGCTTGTATTCGGCGTCGAGATCGCGATTGGTGGCGGCCATGATGCGGACATCCACTTTCACCTTATGGTTGCAGCCGACGGGGCGGACCTCCTTCTCTTGCAGGAAGCGCAAGAGTTTGGCTTGCATTTCGAGCGGAAGTTCGCCAACCTCGTCAAAGAAAATCGTTCCCGAGTCGGCGGATTGCAACAAGCCTTGCTTGGAGCGCAGCGCTCCCGTGAACGCGCCTTTCTCGTAGCCAAACAGTTCGCTTTCGATCAGGGTTGGAACCAGAGAACCGCAATCGACGGCGACAAAGGGACGGTTTGCCATACTGCCGCGGAAATGCAGAGCGCGGGCGACCAGTTCTTTCCCGGTCCCGCTCTCGCCCGAGATCAGTACCGGGGTGCGGGTGTCTTTCAAGCGAGAAATTAATCGCAGAACATTTTGAATTCCGGGTGAGCTGCCGATGATGCCATGCAGCGAGCTTTCAGTTTCAGACTTCTCGCGAAGGTAGAGGTTTTCTTCCACCAGACGGACCTTATCAGCCATGCGGCGCAGAAAAAGACGTAGCTCGTCGAGCGGCGAAAAGGGTTTGCCGATGTAGTCGTAGGCTCCAAGCTTCATTGCCTGAACGGCGGTCTCGACCGATCCATGTCCGGTCATCATCGCGACTTCGACGCGCGGGTGAGAGCGCTTGACGTGACCCAGAAATTCCAGTCCTGAGATACCTGGCATCACCATATCGGTGAGCACCATGTGCACCAGTTGCTCGTCGAGCATCGCGAGCGCCGCTTCCCCGCTCTCCGCCTCAAGGCACACGAGGCCAAGCGACTCGCCCACGGTCATGCACAGGCGGCGAATGGTCTGTTCGTCGTCAACAATTAAGAGTCGAATGCGTGAATCCTGAGTCATTGCGAAGGCCTGCCCAAAGTTTTTTCTATGACTGCAATAAAATCGGCAACCCGAAATGGTTTCTCAACGCACGGAGCGCCCGTCTGGCGCAACGTAGCCGCGGTCTCCTCGTTGGCGATGTCTCCGGTGATAAAGACCAGCCGGCGTGCGAGTTCAGGGCGATGGGTCTTGATCCAGGCGTAGACCTGGGCACCGTCGACGCCGCCGGGAGTTCGCATGTCGGAGACGACTCCGTGAAAATCGCCATCTTTTAGCAAATAAAGTGCCGAGACCCCTGACTCAGTGGCGACCACGGCATAGCCGTAGCCCTCGAGAACCGCGCGAACCAGGGCCATTACCGCCGGTTCATCCTCAATCAGAAGAACCGGGGCGCAAGCGGGTTTGGTAGCTGTTTGTGTCATTTTGGATTTACTCCTGCAACTGCTCCGAAAGTGGCGGTCTCGGGGGCGACGGGGAGGCGGACGACGAAGGTGGCGCCTTCCGAATCGAGATTGTTATGACAGAAGATTTCGCCGCCATGTTCGCGGACAATCCCGTAGCAAATACTGAGCCCAAGGCCGGTGCCCTTACCGATATCTTTGGTGGTGAAGAATGGATCGAAAATTTTCTCGGAATCGACGATGCCGGGTCCGTTGTCGCGGAAGGAAATTTCGACAAAGGCATCGTTACCGGAACTCTGGACCTCAATGCGAGCCGGCTGCGAACCTTCGCGCACCGCGTCATAAGCGTTGTTCAGTATGTTCAGGAAAACCTGCTGCAGTTGATGCGAGTCGCCAATCACCGCGGGCAGCGAATCATCAAGATGCTCGATCACTTGAATGCCGTGGCTGATGAAATCATAGGATCGCAAATGCACGGTTCGCTGCAAGATTGAATTGAGCTGCACCGGCTTGCGTTGCGGCGGCATCTGCCGGGCAAAGCTTAAAAGGTTCTGCACGATCTGCTTCGTACGTTGCGCTTCTTGCAAAATGACGCGGAGATCGCGCCGCGCGCTCTCCGGGAGTTCGGGATTTTCCATGAGCAGATCGGTAAATCCCAAAATCGCGGTCAGCGGGTTATTCACTTCATGAGCCACGCCTGAAACCAGCTGTCCGACGGCCGCCATTTTCTCGGCGTGGATCAGTTTGGCGCGGAGCATGGCGGAGTCGGTAACGTCGGTCATAACCACAACGATGCTGGTGACGGAGCCGTCTTCGCCGCTGATCGGGCTGAGGTTGATGGAAAATTGTCCGCTGACGCCATCGCCTCTGATGAGTGGCATGTCGAAATTGTCGACCTGTTGCCCCCGGGCCACCAACGCCAGCGCGTCGCAGAGAGCGGCGCGCCGTGAAGGCACGCAGAGATCAGGCAGTGGATTGCCTAGAATCTGATTTTGCTGAAAGCCTAGTCCGCTCCAGCGGCGATTGGCATAGCTGATGATTCCGTCAGTGTCCGTGACGAGAATCAGGCTTTGCGTGTGGCTCAGGATCTTGCTCGAGAAATCCCGTTCCTTCTGGAGCTCAGTCTGCGATTGCCTGAGTCCGGTGATGTCGAGCATCAGTCCGCGGTATTGAATGATCTTGCCAACCGCGTCCCGTACCGCGAAACAATTGATGAAAACGTGAACGGCGGAGCCGTCCTTGCGTCGGAGAATATCTTCCTGGTTCCGCACGCCGCCTTCGCGGGTAAAAATTTCAGTAAGCTCTTGCCAACGCCCCGGAGAAAAATATACCTGCGACGGAATGTCGAGCTGAACGACCTCTTCCCTGCTGGCATAGCCGAGAATGCGCACGAGTGCGTCGTTCACCTCGACGAAGCGGCCGTCGGGCGTGGAGAAAAATATTCCCTCTTGAATGTTGTCGAAGAGCTCGCGATAGCGGCGTTCGGCCTCACGGCGATCGGTGATGTCTTTCAGCACATGCACGGTCTGCAGTTGGGCGCTGCTCGCCGCATGAATCCGCGAGGTGGAAATCAGATAAGTGCGTTCGAGTACGGGATGAACATATTCATCCAGGCCCTCGCCGCTGCGGCAAAAGGGGCAGGAATGCGGCGATGCTCCAGT
>JAYVCW010000237.1:0-2976 GCA_043749775.1 Acidobacteriaceae bacterium | reverse complement strand
TTGACCATGGTCACAGTATAGGTCTGACGCGAATTCAAGCCGGGATTGTCAAAGGTCGTTATCTGCGGAGGGACAACGCCGTCGATTCCGCCGTCAAATCCTACTAGTCCAACCGGGGCTCGCGGAATGGCATACTTCGGGGGGCTAAATCGAATCTGGAAGATCACGTCGGCAATCGCGTCATGATCATTATCGACCTTTATCTGATACAAAATTCGGTGGTCGAAGGGAAAAAATGTTGGGCCATTAGCGGGTTCGAGCAATGGGTCCACATTCAAGATCATCGTGACCTTAGGAACGGTTGCATGCGGACCATAGCTTCGGAACACATAGACGTCTGTTATATCTGCCGCGCGATCCAAAGCGGTGATAGGGGCTTCACGATGGCTGGATGCAAACAGCCCCAGCGGCATGCTCAGGCAGAGTAAGCCGACGATGGCCAGACTCAATTTGATTTTAGTCATACAGACTCCTTTGATAAATAGTGCTTCGCACCCTGGACCTGCGCCCGAAAGCTAGTCGATCCAGACCGCCGCCGTACATTGTTCATACGATCCCGATAGGCAATTGGATCTGTGAGTTTGTAAAAATCTTTGTCCTCTAGGCCTGTTCAACCGTTGGTTTTTAGCGGCGAGATGCGAGGTTCCCCCTGCTCTCGGCAGTCTATCAAAATACCGGAGCGCAGGACTGTGAAAAATGTATCCGACCCGTGGCCCCCGTCACGCTGCGACTTGCAATGCCAGCGGCGGACGCGGGTGGCGGTCGGTTCGCCGGGTTCCTATTCATAAGTCAGTCGGGTCTCTCTTTTCAGGAACCTTCAAGATCATCTTGACGATGATACAGTCTCGCCAGTTTAACGGCTGGTCCTAAGCGCGAACAGCAATATTTGTCAATGATCAAGTGTTCTCATATAGGTAATCACTTGCCATAGTTGCTGATCCGGGAGTTTTGCACAGGATGGCATTTCTTTCCTCCCGTTCACCAAAAGCCAGTGAAGGTCTTCCTCGGTTGCCGTCTGCTGCACGCATTCGCTCAGTATCATCCCCGTGACATTGGGCGCAATGGTTAAGGAAAATTCGCTGGCCCGCCGCGACAGCTTCTTTCTGACCAGCGTACGGGTTTTTACGACCGTGATCGCGAGCCGGATCTTTCGTCAGCCATGTTCCATTCGCCTTCGCTAAGGCTGAGAGCCCCAACATCAAACCAGAATAGACACCACAAGAGATAGGAAGAGGCCGTCCCGATGATGGCTGTATATCATCGATCGGCCTTGTGAAAACGACCGAAGACCTGGTCAATTTCGTAGGAAATACCGACACGATATAAATGGTCAAAACTGTGGCCATTTAAACCGAACTGGGGGAAGAAGGAAAATGTAAACCATTCGGGTGAGGCCCAATTGATGGTTGGGCCCAAGTAGTGCGAGGTGTCGACAAGTCCGCAGTTGGAAGCGTCTCCCAACCCTCCGTACATTTCAAGGCCGGCTTGGATCGCGGCAAAAGCTACACGCATTTGCTTTCACGGCTAAACCGAGCGGGCGGCTCAATGCCCAGGCATAGCCAAATTCCCAAGGATTGCCGTCAAGATTTTTCTCCGCAATAAAGTTTTCGCTCAGGTTCCAGCCTCGGAAATTGGACCCCAGAATCAGCTTTACCTCCATTTCGCGCGCAACTTCGGAGCGGCTATTGCCATTAGGCACCTTAAAGTCCGCTGCCCCATCACGTCCAACGACCTCTCGCAGCGCTTTGTCCGCGCTGATGTTTTCGTATTCTATGTAGAGAACGGGATTGATTACATGTTCTCGGAGCAATGGTCGCAGCCGATTTTCCCAGCGAAATCCCGTAAAAATGGTGCTGTCATTTTGCGTAGTTTGGCCGTCGAGGTAGAACTCCGTCGTCCACCAAGTTTTTACGCCGTATTCGAACTCGAGATTAGAGCCGAGGAACGCATTGCCCGCTTGGGGCCTTCCGGCAACGTTGAACGATTTAATTTCGAGATTGCCGGGCTCTTCCATTTCGTGGGAATAGGTAATGAAGTACGGACGGAGCTTCTTCTTACATCCTGGAGTTCAAGAATTTGCAGTCAATGCTCCCGACAAGCCCGGCAAATATACCGCAGTCTGTACGGTGATATGTGGTGAGGGACACGACGGCATGAAGTTTACATTATTGGTGAGTGCCCGTATGAACGTCTTCTAACGGATGCCATGCACGGAGACAAGTTGCTTTTCGTTCGCGAGGATGTGGTAGAGGCCGCATGGACGATTGTCGATCCGATTCTTAACAATGCTGTGCCTTTGCATATGTACAATCCGGGCACTTGGGGGCCGGAACAAGCCGATTCCCTCGCTACAGATGTCGGCGGATGGCGCAACCCGAAATCCTAAGTCCGCCTACGCTTCGGAAGTAAAACCCTCCTATAGTTTTTGATGATTGGTGCGAATGGTACGCGACAAAGCATAACAGTGAACTGCTTGCCCGAAATAGGGCCCGTTTCGAATTGCGGCACCGGGCGACAAGAGGCCCGCACGCTCGGGCGCCAGATCAGCATGTTGAGACTCATCGACGTCAACTTATTTCGGTTGACCATGGGTCTCCGAAAGATTGATGGACGAAGGCGGGTTATGCATGACACCATTCACTGCTGGCAGAGCAGGTGTTTGCCCGCGGGCGGCGATTCGATAAGATTAGCGAATTCGCTAGTGGAGGAATGAGAAAAGATGTTCGGCGCAAACGCTGATCTGTTTTATATGGTCATCTTGGCAATTCCCGTCGCCAATGTTTCCTGGACCGTTACGCACGAAGAGATCTTTCGTGAGGCTCGTGAGTGGTGCAAGGCTAAGAGCGAAACTTGCCAGCACCTTGCGGCAAGGAAGCTCTTTTACCTGTTCACTTGCGAGTACTGCTTTAGTTTTTACGTGACTGGCGTTTTGTTGGCAATCACCAAGTTTCGGCTACTGTATCCGGATTGGAGGGG
>JAYVCW010000236.1:0-2956 GCA_043749775.1 Acidobacteriaceae bacterium | reverse complement strand
TTCTCTCCACTCGACCCGCCTTCCTCCAGGGGGCGGGTTTTTTGTTTATATTTTCGGCACACCTGCTCAAAAGTGAACAGTCAACCGTTTCGGTACTTTCGTAATCTTTATGAAATTGATACTTCAGGCTTTACCTGTATGGCTTTCGGGACGGGATCGCTTGTAAGGTTCCCGAAAAGCCACTCGAGGAGTCAGAAATGAATGCTCACCCAGTACAGTTGCAGCGATGCGTGATCTGCAGGGAAGTGGTTTTACCGTGGCCGGATGTGGAAGATGAGTTCGGCGAGGCCGTGCATCTGCACTGCTACGCAGATCGTCTCGTGACCCAAGAAATGGCTGCATAACGTAAAAAAGGCCACCCGGCTAAGGTGGCCCTGCTCTGGCTTGAAAATCTCCGCGATCCTTTCCACAAAAGAATTTCACCGCTCTACGTGTTTCTGCCTGTGTACCCTCAAAGTTACTTGCCTAATACATACCACTAAGTGATTGTAAAGGCAAGACTTAACCAGTGTTATCCCCCACTAAGGTGCTATTCTATCTCGTATCGTTACGAACGTAATCTAGACAAAATACCTCTGGCGATGCACGATTCATCTCTACCCTTGCGTTTGACTGGCTAGCCTGTCTCGCTGCAAAAGTGAGGCGCGTTTCAACCGCAGGTTCTCGTGTCTCCGCTCCATTAATGCCCCAACAAATTGCTGTTTTGAGTGCAGATCAAGCGCTGGACGCTGTCCCTGCGCTCTTTGTCTCTCTTTGCAAAGCGAAGAGAATGCAGCGCCGCGGCTGGGCAGACATGATTACGCCGACCCTCTACCGACGTCGCACGGCCAAAGCTCACATGCCGGAAGAGATCATTCTGGCCTGGAGCTACATCCCCGAGAAGATGCCATCCCGTGAAGTTCCCGGGTGTTTCTGGCAAATGCCGCAGAATGACCAGTGGAAGATCCAGCACCGGACAGTCACGTTTATGCCGAGGGAAGCCTGACGAGGATACTCATCGACTCCCTGGCGATTGCGGTCGGCCTGTTCGCGTGCGTCTTAGTTTTGTTGGTTATGGCGTACCTGGCCGGATGGCTTTTCTGACCCAGTGGCATTCATCGATTGGGTCTGGCTCATCGTTGAAATTCGCATGATTGAGTATGGACTTTTGCCTGTTCCTTCGGCGGAAGTTTAAGTAAATGTGGCCATCGATCACTCTACCGTTGACCAGCTTCTTGCAGTCGGAGGGGTTGCGTCTCCTATTATTGGCAGCATCATGGTCTATTTTCTGGCTCGTATGTATCGGAATCGGGATGGTCACGAGCAAGAAATTGCGAAACAGGGCGACCGAATTAACGCTCTCGTCACGGAAATCCGCAACTTACAACAACGTCTCAACGTTCGCCCCTTCGACCACAAGTGGGACAGATAAAGTTCTCGACCCGTTCAGCTTCCGCCCGATTAGCTATAAGAAATGAACACCGACATCCTAATTCTCAATCCAGATGAGTTTGTGCGAAACCTGCAATTGCAGCCCGTAAAGCAAGGCTCGTGGCGGAAACACAAGCGCATTTCTATGAATGAATGGTGTGTGTATGGCAAGCACAGCCACTGTTCTCGAAGGGTGGGGCGCCGTCTCTGCCAATGCGTATGCCATGAAACCAGCCGCGGCCCGAATGCGACAATATGAAGTTCTGTCCTGTTTCTTGATTGTTTCAAGCCTTAAATCTTGACGAATTACTACGAGTTTTGGACATTGCCCGAGCTAGACGAGAGCGGGATTTCCTTGCCATTCTCGTCGGCTTCTGGCACGGCCTGCGCGCATCGGAAGTTGTTGCAATCATTCGAGATGACATCCGGGACGAGTGCCTGGACGTGCGGCGGCTCAAAGGCAGTCTGCGCACAGTACAACCGCTCGTCCAGCACGCTAATCCCTTGCTCGATGAGCGGTCAGCCCTCTTTGATTACATACAAGGATTCACCAACAATCAAAGGCTTTTCAAGTTCGGCCGACAACACTTCTTTACCCTCTTCCGAGGCTATGCAAGCGCAGCAGACCTTCCCGCTCACAAGTGCCACCCGCACGTTTTGAAACACTCAATAGCTATGCAAACTATTCATTCTGCGGGGATTGAGAATGTTCGGCAATATCTCGGACACAAGAGCTTGTCATCCACAGGAGCCTATCTCAAAGTTACAGACGAAGAATCTGCGCGTGCAATTACGAAGGCTATAAAACAGGGTACCGCTTGATTCTTTTGATTCTTTTCAGGGGTTAAAAAATGCCACTTTATAACACGAAGAACCCGCCACCAGCGCTCGGAAGCCACTATCCGCTGAATCAGGAAACGCTATTCAAAGCTGAGAGTTTGGTCACGGCTTCCACGTCTCAACAGGTAAGCGTGCCGCTTATCGGCAATACGAAATCAGTGAGGATTGAAGGGGATTTCAGCGCCGCGCCAGGAACATTCACTCTAACGGTAGTGGAAGCAGACGTGGATAGCGGCTCGCTCAACTATACGGCTGTACCCTCCGGCGGCTCGATTACCACGGCAAGCGCTGGGCCGAATGGTGCGGGCACGCACTTTACCTCCGATTTGACCACATTCACCGGCCAATTCCTGGCTTTGCTCGTGACGGCTCAGCCTTCGAACGCTGTGACCGCTACGGCGCGAGTGACCCGCGCTGTCTAAATGGAGCGGGTCATCGTCACAGAAGCTACCTACCGGGAGCGCAGAGAACTGGAAGTCTGGGCAAGCTACGAGCCGAACCTGATCGATTTGGCCATGCTCGACCAGGCATCCACCTTCATTCTGTGCGCTCGCGGCGAATCTGGACGTTTAGCCTATTTGCCGGTGCAGCAGCCCTTAATGCTTGAGAGTCATATATTTAGACCGGATTTGAACGATGCGCAAAAGTCTTACGTCATGGCTCGGCTCACAGAGACTGCCGTAGCGGAGGCGTATACCCGAGACGC
>JAYVCW010000235.1:0-3404 GCA_043749775.1 Acidobacteriaceae bacterium | reverse complement strand
AAGCGACAGAATGAACCGGCAGCAAATGCTGGACCGCGTCCTGAGTCGCTCGAAGCCGTGGGACGTGATCATCATCGGCGGCGGAGCAACCGGCGTGAGCAGTGCGGTGGATGCAGCATCTCGCGGGTACAAAGTTTTGCTCGTTGAACAGAGCGATTTTGGAAAAGGTACTTCGAGCCGCAGCCCTAAGTTGGTCCATGGAGGCGTTCGCTATCTCGAGCAGGGGCATCAACAGCTGGTCTGAAACCGGGTTCTACATCTGACCAGCGAGCGCAATGGACAATGCGTGCAATGGGTAGGCAGCCACATCCGGCCGCGAGTGCGTGCGCTTGAGAGTTGGCATCTTCCCATGGGCCTCAGCCTATCCAACGAGATCGGTTATCAGCGCGCCCGGTTTTCGCCCGATACCTGGACCTGGGAAATCCGACCCATCATCGATAAGCAACTGGGACACTGGTATCTCGCCTTCAATCCGGCAATGGAACGTTCATGGCACGGCCCGAGCGTGCATCAGGGAGTATCGTTTTCTCCTAATGCGAAGGTGGGATACGACTTCACAAAAAAGCTTAACGCCGGCGTCGAATACTACGGCGCCTACGGAGACCTCGCCAGCTTCGATACGCTGCACAATCAGCAGTAACAATTCTTTCTAGCAACCGACCTCAAAGTCTCCACGAAATGGGAGTTCAACTTCGGCATCGGAGTGGGCGCCACAAGTTCCACCGATCACCTCATCGTAAAAGCCATCGTCGGCAGACGCTTCGGTTGGGGCCGCAAGACGTAGGCTTTTCAGCCGACGCGAAAGGGAGCAGACGCGACGAAGTTTCGCACACCAAAAAAAAGCGCCGACTCTCCACTGCTTCGGAGAACCGACGCCAAGTCACTTCAGGGGCGAGCTACTTAATGTTTCCGTTCAAACCGGCGGGGAAGAATCCACCACTTCCCGTACCACCTGCGTAAACAATTGCCAGTACCTGCGCGGTGGTGCGACTGAATGCGATTGAGTTTGAATCCGCGTCGACGATGGTGGCGGATGGCCCGACGGAAGTCGTAACAACTCCTAAGCCCACGTCGTCGTTCCCCGTGCCATCGAGCGTCGCCCTAGCATTCGAAATCTTGGTGGCGGTTGCGTCAATGCCCAAACTCGGATTCGCCGCGTCAAGTCCGAAAAGCACGGTTCGGATCAACCCGGCGTGGTAGGCCTCAACCGCTAGAATTCCGGCAGCCGCATCAAGGTTTGCTGACGAGGTCAAAAGGCCAGCGGCTCCGTGGTACGCAGTAACTCCGACATCCTCAAAAATGTAGGCGCCAAGCAAAAAGTTCACCTGGTTAGCGAAAGGATCGAACGACGGACCAATGCCAGCTGCCACTGCGAGCCCGTTGAAGCTGTTTAAGAGATCAATCGACGGCTGAGCCACCGCGGCGGAGCCAAGCGCGTTGCGCAAGAAAGTAACGTGCTTCTGCTCCTCTGTGGCGACTTCGGTCGCATAGCCTGCGATCGACGCGTCGGTGAAGGTAACTTTCGCGCTCATCGGATTATTGTTCTTGATGATGACGCTGCCCTGCGTACCCGTCCCGCTTATGCCAATGCCCGCCTGGTCGATGGTTTGACCGGAGGCGGCTATGGTGTAGTACTCCGCTTCAAGGTATTCAAGGTTAAGAGCGAAGTTGAGAATGTCGGTGTCGGTGACCGCAGCCTGCGCCTTGGCGATTCCGGCAAACGCCAAGCCAGCCAAGGCGGTTCCGCCAAGCTTAATCATCGAGCGACGGCTTGAGATAATTTGATCCAGCTTCTGCGTCTCTGTGAGAGAAAAATTCTTTTCGATATTTTCCATGGTTTTTTCCTTAGGAGGTGGTGGCCGTGATTTTTCCGTTCAATCCGTTGGGGAAGAAGCCGCCCTTCGTGGCGACGCCCGGACCCGCTGCGTAGACGATGTGCAGCACCTGATCGGTGGTGCGTTCGAACGCAATGGCGTTGGTCGAATCAGCCGCAACGATGCTTGTCCCGCTGATCGGCGTTTCGTTTCCGCCACCAAGAGTCGCCCGCAACGCTGAGATCTTATTTGCGTCTGCCAGGTATGGCGCCTGGGGATTGGTTACCGACGTTCCATAGATCAAGGTTCTGATCTCAGCCGCGTGATAACCTTCGACCGCCATAATTCCGGCAGCTGCGCCGAGATAGGTTTTGCTCTGGAGCAGAGTTGCGGCTCCGTGGTATGCCGTCACACCTACGTCTTCAAATACAAAGGCTCCGAGCAAAAAGCTGTTAGAGTCGGCGAAAGGATTGAAGGTGGAACCGATTCCGGCAGCCGACGCCAGTCCATTGAAGCTGTTGGTAAAATCAAGCGCGGGACGACTGACCGCGGCCGACCCCAGAGCCTGACGCAAAAAGCGCACATGATTCAATTCGTCCTGCGCAATCTCGTTAGCGTACTGCTGTAAGGTAGCGTTGGCGAAAGTAACTTGAGCGCCACCCGTCGCATTGCCCGCGCCAGAGCCTGCGTCTGCAGAAGAAAGGCCTTGGCCCGTGGTTGCGCGCAAATAAAATTCGGCTTCCAAATATTCAAGGTTGAGGGCAAAGTTAAGAATGTCCGCATCGGAGACACCTCGATGGCTGCTGCTGCCACCACAACCGGCCAGCGCCGCAGTGGCGCCGACCGCGCCAACTCCGGCCATAAAGGTGCGGCGGGAATGAGCCCTTTTAATTATTTTTTTTATTTCGTCCATTATCAGTACCCTTCAATGGTTAAGGTTTACCGGCGTTGTTTTGCCAGCGTTCCAAGAGGTACGGTCGGAACTGCGTAGTAGATTGACGGGGTAGCGTTTTATATCGTTCTGTATATTGGGTTCCGCAGTTCAGTGCGCAAACAAAAGAGTTAGATAAGCGCGAGGCAGCAAGGTAGATCTGATGCAATATCATTCATACAGACATACCCGTACGTGTAAAACAACCCCTCAGCGAGCACAAAAGGTCGCGTTCCGATGATCGACCTGTCGGCGAAAAATCTGATTTAGCATCCAAGCTGAATGATTCGCCTTTTGCAAATCACCTTATTACTGACATTGGTTGTCGGTGAGCGAACATGCAAGCGCAAGAGCCTGCACCGGCGACCACTCATTCCAATTTCAAGGCAACATGCAAATCACTTAGTCGGGTCGACTTCCCGGTATCCGCACTGGGTTTGCCCACGAACGGCGCGCGAGTCCACTCCCAAAACTTCGCCACGATCAGCGTGGAGAATATTGCAAAGTTCTAGGCGGGATTCATCCCATCGATCGCTCCGCGCAAGATATTCGATTTGAAGTCAATCTGCCGACGATATGGAATGGCAAAGCCGTCCAATTTGGAGGAGGAGCATTCGACGGTTGGCTCGGAGCGACTAGCAATCAGTGGGGCATCACGT
>JAYVCW010000234.1:0-10894 GCA_043749775.1 Acidobacteriaceae bacterium | reverse complement strand
CGGGATCAAGATCGCCGCCGCCAACAATTCCGTGCAACGCATCGCGGAAATCGACCGTAAATGCGCCGGCGCTCGGCGAACTGACGAGTGGAGTGGCGTAGGCGTTCCAGGTATTCGCTCCGTCGGTTGTGGCTAAGATTCTGGCGATAGTCGAGCCGCCGGTTGCAATCCAGGCATTATTTTCCCCGTCTTTTGCAACGCAAGTGCCGCTCGAGGCAAACGACGCTTCGCCGGGAAGTGCCGGCGGCATATTGCTGCTGATGTTATGCCAGTGCCTTCCGTCGGTCGTGCGCAGGTCGGGAAAGACTCCATTCACTGAGTCGCTGTGCGAGATTCCACGCGCAGGCGTCCAAAAAGCGAAGCAATCGTAGAATGCGCCCGGGTTATGGTTTTGGAACTGCATCTTCCAGGTCGCGCCGCCGTCTTCGGTTTTATAAATGCGAAAGTCGGTCGGATTATTGCCGATCGATTGGAGGTAAGCCTCTTTGTCACTCACTCCCTGCACATCGCGAAACTGCAATGCTTCGGCTCCGGCCACTACTCCCGCCTTCCAATGCTCGCCGCCGTCTGTTGTCAGCAGAAATGTGCCGCCGCGTCCCGACGCCCACACCACTCGTGAATCTACCGGACTGACCGCAATCAATCCTTGCGTGGTACCGCTGTTTTGCGTTTTGAGTTTTGGCTGACGAAGCTTCCCGCGGTCTTCCGCAAGAGAGACATTTAATAAGACGACGAGAGCAAGCAGGCTGTGGATCAGTGATCGCTTTAACATGGTGAGATCTCCGGAGGCACGAGGAAGTTCGCGCAGCGGTGGAGTATAGGACGCTTCGCAAAGAGCTGTCAAACTGCACCCGCTTTGCAGCACTCAAGCGGATGCGCTGCAACGGGTCTACTCCGCGATTAATTTCGAGGTTATACTAGAGTAACGCTCGAAGCGGACGCGACCGTTTAGCTGGTTGAGGCCACTAGTCGAGGTACATAAAGGCGAGCTTTACCTGCTCTACAAAGCATCTGCGTAGCCGGTCATAATAAGAAATATAAGAAATTAGACATAAGAAATTAGACAAATGGGGGAAACTGCGAATGCCACGAGGCCGATCAACATTTTCCAAACGCCAGAAAGAGCAGGCACGCCAGCAAAAACAACGCGATAAAAACGAGCGCAAGACTCAGCGCAGACAAGATCAGCCGGAAGGTGTCGCAGTTGTCGACGAAGAAGAAGAATTGCGCCAGATGCGCGAACACGCTGCGGAGCAAGCCGCGCTATTCGGCATCGGGGTTGAAGAAGATGAACCGGCGTCTGCCGATCTCTTGCCCCCGAGTGGAAAGCAAGCTCAGCGATAAATAAACGAGCCGGAGCGCAACGCTCCGGCTGATGGTTCCTGTTCGGCTCAATTCTATTTGGGACCCCGCTACAGCACATCGCGGCGGCTGATCGGAACGGACTCGCCAACCGCAGTCGTTACTTATCACTGCTCGTCATTGCTTGTCACTGCTCATTGCTTGTCACTGCTTATCGGGCAACCAATCCGCTCGGAGTCGAAGGACTCGTCACCGTGATTGGATTGCTCATGGCTCCCGTTGTGGTACTGACGTTGTATCCCGAAATCGAGCTCGAGCCGCTGTTCGAGACGTAAATGAATTCGGCGCTCGATCCGACTGGAGGTTGCAGAGCCAGCGCCACAGGCTGTGAGCCGGTCGATTGCGAGGCGGGAGTGAGCGCGGCCAGGGTGCCCGCCGCGGTATTAATTCGGAATCCGTAAATCGTGTTCGAACCTTCACTGACGACATACAGAAAATTGTTTGTCGGATCGATGAGCATTGCGACCGGCCTCTGGCCAACCGTAGTCGGCGGAGTCTGGCATGAGATACCAGGGCATGTTCCAAGCGGAGTGACGAGACCGCCAGCGACATCCGCAGAAGTGCAGACTGCGTCGACGACGGTGCAAACCTGGTAGGGATAAACGTGGCCGCCGTTTGGATCCTGATTGCCGACATAAATAAAAATTCCGCCGGTGTTCTGCCCCGCGGGGTTCGTATTGACCGCAACTACCGAGATCGGATTTACGGCGTTGATGGCATATGGAGAATTCGGCAGCTCCGTCAGCGTCCCGCTCGATCCGACACTGTAAGCGCTCAGCGTGTTGTCGTTATGAAAGGGGTTACAAGCGACGGTGCAGTTGTCGTGATTGTTGGTGACGTAAAGATATTCCTGCGCGGAAGAAGATCCTGATGGGGTAAAAGAGATGACCGAAAGCGCGCTCGGAACTTTGGTCAGAGCGAGGCTCGTCGCCAAGGTCAGACTAGTGGATCCCGACTTCATGTTGTAGACGAGCAACTGTGGCAATGCGGTAATGACGAACAGGAAAGTGCCGCTTGAATCGCGCGTCATTGCAATTGCAGTATCCCCAGCCGATAGCGTCGCGGCGGTTGAAGGAGCGGAAAGGCTGCCATCGGAATTCACTGTATACGAGTTTATTGTCGGCGGAGTCGTCCCGCTCGGCGTGCACGTTGGCGGGGTCGGGGTGCAGGGACTGCCCTGGTTTAGCACGAACGCGGCTGTTGCGCTTGGATCGAGCAGAATCTGAAGCGGAAGCCCACATGTATTAGCGGTTGCGCAGGTGGTGGCGTTCGCATTGATGAGCGACAAGTTGCCATTCTTAAAGTCAACCGCGAAAGAGCTGACGTTCTCGCCGCCGCCGTTGATTCCTTGCGTGAGCACGTACAACAAGCCCGAGGGGCGCGAAGAGGAGCTTCCGCAATTCAGCAAAAAGACGCTGAGGGCGCAAATCGCCGCAAGCGCTGCAATTCCGTTAATTTTCTTTGACATCAACTCTCCCAGACGCTTTCCTCCCGCAGGGCGATCTTTGCGCCACCCTCAGGAGGTTAAGCTTGTGGCTGAAATAATTTGTGTATCAGGAACGAGCGGGAAGAGCAAACCCGGCAGTAGATGGAATCCGGATTTCAACCTCTAAGCCACCCTCTTTACGGTTGGATGCGTGAACCTGGCCGCCATGCAATTTAACCGCCCGCTCGGCGATGGAGAGGCCCAAGCCTGCTCCGCCAGTCTGCTGGTCGCGGGCATCGTCCAAGCGATAGAAAGGTTGAAATATCTTTTCCAACGCTTCTACGGGAACGCCGGGACCTGAATCAAGAACGCGGATGATCACCTCTTCGCCGCCGCTTGATGCCGGGTGCCGCTCCAGTCGCACATCCACTTTTGTGCCTTCTGAAGTATAACGCGTGGCGTTCCTTATCACATTCTCGACCGCGCTTCGCAGGAGTTCGGGATTGCCTTCGATCAGGAATTCGTCGGAACCGGCGATCACCCGGCAGCCGCGTTTCGGAGATTCATAGTCCGCGTCATGGGCGACCTGTTCGACCATTTCGCGAAGAGAAAATTTTGTCGTCCGCAAGCCGTCTGTGCCTGACTCGAGCCGGGAGATTGTGAGCAGGCGCTGAATAAGTTGATTCAGGCGGTCGGCCTCGAGTTCGATACGGTTGAGAGCTCCTTCAAGCTCGGGCGCGACCGTCGGCGTGACTCTTTGCCGGGCAAGCCCCAGTGCCACACTCAGGCGAGCGAGCGGAGAGCGCAGCTCGTGCGATACATCTTTGAGCAGACGAGATTGCGATTCAACCAAGCCCTCGATCCGCTCGGCCATGCGGTCGAAGTCGCGCATCAACTCGCTGAGCTCATCGCGGCGCCCGGTTGCCGGAGCGCCGGTTCTCGCTGACAAGTCCCCGGCAGCAAGGCTCTGCGCCGCAGCACGCAAACGCCGCACTGGAGTGGTCATCGACCACGCCAACAGATAACACATGAGCCCGGAGGTGATCACGGCGATCGCGATCCCGAGGCCGGGAATGTCGTGATGACCAAACAATACTTGAGGGCCGGGTGGCAGCTCCAACACGACTGTGTAACGTTTCCCGTCCAGTGTCATCGCACGCCGGATGATGCGATCCGGCATCAGGTTATCGGTCCATCCTCGATGGTGGAGATGTATACCGCCGGCAAATTCGTCATGAGAACCGTTGGCAGACGCGCTCGCGTGTTCGTCGTATGTTGGAGCTCGTCCCTGGCGCGAGTCTTCGATCCACGGTGGAACTTGGCGGCCTGAAAGCTCTCGCCCCTGAGGGTCAAACACGAATGCCCTGACATGGTGCGAATGCCAAATCTGGTCGAGATAGTCTCGCGCGCCACGCTCGCCGGAACTCTGGTAAGCGTTCACGGTTTCCGCCAAAATCTGCGGACCTTCCCCCTCCACCCCGCGACGCGTAGGGCGTAATGCGATGGTGGCTAGAATCGCGAGCACAAGAAAGAGGGCTTGCGCGATCCAGAACGACAGGAAGATTTTGAGGAAGAGGCTTTTCATCTATACGTCATTGCTATAGGTCTCTGCTATACGTTACTGAAACGTTGATTGGCGTAGACCTGACCGTTGCTTCAGATCTCTACTTAGTTTCCAGTTTTTTGACTTTGGTAGGCCTCGCAAACATGTACCCCACCCCACGAATCGTCTTGATGTGGTCGCCATCCTCTTCTGAGTCGCCCAACTTTCGGCGCACCTTGCTGACGTGCATGTCGATGCTGCGATCGAAGGGCATGAATTTGCGGCTGAGGACGGCATTCACCAAGCGCTCGCGCGTCACCACCCTGCCTGCCTCGCGCAACAATACTTCAAGCAGGTTGAATTCAACCGAGGTGAGGTCAACCGGCTGGCCGGCGCGCTGCACACTGCGTGCGGCGGGATCGAGTTCCACGTCTCCCACCTTCAAAACCTCAGGCACCTCATCACTGGCGCTGGCCGGTTTGGTGCGCCGAAGAACCGCTCGAATTCTCGCCACCAATTCTCTCGGATTAAACGGCTTCGGTAGATAGTCGTCCGCACCGATCTCCAGCCCGACAATCCGGTCGACGTCTTCGCCGCGCGCGGTGAGCAACAACACAGGGATTTTCGAAACGCTGCGAATGCGACGCAAGACCTCGAAGCCGTTCATTCCCGGAAGCATCACGTCAAGAACGATCAGCGTGTATTCGCCGGTCAAGGCTTGCTGTAAACCACTCTCTCCATCATGCACCGCTTTCAGGGTGAAGCCTTCGGCAGTCAGATACTCCTGCACTAGAGCGCACAGTTCAGTATCGTCATCGACAATCAGTATGTGGTCCATTGCCTTCATCATCTACCAACTGTTTTTGTTATGCATTAAAGAATTGTAGAAAGATATCGGGTCATCTGATTCCCATACTTTTTACAAATCTTTACCCCGCTTGACTGACTCTTTACCGCCGCTGCGGGAATAAAGTGTTCTTATCTCCATAGATCGTCGGATTGCAGATGGTCGGGCT
Source organism: Acidobacteriaceae bacterium (assembly GCA_043749775.1). GTDB lineage: Bacteria > Acidobacteriota > Terriglobia > Terriglobales > Acidobacteriaceae > Acidiflorens. The sequence goes on along the minus strand of JAYVCW010000234.1, from coordinate 5,547 downwards.
GCCTCCCGAAATCTTTGCGATCGACGACAAAGGAGCAACAATGAAATCAACTCGTATCCGAATTCTCACCATTGGTGCCGTAGTACTTGTAGCGGTCGCAGTCGCGATTGCGCAGGGTATGCACGGGCACGGAGGTCCAGAGGGTGACTTCCATCATATGCTCGGTTTTTTTACGCATTATCTTGACCTCAGCACCGAACAACAAGCCCAGGCAAAGGCTATTTGGGAAAAAGAAAAGCCTGCCATGGAACCTCTGAAGCAACAAATGCATCAGTACCATGAGGCTGAGCGTGCGCTGGAAAACGCCGGGCCCTTCGACGAAGCCAAGACCCGGGCTCTAGCCACTCAAAATGCCCAAACCAATATTGAGTTGGAAGTTCTGCACGCGCGCATCAAGTCTGAAATGATGCAGATTTTAACGCCGGAGCAGAAAACCAAGCTTGCCGAGCTTGAGGCAAAACACGCGTCGCATATGCATGAGCACATGATGCCGCCTCCGTCCGAATAAGTCTCTCGATCTCTCTCCTTGACGGGTGGCGCGGAATCTCCAACCTCCGCCCACCCGCTTTTTTTAGTCCTCAGCTGCTTGACGCAATGGAGATCGCAATGGAAAGTATTGACTTCTTGTATTCCGGATTGATGCTCACAGCCGGCATTCTATCCATTGGAACTGGAGTGTTATTGACCGCCGCGCTCGTCGCGCTGGTTCCGTTGCCGCAAAAAGCGCGGCCCGGCGCTGCTACAATTTCATCTGGAAGAAGTCGCGTTGTAAGACGCGGCGTTCAGTGCAATCATGGTTCCGAAGAATCTTCGTCCGCTCGTTCCGTATCTCAAGCGCTACCGCAAAGGGCTGTTCTGGGGCGCAGTCTGCGTTCTCTTCAATAACGGAGTCTGGGTTCTCTTTCCGCAAGTTCTGCGTCGCGCCATTAATGATCTGAATACCGGCGTTACCCGCCAAAAACTTTTCACGTATTGCGCCGCGATTCTCGGCATCGCCCTGGTCAAGGGAACTTTCCAGTTCCTCACTCGCTGGGTGATGATCGGAATTTCCCGAGATATCGAATTCGATCTGCGGAACGATTTATTTGCGCATCTTGAGCGGCTTTCCTATTCGTATTATCAGCGTAACCGCACCGGCGACATCATGGCCCGCGCCACCAACGATCTCAACGCTGTCCGGCAATTGCTGGGGCCCGCAATCATGTATTCGGCCAACACTTTCGTGTTTACTGCGGGCGCGTTGTTCTTCATGCTCGCGATCAGCCCAAAGCTCACGCTGTACGCGTTCTTGCCCTTACCCATCGCAAGCGTGGTAATTCAATATTTCGGACACCGTATCCACGAGCGCTTTGAGCGGATTCAAGCGATGTTCTCCGATATCTCGGCCCGCGCCCAGGAGAATTTTTCGGGTGCCCGCGTGATCCGCGCTTACGTGCAGGAGCAGTCCGAGATTGCTGCGTTCGAGAATGCGAACCAGGAATACATCCGCCGCAGCCTTGGTCTGGTTCGTTTGATGGGCATGCTTTGGCCGACGCTGGAACTCATGCTGGGCGCGGCAGTTGTAATTGTGTTGTGGCTCGGCGGACGCGAAGTTCTTAACGGCAAGATAAACGTCGGCGATTTCGTCGCCTTCAACACCTACATGGTGCAGTTGACTTGGCCGGTCATTGCTTTGGGATGGGTCATTAACCTGTTCCAACGCGGGACTGCCTCGATGGTCAGGATCAATGAAATTCTGACGCAAGCTCCCGACATAGGCGATGCCGTCGAATCATCGGACGATGGGGTCATCGATTTGCCTGAAATTCAACAAAACAAAACAAACGCCGGCGGCAATAACCGATCTGTTGATGATCGGAGCAGCCGATCGCCCGGTTTCTCTGGCGAAATCGAATTCTGTAATCTCAACTTTGACTACGATGGCGTGTCGGTCCTCAAGGACGTTACCTTGAGGGTCCCTGCCGGATCGAGCCTGGCGATTGTCGGGCCTACGGGATCCGGCAAGACGACGCTAGTGAATTTGATTCCTCGCATCTACGACGCCGTACCCGGCGCGGTATTAATCGATGGGCGCCCTATTCGCGAATTCCCTATCGATTTTTTGCGCCGCCAGATCGGATTCGTGCCGCAAGAAACATTTCTCTTCAGCGCGACCATCCGCGAGAACATTTCGTTTGGCGTTAAAGAAGAGACGAGCGATGCGACTCTCGAAGACATTCGAGTCGCCGCCGAGGCTGCCAATATCGCGCAGGATATCGAAAGCTTCCCTGAAGGTTATGAGACGACAGTCGGCGAACGCGGCATCACGCTCTCCGGAGGCCAGAAGCAGCGAACCGCCATTGCCCGGGCGATTCTCCGCAGCCCGCGCATTCTAATCCTCGACGACGCCTTGTCGAGCGTCGACACTCATACCGAAGACAAGATACTGAACCACCTGCGCGAGATCATGCGCGGACGCACCACTATCTTCATCTCCCACCGAGTCTCAACGGTCCGCAATGCCGACCGCATCGCCGTCTTGCATCAAGGACGCATCGTCGAACTCGGTACCCACGATGAACTCATCTCCCTCAATGGCTATTACACTGAGCTCTACAACAAGCAGTTATTGGAAGAAGAGCTGGCAGAAGTCTAACTCCCACTGACGACCTATCTACCAAATAAGACGTGGCTTACCTCTAACCTTCGGACCCATGGACCGTACTGAGGCAGGTAACTTTAGTAACTAAAGACTTGCTCCGCGATGGCGAACGAACCATAATAGGCCAACCTTCACCAACCCTACCCGAACTGGCACGGAGAATTCATGCGATGTACGCGCGCGACGCTTCTTTCTGTTTTGGCGCCCTTATCTTTATCTTATCTTTACTCTCTAACATTTAGAGCCGTCTTCGCGGTCGCGCTTTTCTCCATACCGCTCATGGCCGCGCAGGATCGCATCATTGGCCGCGCCGCTTCGGAACAGCACGTCAGACTTTCCGCAGGTGTACCAGCTAAAGCTAAACCGGAGTTTGATCGCGGTCCGGTTGATCCCGCCCTGAAGCTGAATTACATGACTCTGTTGACGGCACCTTCTTTAAGCCAGCAAAAGGCTCTCGATGAGCTTTTAGCGCAGCAGCAAGATCCGCGTTCAGTCCTTTACCATCGCTGGCTAACACCAGAGCAGTTCGCTGATCAGTTTGGGCTAAGCGCTGCGGATATCAAAAAGCTTACTGCCTGGCTGCGTGGTCAAGGTTTCACCGTCAACACCGTGGCTCGCAGCCGCAACTGGATCGCTTTCAGCGGCACGGCCTCGCAGGTTGAAATGGCATTTCAGACTAGTCTGCACAAGTTTGATGTCGAGGGGGAATCGCACTTCGCGAACATCTCATCTCCCGCCATCCCTTCCAGCTTGTCTGCAGTGGTAACGGGAGTGCGCGGCCTGAGCGACTTTCGATCGAAGTCCCACTTGGTTAGGCAGAAGCCTCAGTACACGCTTCCGGTGACGAGTGGCAACGAATTCTTTATCGGCCCCGGGGACGTCACGACCATCTACGACATTCAGCCGCTTTACACGGCCGGCATTGATGGCAGCGGACAGCAACTTGCCGTAATCGGACGCACCGATGTCTATCTCGCCGACCTTAACGCGTTCAGGGCAGCCTTCAATCTTCCAACTATTAACTGCGCAGCCGATGCCAATGGGCTCATCACGACCTCTTGCAACACTTCAAATTTTCGCTATGTACTGAATGGGCCAGATCCTGGAGTCAATCCGTTTGCTCCTAATGATGACCTGCCTGAAGCAGATCTCGACTTGGAGTGGTCCGGAGCGACGGCACCGAATGCGCAAATTATTTACGTCAATTCGGGCGGAACCGCCGGCGACGTTTTTGACGCTTATTACTACGCAATCGATAACAACCTTGCCCCGGTGATAACGCTGAGTTACGGATTTTGCGAGATGGACGAAGCGATGAGTGGCTCCACGTCCGCGGATGAAACAGAATTGAAACTCGCCAATTCCGAAGGCATAACGTTCCTGAACTCCAGCGGAGACGTTGGCGCTGCCGGTTGCGATAATTCTCCTCCCACGAATACGCGTCCTTATCCCGGAGCCAGAAAGGGCCTGGCTGTGAGTTATCCCTCCAGTAGCCCGGAAGTGACGGGAGTCGGCGGAACGATGATTCCAATCGGGGAGTACACCAGCACATTCTGGAATCAGAGCAACGACGGCAACGGCGGATCGGCTGTCTCCTACATCCCCGAAACGGCGTGGAACGACGACTCAGAGATTGGTGCATTTTGTGCGTCCGATCCTGTAAATCCAAATTGCCATCCCACCAGGACCGGAAGCGTTCCGATCACCAACGCGCAGACCGCACAGGAGGATTTTTGGCTCTCTGCAACCGGCGGCGGCGTCAGCGGCTGCACGACTGTAGGCACAAATAATGTGTGCACTGGCGGTTTTGCGAAACCTTCATACCAGACCGTCACGATTCCTAACCAAAGCGCGGGCCGATTTGTACCTGATATATCCTTGCTCGCGTCTCCTAATTTCCCTGGCTATATCGTTTGCACACCGCAATTTGAAGTCGGCGGGACGAGCAAAGCAAGTTCTTGCGCAAGCGGTGTCCCAAATGCATTGAAGACATATTTTTCGGTGTTCGGAGGCACTTCGGTTTCGACGCCGATCTTTGCCGGCATCGTAACCCTTCTTAACCAATATCTAAAAATTGACAATCCCGGACTGGGCAACATAAATCCAACTTTATATTCGCTGGCCAACACCACTCCATCGGCGTTCCATCAGGCTACGGCCGCTGTGAATGCTCCAGCCGATAATATTGCGTATTGCCAACCGGGAACACCATCCATTCAGCCGGTCGCTTTGCAGTGCCCGTCCGGCGGAACAATGGGCTACTTCGCTACGAACGCCGACGCGAGCACGGGCTACAACCTGGTTACTGGCCTCGGTTCGGTTGACGTGAACAATCTGGCAATCGCTTGGGCGGCCTCACGAACGCCAACCAGCATTACGATTCAAGCTTCACCGACAAGTGTGATCTTAACCAAGAACGTTACCCTGACGGCCCATGTCAGCCCAACCTCGACTAACAACACTGTTAACTTCTTCTTGAATGGTTCCTCGACGCCGCTCGCTTCGGTCAAAGCCACGAATGGCGTGGCGACTTTTGGCACAACCAGTCTTCCGGTTGGCATCGATAGCATAACCGCCGCTTACGCTGGCGACGGTTACAACGCGCCCTCTACATCTGTGACCCCGGCTGTCGTCACGGTGACCGCTCCAGACTTTGCGCTCGCGAGTACAGGGAGTTCGTCGGCAACAGTACTAGCAGGCATTTCTGCCACCGGGTACGCATTTACGGTGACTTCAACCACTCCGGCCGGCACATTTGCGACTGACGTCACTTTTGCCTGCTCTGGAATCGACGCGACCAGCAGTTGCGTGTTCACACCCGCTTCAATTCTTTCAGGTACGACGGGCACGCAGACGATTAGCCTGACGATTACGACTGCCGGGCCGAACCAGATTCCAGCTGGAAT
>JAYVCW010000233.1:0-13082 GCA_043749775.1 Acidobacteriaceae bacterium | reverse complement strand
TTAAATTTGCGCTCAACAATGATTTCTTCTGGTTACGGTAGTAACCAAATCAACTTTAAGATATTTAAAACTGGTGCGGAATTTCCTATGCGACCTTTTCGAGGAGTTGGACTTATCTTGCTCGTCGTGGCATTTTTCTGTATCGCGGTGGGTCGTCAGGCGGGGCGCTGGCTAGTCGTCGATGAACCGACAAAATCTGACGCGATCGTCGTTTTAGCGGGCGAGACCAATAGCCGTCCCGAGCGTGCCCTCAACCTTTTAAACCAAGGGATTGCCCCGCATGTGTTTCTCGATGCGGAAAAGAGAAATCTGATTTACGACGAGTTGCTCGTTGATATTGCCCGGCGTTACATCGACACGCGAGGCGAGTCGAGCCGTGTCTCGGTTTGCGCGATTGAGGCGACTTCGACGGTGTCAGAGGTCCACGACGTGAATCGCTGCTTGCAGAGCATAGGCGCACACCACGTGCTGATTGTCACTTCCGACTTCCACACGCGCAGGGCACGGATGATTCTAAGCCATGGACTACGCAACTATGAGGTGCACATCGCCGCGGCGCACAACGACTGGCAATTCGGGGAGAAATGGTGGACCCACCGGGAGTGGGCGAAGACGACTTTTGATGAATGGCTGAAAATAGTCTGGTGGGAGGCGGTCGACAGGTGGCGAGGTGATTCTGTAGCGGAATAGGGCAGCTTCGCGCCATATCGTCTGCTAGCATCTTCATGTTTTGTGAGATAGTTTTTAAAGTCGTTCACTCTTTGTTGGAGGTTTGCATGGGGCAAGTTAAGATTACGGTGCGCAAGAACGGGCCATTGCGTGTGGAAGACCCTGATGGTCTCGTCGAATTGCTCGACGCGGATGGCAATAAATACGATACGGCCGGGAAGCCGGCTTTCTCTCTCTGTCGATGCGCTGCTTCCGCCAACCGTCCATTTTGCGATGGCAGTCACAATAGGATCGCCTTTCAAGCTCCAGACTGCGTGATCAAAACCGTGTAGCACTCGTTCCGAGTGCAAAACTAGGAAACAATCCAGCAAAATTAGATTTATCCGGCCTTTTATAGTCATTTAGCATATCCGCAGTAGCGCGATTCCAGGTTTGGATTTCGATAGGGCCTTGCACCCGATTTGTCTGACTTTATGAGCTCTTCGGAGAATGAGCGCGCGATTCGAAGGAGCAGCAGGCTCCCGCTCGAAGTACCAGTGCTTTTGAGCAGTCTTGACCGGGCGCTCACTTTTTCCGAGCGGTGCAACACTACGCTAGTCAACGCGCATGGATGCGGGCTAATTTCTCCTCGCGCTCTTAGAACCGGAATTCCGGTTCGTCTTGAGATCGTATCGGCGAAGCGGCATACCACCGCTCGTGTGGCTGAGGTCGTCCCGCTAGGGGGCGAACCCGAGACCTGGCTGGTTGGCTTGGAACTCGATGTTCCCGGTAATTTCTGGGGGATCGAGTATGCGCCCGCCGATTGGAAGATTGAAGACTCCGCCCTGTCCAAGACTGAGCCACGCGCTCTATCCCGCGATTCGGCCGCTGCGGCCAAACCTGCGGTTGCGCGGCGCTGGCGTCTCACCGATATAAGTGCCGGGGCCTGTTACCTCGAGTCGGCATCTCCTTTCCCTGTCGACACTCCCGTTCTCGTCAGCATTCGAGACGCGGACTATGAGTGCTTATTGGATGGAGTGGTCGGCGTGTCCCATCCGCAAAAAGGAATGGGAATAATGTTTTCGCAGGTTGAAGGAAAAGATCAGCGGGCCAAAGTAGAAGAGTTGATTGGCAAGCTCTCCGGTAGTCACGATACGCCGAAAATCTTCGTCGGCAAAAAAGAAAATCCCAGGGGTGACGCGAATCCTTCCCCATCCGCCGGATTAGTTTCGGCGTCGCCGTCGGATGGCGACGAAATTCACGATCCGCTGCTCGATCTGGTGCGGTCGGGATCGGTACTCTCGGTCGAACAGTTTCTGAGCGATCTGCGGGCGCAGCGGCTTGGCAAACGGCGCGATCCTCGAATCGACATCGCCTTGCCCGTACTTCTCTCAGGCACAGATGTCAGCGGACGGCCGCTGGACCAGCGCGTCATCACCATCAACATCAGCCGCCGTGGTGCATTGCTTGAAGGCGTACATGGCATGTTGAAGCTGGGAGATGACGTTTTTCTCGCGCGTTTACAGAAGAAAGAGCAGTTTCGCGTTGCTTGGGTCGGTGGCGAGGGAGGCCCGGGGGAAGGTCAGATCGGGGTAGCGGCGCTAGAGCCGAATACATCCTTTTGGGATGAAGTGCTGGAAGCGACTTCTAATTCGGGATTGGAATCTGCAAGCGTTCGAGGCACAAGCGGAGCCTCCGAGTAAACGCGTGGCGTATAGTTCTCAGCGTTGATTCTTGACGTATGATTCTCGACGTATCATTCTCGGCAGTTACTTGTTCCGCGCGGGGAGGCTCTCTTGTCGGATGAAACTGACCTTAAAAAAATAAACAGACAACGAGATGGCCTGCTCGGAATGGGCGCAACGATTACGCGCCGGGACTTCCTCAATGGAGTTGCGGTTACATTAGGTGCGGCCACGCTCCCAGGGATTGTGCCTCGCGAAATGTGGGGCGCTGTTGCCTCCGATCTGGAGGGGCAGAGTGCCGCTGGATATTATCCCCCCACCAAAACCGGACTTCGCGGAAGTCATGCGGGCGCGTTCGAAACCATGCACAAGCTGCGTGATGGGGCGTTCTGGGACGATGCTCCCAAACCTGTCGCCACGGGTGAAACGTACGATCTTGTCATTGTCGGCGGCGGCATTAGTGGATTGGCATCCGCACATTTTTTTCGCAAACTTGCCGGCAATAATGCCCGAGTTTTAATTCTGGAGAATCATGACGACTTTGGCGGACACGCCAAGCGCAACGAATTCCGCTCCGGCGATCGGACGCTCCTGGGATTCGGCGGCACTTACTCCATCGAAAGCCCCGCACCATATAGCGCCGTCTCAAAGGCTCTCATCGAGGAACTGGGGATTGATGTGCCCTCTTACTCGAAATACCTGAACAAAAATCTTTACCGTTCACTCGGTCTAAAACCTCGCGTCTTTTTCGACAAAGAAACATTTGGAACGGACAAATTGGTTCTGAACGCCATCCGCATCGAAGGCGGCGAGAGCAATATCAAAGATAAGGTTGGCAAGGAAGAGTTGGAAGAGTTCGTCAAATCGTGCCCGTTATCCGATAAAGACAAGCAGGACTTCAATCGCCTGATCACGGAAGTGAAGGATTATCTCCCCGGGCTCAGTTCAGACGAAAAGAAAGGTCGACTGGCGCGAATTTCTTATGCGAAATATCTGACCGACCTAGTCGGAGTCAGTGACGAGCTGGTGAAATTGTTTCAAGCCTTGCCGCACGGATTATTTGGTGTGGGAATCGACGCAGTGTCGGCGCAAGATGCATGGGGGCTCGGCGCCAAAGGATTCGATGGCCTCAAACTCGATGCTGCGCCCGGGAAGGGAATGAATCGAGACGCGATTCCTAACGAGGAAGCGGAGAAATTCTTTTTTCACTTTCCCGACGGCAACTCGTCGATCGCACGACTCCTTGTTCGCAAACTGATTCCGGCCGTCATGCCTGGCAGCACAGCCGCAGACGTGGTCGTGGCGAAGGCTGATTATTCGAAGCTTGACCAAACTTCTTCGCCGGTGCGAATCAGGTTGAATAGCACCGTGGTTAAGGTGAAACACCTTGGAGATCCAACTTCGGCCAAAGAGGTCGAGATCAGTTACTTCAGTGATAACAAATTGAAGACGGTTCGCGCCGCGCACTGCGTTCTGGCGTGCTGGCATGTGGTGGTGCCTTACATTGCGCAAGAACTGCCGGACGCACAGAAAGAGGCCCTGGCCTCAGCCCAAAAAGTACCGTTGCTTTACACCAACGTGCTGCTGAGGAATTGGACCTCGCTGCAGAAGTTAGGGACCAGTGCGGTGTACGCTCCCGGCATGTATCACACCCACATGAACCTCGATCTTCCGGTAAGCATGGGTGGATACCAATGCACGCAGAAGACGGACCAACCCATCGTGCTGCATATGATGAAAGCCGCATGCAAGCCGGGGCGCACTGCGCGAGAGCAGCATAAGCTAGGACGCATTCAGCTTTACAGCACGACTTTTGAAACGTACGAACGAAATATCCGTGAACAGTTGCTGCGCATTCTGGGGGCCGGCGGGTTCGATCCGGCGCGCGACATCATGGAGATCACCGTCAACCGCTGGCCACACGGCTACGCGTACCAATACAATTCGCTGTTCGACCAGTTTTGGCTCGAAGGTGGGGAAACGCCGTGTGAAGTGGCACGCAAGCCCTTCGGACGCCTTGCCATCGCTAATTCGGATGCGGGGGCATATGCTTACACCGATTCGGCTATCGACCACGCCTACCGCGCTGTGCATGACTTGAAGCTGTCTTAAGAAATTATTTGAGATTCTGCCATGGCTGCTCGTCTCGCCAAGAAGAAGACCAAGAGATTACCCGCTAGACGCAGTGGGCCGATTGCGGACCGCCCATTCGCTCCAGGTACGGGATAGTTGCCCCCAAGAACGGGAAAGGCTTACTTCCCTGGACGTGGGTTTCAAAAAAAATGAATGCTTGCAGGACGTTCTGGCTGGTGACAATTTACTCGGGCAAGAACCGTCCGCATGTGATGCCGGTCTGGGGAGCATGGGTCGACGATTCCTTTTTCTTTTCGACTGGCCGCAAATCGCGCAAAGGGCAAAATCTTGCCGCCAATCCGGCGTGCACAATCTCGAACGATGACGGCGAAGAAGCGGTCATTATCGAGGGCAGGGCATCAGAAGTTAACGATCAGTCCGTGCTTGAGAAGGCGGCTCGCGCTTACCAGAAGAAGTACAAAATGGATCCGAGAACCATGGGCGAGCCCATATTTGTGGTGCATCCAAACCGAGTGTTTGGATTCATCGAGAAGAGTTTTCCGACATCGGCCACTCGTTGGAGGCTGTAATCAGCCGTTAGTGGCCAGGCTTTCGAAAACGTCTGCGCCGTGCGAAAAATGGCTAGCGATTCAGGGTGCTTTCAGCGCCTCAAGCCCATTTGTCGGCACATGTCAGGCTTCACCTTCCCCACTTCGTCTGCGCGACGATTCTCGCCCTCACTTTTTCTTCGAATTTCGCTATTGCCAACCTCAATCCCGATGGCTATTATCTGGTGCTTCGTCAAACGAATACAGTTTGGCGAGCATTGGGATTGATGTTTCTGTGCTAGCAGTGCCACAACGCGCCTCCGTCGTCGACGCTCCAAAGTATTTCGCCGCGAGTCTATTCTCGCCGGAATGCCGAGGGGCTTTTTCTGTGGGCGCCCATGTCATCCGCGTGCTCGGCAATGCAATCCTAAATTCTGACCGCTTTTTTCTTACCGCTCTTTGAGGGGGTGCTTTGCCGAGGTGCCCGTATGAGGGCAGTTCGTCAAAGCAAACGGAAAGGGAATGCGGAAGAGTCATTCTGAAGAAAAAATGAAAGGAGATTCTGTGAGAGAGAAGGGTACTGTGAAGTGGTTCAACGGGGCGAAGGGATACGGTTTCATCCAGCGCTCTACCGGAGAGGATGTCTTCGTGCATTTCTCGGCCATCCAGGAGAATGGTTATCGTTCCTTGAATGAAGGTGAGACTGTGGAGTTCGATTTGCTGAAAGGCCCGAAAGGTTTTCAGGCCGGCAACGTCGTCCGCGCGGTGTGATTCTCCAGAAAGTTCGCAAACCCTCCTGTCGCTCGGGAGGGTTTTTTCCATTTTAGGTGAATTGGGTTGGGTGGAGTCTTGATTCGGAAGACCGTGGGAAATTTTGCGCTTGCGGTTTTTTCACCGGCTCGCCAATGTCACATTGTCTTGATATCCAGGCTCCGCCACAAATACCAACAGGCGACCGATCGGTAAGGCGTCCAGGTTTTTGCGATTTTCGTCATAACGTCAGGCTTTGGCCACTTGCGTTTCTTGTAGTGCTTCTTCATCGCGGCTTGCACGCCGTAATCGCCGGTGGGAAGAATGTCGGGGTGTTGAAGTGTGAACATCGGGAACATGTGGGCGGTCCACACGCCTACGCCTTTGACTTGCGTCAGGTGAGCAATAACTTCATCCTCAGTCATGTCAACCAGCCTCTCGAAATTCAAGAGGCCAGCTCTTGTTTTTTCAGCGAGGTCACGTAAATAGGAGGTCTTTTGTCGCGAAAGTCCGACGCCGCGCATCTCTGCGTCGGTTAATTTCAGAATGCCGTCGGGAGTGAGCGGATCGCCTGCCAAGGCAGTGAAGCGATCCATGATGGTTGCGGCGGCCCTGCCGTTCAGCTGCTGATACAGAATCGATTCGGCAAGCGCATGAAATGTGGGCTCGGCGAATTCCAGGCGGCAGGCGCCAACTCGTTCGATGATGGCGGCCAGCACGGGATCAGCTTTCCTCAGATGATTGACTGCCTTTCGGTGTTGATGAACGGGAGGCACGTGATTATTTCCAGAAAAATAGAATATCCGAGACCGGGCGTCTTACGAAGGAAAATGGAAGTGAACGTCGTGGCGCGATGCGACAGGTGTGCCATCGAGCGTGGCGGGCTGGTAGCGCCAGCGGCGCAGCGTCGCTTCGATTTTTTCGTCGATGCCATGTCCAATGGCCTGCACAATTTTTGTTTGCACGACTTTTCCCTGGGAGTCGATCGTCACTTCAATGATGACGTCGCCAATCAGATCGCGTGGGAGCTCTGATCGGTTAACCGGCGGGTCGGGATAGACGACGGGAAACGCGACATGAACTTCATGCCCGGTTATGGGGCCGTCGATGAGGGTGCCGAGCTCAGAGCCAGCCTTGGAATCGCTATCGCCCGCGTCAATGTCGATCGAAGCCGGCTCAGGCTGCGGCGCCAGGGCTTGTGCTCTGGTCAATTGCCTCGAATGTTTCGTAACGACATTTCTGGAATAGCTCAGTTTAGCGGCATCGATGACTGTGGCCTCGTTTGCCGGAGGAAAATAAAGCAATCGATAGCTGTGTGAGCTGTTACCAAACGCGAGCGATTCGGACGTTAGATCAGGAGCCGCTGAGTGACTAAATACGATAGCAGCAAGCAAAATCAGGTGAGCAACAACCGAAATTTCTACCGGCGCGTGGCGGCGTAGCGGGGAGCGCGGACGATGAAAGTCGTTGAACAGGATAACCACCATTGTATTGGAAGGATGCAGAAGACGCGTATGACAAAAAATGGTGGTGAAACGGGAAACTGTTTGTAAAAAAGATAGCGCCGGGCACGGAATCAGAACCCGCGCACGATGACGGCTTCAACTGCTGCGGATTTGCCAACCAACACTCTATGCTCGGGCTTGCTCTTCTTCAGCCGGTCAACATCGGCAACTTCGTTCAACGTCGCCTTAGGCGCCGGCTTGCTTTTCTGCCAGGTCGCCAATGACGGGCAATTTCCACGTTTGCCCCTGATAGGCTTTCATGACCAGAATGAGCCAGACGATGAATCCCGCCAGGCCGACCAGTGGCCACAACAGGACAGTTGCCCAACCGAGGAAGGGAATGTGGCCGATGATCGATAGGCCGATCCAAAGAACCGTCCAGGCGACTGCAAAGAAGAGACATTGAAAGGCGTGAAAGCGAATGAAGCGCTTCTTGTTGAATGGCTCGAGCACAAGAAATACAATCGCCGGAATGATCGTGAAATAAGCCAATGCACCGGCGACGTTGTCCGCCAGCCCTCCTCCGGTCGTGGTCAACGGCGCAGCGCCTGCGGGGGCTGATGTTCCGGTTGATGTTCCAGCGCATTTTGGGCAGACGGTTCCGTCCGCCATTTGAGTTCCACAAGTTGGACAATAAGCCATTTAGGTGCCTCCTGCGAGCGACGCGAAAGTAGCAGAAGTTTAGGTGCTTCGCAAGGGCCCTGCAGTGTTACGGCGTGTTTCCATACGTCGCGTGCGTCGCGCCCTCAAGCTGGGGTCTGCTATATTTCCCGGATGTCGAGTCGAGAGAGGTGTTTAAAGCTCCGATGATTACGATTGTTTCCGGCTTGCCTCGCTCCGGCACGTCTCTGATGATGCAAATGCTGAAGGCGGGTGGACTGACCGTGCTGTCCGATGGGGAGCGGACAGCGGATGAAGACAATCCCAAGGGCTACCTGGAGTGGGAGCGCATCAAGCAACTCCCCCAAGATCCAGGTCTGATAGCGCAGGCCGAAGGAAAAGTAGTCAAAGTAATCTCGCAGTTGCTGTTGGCATTGCCTGACGGACACGATTATCGGGTGATACTCATGCAACGCCCGTTGCCCGAGATCCTGAAATCGCAGGATGAAATGTTGCGGCGTCGAGGGAACGAAAACCTGGTCGGCGATAACGCGCGGATCGAAGAGGCCTTTCATCGGCACTTGCTGGAAGTGACCAAGAAAATTGCCGGCAAAGCAAATATCCAAGTGCTGCGGGTCCACTATCACCGCACTCTGCGCGAACCGGAAGTAGTAGCAGCAGAAGTCGCTAACTTTCTGGAAGCCAATCTCGATGTCTCAGAAATGGTCAAACAAGTCGATGGCGGGCTTTACAGGAACCGCCTGTCTGCTATTGCGTCGTCCCGCACGGAGTGAGAGATCGCATCGATTTGTGGGAATGAAAGCCCAAGAAACCAAGAAACAGAAACCAAGAAACAAAAACCAAGAAACAAGGACAACGACAACGCGCTGAGAACCCTCCTGACAGGATCTCAGCGCCGGTAATCAGCTAAGTGAAGCTTTAGCCCTAGTCCCTGTTAACCACTTCGATACGGAGGGAAGTCTTTTCGCCTCGGCGACAGCCCGCGGCGCCCCATCTTTTCAATAACTTAGCCCATAAAATGGCTGAAAACGCAGCTTAACCCCGATTTTCACCCCTTCGTTGCCTTGTTGGTGCGTGAGGAACCCGGATTCAATAGGATCAGTGTGAGCCCATCTACGCACTCAGACTTCTCACCACACACCAGGTTCGGGTGGGTAAGCTTCATTCGTAGAGAGAAAAGCAGAGATGAAAACCAGAGATTGAAATAAGAATTCCCAGCAGAGGAAAGCGAGAGATTAATGCACAAGCCGATTAAATATGTTGAGAAGGCGGTAACGGTTGCAGCCACAGGCGCGTGGGCGGTATTCGAGCGCATGAACCGGGTTAGACCGAATGTTTCGCCGACTCCGAAGTGGTCTGACAAGCCCTTGCTGAAATCCTGGGAAAAGTCGAAGCCGCCTCTCGGTTGGCCGCGCTCGACTGATTCGCTCTGTCCGAAGTGCGTGCCTGAAATCCGGCAGCAGATTCTTGATGGCCATCTGCCAGTTGACGTTCTGATGAATGAAAAAGTGGGCGAGATCAAGGCCCAGATCATTGAGCGCGACGGCAAAATCTTCATGGTGAAGGATTGCGAAAAGCACGGCCACTTCGAAGACTTGATGTCCATTGACACCGAATTTTCAGCTCACCTCGAAGAGGTGTTCCCGGGCCGCGACATCAAGGCTCACAACGACGAGAAGTTGCACCACCACGGCTCTTCGACCGTGAAATACGGCCGTGGATCGGTGCTCACGGTTGACCTTACTAACCGCTGCAACATGATGTGCGATCCCTGTTTCATGGACGCGAACCAGGTTGGCTATGTTCACGAACTGACTTGGGACGAAATCAAGACCGTCCTAGATAACGCCATCACCATCAAGCCGCGTCGCCAAATGTCGGTGCAGTTCTCTGGTGGAGAGCCGACGCTTTCGCCGTACTTCCTGGACGCGGTTCGCTACGCTCGGAAGGTTGGATACAACAGCGTGCAGGCGGCAACGAACGGAATCGAATTCGCGAAGAGTTTTGAGTTCTGCCAGCAGGCGGTTGAAGCCGGTATGCGTTATGCCTACCTGCAGTTCGACGGAATCGGCAACGCGGCAAACGATCACCGCGCGGTCGGCAACTTGTTCGACGTGAAGTTGAAGGCGATCGATAACCTGCATCGCGCGGGCTGCGAAATCGTTCCCGTCGTAACGATCATCAACGGCATCAATAACGAGCAAGTGGGACGCATCATTCAGTTCGCGCTCGATAATCCGAAAAAGATCGGCTTCTTAAGCTTCCAGCCGGTTTCCTTCACCGGACGCGACGAAGCCATCACCGACGATCGCCGTCAGGCTCAGCGTTACACTCTGGCGCATCTCGCGCACGACGTTAAGAATCAGACTGGATTCGGCGTTCCGGCCCGCGACTGGTATCCGATTTCCTTCATGAGTACGTTCAGCGATTGGGCTGATGTCATGCACGCGCAGGATAACAACAACGATTGGGGACAGCTGTCATGCGGCTGCCATCCTAACTGCGGAACCGGCATGGCTCTGATGATCGACAAGGAGACGAAGGAAGCCGTTCCGGTGACCGCGTTCCTTAAGGGCGATCAACTGGCTAAAGACATCGCTAAGGTCAACGACGCGGCCCGTTCGAAATTTTGGACCGTCTTCGGCATGGCTCTGGCGTTGATGAAAAACTACGATTCCTTCCAGTCCCCGACCCATTTCAAGATGACCGACTTGCTGAAAAAGTTCGACAAAAACTTCAACGCAACCGGAAAGAATTACGGCAAGGTCGGTCCGGACCGAACGATTGACGACGTGATGAAGCGCCGTCAGGATCGCTGGAACTTCCTGTTCATCGCGGGAATGTGGTTCCAGGATTTGTTCAATTACGACTTCCGCCGCACCGAGCAGTGCATCATTCCTTACGCCACGCAGGAAGGCGAGATCAGCTTCTGCGCCTACAACACCGGTGTTGGATGGCGCAACATCATCGAAAAGATGCACATGACGTCGACGCTCACCAAGTGGTACGAGGAGCATGGGCGCCACGAGATCTTCGCGGGCGGCAAGAAAGTGAAGATGGAAGACGAAGAACATGCGCTTTATCTTCGCGATGAAATCGTGACCCACGAAGTGCAGCATGATCTGGACAAGCTCGGCATTGCAAAGACGGCGCGCGAAGAGAAAAAGCGTGCACGCGATCTGAAGGCTGCTGACGGGCGAGCACAAGACAATCGAGTGAAGAACGATGGTGCTTACGACGCGCGCATGGCTCAGCTCTATCGGGAGGTCGTTCTCAAAGAGAAGCCGGCTACGTCGAACGAAGGCGGATTCATTCCGCTCGGTGCGATCGCAGGTGCGATTGCTCCGGCAAACGGCAACGGCGGCGCGAAGCAAAGTGAAGAAGTTGGCGAACCTGTGGCCGGCGACTAAACGCATTTGCACAACAAGTAAAAAGGCCGCTCAAGTTGAGCGGCCTTTTTTATGATTGCGTATAAATGATTGCGTATAAATCGATTGAAAATTAACGGCTAGACCCGAGCCATCTTGCCTGGCGGGTGAAACAGCAGTGCCCGCATCGTGGAAATCAAACGGTCTACACCAGCGGCGGATTTCGAGATCACTTCGTTGATCCCCGCCTTCTCAGCCTCTTTTGCTAGCTGGCTCGATTCCTGCATTGTATACATCAGTAATGCGATGTGAGGGGCGGTCACAGAAATCTTCCTGGCTGCCTCAAGTCCATTCATGACCGGCATGGATAGGTCCAGGATCACCAGATCGGGTTTTAACTCGTCCACCAGCCTTACAGCAATTTGACCGTTTTCGGCCTCGCCGCAAATCTGCCAGTCGGTCTTAGCCTCCACCGCGGTACGAACCAACCGCCGAACCATCGGGCTATCGTCGACTATAAGAATTTGTTTCGACATCGCAACCCTTCCCAAGCCTCGGCAGGTTGCTGGCCGAGCCGTATACACGGCAGGGGAGCGACGCACAAAAGCTAGTTCAACTTTAAACGCAATTGCGACTCAGTCAATCAAGCGAACTCTGTACGGTACCTTACATTTTGTGTACTTGGATAGCCAAACGCGCTTTGTTCCCTTATCTCGGCCATTCTTTATCTGGCCGGTTTAGGTAGGCAGCTCGGCTAAAGGCGGCATAGTGTTGCATACCGGACTGACGTGTCCATATTATTTCCGTAACATTCACGTTTGCGATATGCAAACAGGGAGGGCGCGATGTCGATCCCAAGGCGTATTCGATCCATTCCGGATGGGAGCGCTCTGCCTACCGGTGAGGTACGGGACACTGAAAACATCCAGCGCACCCCAGAAGTCCTAGCCTTTGAAGCAATTCGATCTGAAGGTACCAAACGGGATTCCGCAATCGCGGCGCTAAAAGACTTTCTGAGCCAAAAGGCAGGCGGGGAGCGGTCGCGTCCGCGTAAAGCTTGCGGCGCTACCATGCAGCATCTCGATGCCTACTTTTGGCTGGACGGTACGAATGTTGCTTCGCTCGTGCCATTGCCGTTTTGTCCCGCGTGCGACCCCGATGTACTGACTTCCTTGCGCCGCAAGCGCGCCGTCCCGTTAGGCCTCGCAAGTTAGCGACATATTCTCCTTTCTCATAAGTTTGTTCGATAGTTTGCTCGAACAATTTCATTTTGGCGTTCATGGTAGTCCTATGATCGTCATTAGTTGTCCTGTAGTTGTCCTGCAGCGTCCTGCCTGCGCTATCCTTTCCTCATGTCTCAAGCGAAGGTGCTGCGGACCGATTCGGCGTTGATCCAGATAGTCGATGCCGTGCTAGCCGAAGGCACTCGACGATGCGGGCCATGGCTGGTTTGTCGGCCGGGGTGCTGCCAGTGCTGCACCGGCGTCTTTGCTATCAATCAACTGGATGCAGCGCGTTTGCGTCAGGGAATTGCCAATCTTGAGCGAACCGCCCCGTCTCGCGCAAGAGCGATCCGAACCCGCGCTCGCGATGCAGTTTCCCGATGGACTGCGTCATTTCCCGGCAATGTCGAGACGGGGATACTGGATCCGGCAATAACCGAAACTGGCTCGGCGGCCGAACTGCGTTTTGCGGAATTCGGCAACGATGAAGTATGCCCAGTGCTTGATCCCGCGACTGGCCAGTGTGAACTCTACGATTCTCGGCCCATGACTTGTCGAACATTTGGTCCCCCGGTGAGATCCGAGGATGGGTTAGGCGTTTGCGAATTGTGTTTTCATGGTGCGAGCGATGCTCAGATTGCGGCATGCGAAATCGTCGTAG
>JAYVCW010000232.1:0-8223 GCA_043749775.1 Acidobacteriaceae bacterium | reverse complement strand
CGTGCACCCGATACAGTCGGCCAACGCCGGCAACTCCGACGCCTTCATTTCCAAAATTAACAGTGCAGGGTCAGCCTTGATCTATTCGACTTATTACGGCGGGCCGGAAAACGATTACGGCAACTCTATTGCCGTGGACGCGAACCGAAATGCGTACGTCGCGGGCGTTCTTTACACCAACCGTTGCAACAGCATTACCTGCGTGTATAACTCCTTTGTGGTTAAGATCAATCCGGCTGGCTCTGCGTTTATATATAAACAAGTCAATGCTGATACTGCTGGAAGTTACACCGCAGCGCAAGGTGTTGCAGCGGATAATTCTGGCAATGCCTACGTCGTCGGCATACAAGGAAGCGATAACCGCGCCTATTCGGTGATATATAGAACCTATGTGCAAAAGCTTGGCCCGACGGGGGCACAAGTCGGGACGAATACATATTTGCGCGGAACTTATGGTTCTGTAGGCCACGGTATTGCGATCGATGCGGTGGGGAATGCATTTGTGGCCGGTGAAACCAAGTCAACAAACTTCCCCACAAAAAACCCGTTCCAGGCTGCAAAAGCCGGAGGGCAGACGGACGCATTCGTCGCCAAGATCGATACGAGAATAATTACAACGACCACTCTAACGTCGTCCCCGAATCCCTCTACCGGGGGGCAGGCAGTGACTTTTACAGCGGTAGTCAAAGCCGGCACTGCAACTCCACCCGACGGGGAACCGGTTTCTTTTATAAAAGGCAAGACAGTGCTTGGCTCGGGATCCTTGAGTGGGGGGACCGCAATCTTCACGACATCTACGCTGCCGACTGGTTCGAACCTCATTCAGGCGGTGTATGCCGGGGACTCCAATTATGTTGGAAGTAAGTCAACGACCGTGACGCAGAGCGTGAATTGACTTCTCGCGTGTCGCGTACTCGGCAACTCGACGGATGTTTCTAACTTTGTTTTAAGGCTGGTTCAGCCTTCAACTGCTCGTCTCAGCCGCGGGTGATTCTTCGAAATAAAACTGATAGTGATTCCGACATGCCGGATTAAACTCCGCCGCGCATTTCGGACAACGATAGCCGCCTGCCAGGTAGGCGTGAATCGTCAACTCCTCGCCGCAAGCGCCGCATAAGATC
Organism: Acidobacteriaceae bacterium; assembly: GCA_043749775.1. Lineage (GTDB taxonomy): Bacteria > Acidobacteriota > Terriglobia > Terriglobales > Acidobacteriaceae > Acidiflorens. The sequence continues at coordinate 7,102 of JAYVCW010000232.1, read as the reverse complement.
GCTTTCTCATTCCAGTCGTGACTTGGCCAGCGTTCAATCTCGTGGTCGGCCAGCTCTATGTGGCAATCCTTGCAGGCGTAGTAAACGCCGCAGCATTTCATCTTGATGGCCACGATGTCGACCGGCTCGCGATAGTGCGCGCACCGGCTCTCGGCATCGACTCCGATGCCGTGAACTTGCGGTCTGCTGGTTTGCGCCAACCTGGGTACTGCTTCTTTCATGCTCCCTCCTTCCATCTTCCACGATTCTAGCGAGGTAAGGGAGTAAGTTCAGGCAAGTTGAAAGATCTCCAGCCGAGAGTCTCAAGCCGAAAGTCTATAGAGATAGCTTCTGTGTTTTGCGATATTGCGTCGAGCGTTCGAGCAGAGCGTTTAATTCTTGTTTCTCTTCCGCGTACTCCATATCGAGACGGCGGCGGAGGTCACCATCAACGGCGGGTCGTCGCTCTTCTACTACATTCAAGACGTCCAGCGCTGCCCGTGTGTGCCGCGCCAGACCGGGAAACTTCCGCTTCAAATCCAAAAATACCGGATGTCGCATGCATCGATGAGGTGTCAAGTATCTCACCCGCCGGTTGGCATTCACGATAGGGAAATCTTGGCGCTCGTCCGAATTGAGGCCGAGAAAGGACAAGACACCCTCATAGGCGGTCTTTGGGCTGATGGCAAACTCCTCGTACGAAATGATATGAACCTGTTCGTGCCTGAAAATTTCGAGGTAGCGCCTGATCTGCATCGAGAACCGGACAAGTTCGCGGTAGGTGGGGCCACCGACCGGCTTTCCGCGAAACGGCCCTTGCAGCCAGAATCGCGGTTCGTCGGACGTTAGGGCACGTTCGAAGTCCAGTATGTGCTCGGAGCCGCCGTGCAGATTTTGGCTGTGCAACGCATGCAAGACCTCAACCGGGTCACGCACCATAATGATGATCTGGGCGAAGCGATTGAAGTCGCGAATCGCAACCGGTGCCGCAGGAGACGACAGATACATGACTGAGGCCTCGCCGATCCTTGACTTCCCTGCCGCGCCGTCGAAATTGATTAAATAATGTTGGAGCGTCGAAAACGTCCTGTGCGCGACTGTGTCGGCGGCAAAATAATTTGGTTCTTTCGCTCGCGACATGCCGATGTCGGGATGATGCGACAGGTAGGTGTAGAGAGCGGTGGTGCCGCATTTCGGCGCTCCAACAATGAAAAAATCAGGCTTCGGCATATAGCTATGGTGGATAAGAACGCTGTCTCTATGGGCGCGCTGGATCGGATCCCGACGCTCGAGATCGAGGGCAGAATGGATGGGATAGTTTCAGCTGGCTTCCGGAGTTCGACGCCGGCGGCTAAGGCGGGCGTATAAAGCAGTGAGCCCTAAGTGTTCAAGGTAGGAACGGGTTCGTGGTCGCCGGAGTTTTGAGGGGGTTGCGTCGACATCTGCCTGAGGGTCGCATCACTGATGAGCATGCGGTCATTCCCAGAATTTGGGATAACAGAGTTGGGAATAACAGCGGACATCTCGCGCGAAAAAGTCATCGAATCGGAGCGTTGAAGGTAGATTCCGAACAGCAGCAAAACCAGAAACCACAGTGCCACCAGTTCGATGGCGTGCCAATAAAGAACATGACGCGCCACGAGCGCGATCGCTCCCGATACGACGGACAATCCCAGAAGTAAAAGTACAGCGTCGCGCTCGCTGAAACCTAACTGCACCAAGCGGTGCGAGGTGTGATCGGTGCCACCCTGGGAGATAGGCTGCTGGCGCAGACTGCGGGTCACGGAGACAAACGCGGTATCGAACACGGGAATGGCCAGCACCACGCAAGGGGCGAGGACGAGGGCCGGCAGTCCGGAGACGTGCGTAACCTGTGGCAAGCATAAAGAGCCGAGCAAAAATCCGAGAAACAAGCTGCCGCAGTCGCCCATAAAAATGCGGGCCGGATAGAAGTTGAAGATTAAAAAGCCCGCCGCCGCCGCCGCCGCGATGATTGCAATGCGCCCGTAGTCCGTCGACCCCGTCCCGCCATAGAAGAATGCGAGATAGATGGCAGAGATGACAGCTACGCCCGCCGCGAGGCCATCCATATTGTCGAGAAGGTTGAAGGCATTGCTGATCCCGACAATCCAGATTACGGAAACGACGAAGTTGACATCGTTATTGTGAACTAAGGGATAGACAAAACCCGAACCAACGACGAATAAGGCGCCCATGATTTGCCCGGCAAGCTTCAGCAGCGGCCGCAGGTGGAGAATATCGTCGGCCATCCCTATGACGAATACGAAAGTCGATGCAGCAAGAAGCTGTCGCATCTTTGGATCTGACATAGGAATGCAAATCAGACTGACTACAATGCAGGTAAGCCAAATGGGCGCGCCTCCATAAAGGCTTGGCGTGGTGCGATGCCAGCGATCGGAGCGCGGACGCGCCACCCATCCCTGCTTGCGGCAGAGATGCGTAGTCGTCCAGACGAGAGCCGAACTCAAGAGCAGGGCGGATGAGAACAGTGCCAGGTCGAGCCATGCGAAGTTCACCATCGCGTCTCTGGAGAGGAAGACGTTAGCGATGACGACGGCGATGGTGCGAGCGATGACGCTCGTGATGAATGATGACTCATTCGGAGGTATCGAACGGTGAACGGTGATCGATGTTCGGTGACCGGCGGCCTAGGACGCCGGTGCCGATAAAGCCAATTCGGGTACGCTCATACGGGGCTTAATCTCTTTCACTGCCGCCTCCCGTGTTTCGATTGGCTTGGTCATGGTGGCTGCGACCGACTCGACAATCTCGCGCAGCTTTTTGCTGGGAGCGTAGCCGATCTCCGCGCGAATGCGGCTCAGATCAGGCACCCTGCGCGGCATGTCTTCAAAGTCCGCACCGTAAGCCTGTTCGTAGGGCATGTAATGCAAAACGGAACTCGAGCCTGTCACCTCTTTGACTATCTGGGCAAGATAATTGATCGAGACCTCTTCGTCGGAGCCAATGTTGAAAACCCTGCTTTCAGCGCTCGCCAGTTGCGAGAGCTTTATGAGCGCGCCAACCACGTCGCCAACCCAGCCAAAACAGCGGGTCTGCGTTCCATCTCCATAGATGGTAATAGGCTCGTTACGCAAAGCCTGGGCGACAAAACGAGGCAAAACCATGCCGTACATTCCGCTTTGCGACGGGCCCACGGTATTAAACAGGCGCACGATTACGACCGGGACCTGGCGCTCGCGGTTGTAGGCGATGGCCAGAAATTCGTCGAGCGCCTTGGAGCAGGCATAACTCCAGCGCCCGCAGCTTGGCGGACCAATGACGAGATCATCCACTTCGCGAAAGGGCAAGCGCTCGCTCTTGCCGTAAACCTCGGAGGTTGAAGTAATCAGAACTTTTTTCTTCTTCTTGCTTGCTACTTCCAGCACCAGATCGGTAGCGCGCACGTTGGTGAGCAAGGTCCGCACCGGTGATTCGACAATGAGGCGCACACCAACCGCCGCTGCCAGATGAAACACGATGTCGCAGTCATCGACTAACTCCGCCAGCAGCGGGCGGTTCATGACTGTGTCGATGGCGTACCGAAACTGAGGGTGTCGTTTCAGATGTTGAACGTTGTTGATCGATCCGGTCGACAGATCGTCGATGATCGAGACATGAGAACCGGAGTGGATTAGTTTTGTTGCCAGGTGGGAGCCAATGAAACCGGCGCCTCCCGTAATCAATGCGCGCATGAATCCTCCTTTGAAGCTATCGGCGGTGGTAGGAAAAACTAGTAGGGTCGAACAAATCGAAAGGCTCGGTCCAGCGGACGGCCGCTTCGAGGCGGCTTTCAGGCAAGACGTCTTTTGCGATGGCGGCGGTCAATTACTTCGCGTTTTCCCGTCGCTTTACTCTCGTCCACCTGTCGTTTGGCGATCGTTTACATATTTGGCCATCGTTTATATAGAGTTCGCCGCGAGCGGACGCGCCCGTTTGGATATGCTTTTCTTTGGCTAAGCGCGAATAAAGCTCTTCAAGGTCGTCCGCGAGGCGGGTATGGGAAAAGCGGGCCGTAACGAACTCGCGCCCGGCTTTCCCCATGGCCAGGCGCATCTCTGGCCGCCGCAGGAGAAAAACTGCCGCCGCTGCGATGACCACAGGATCGCGCGGCACCAGCAGTCCGTTGTCGAAACGCTCCCAGCCATTTTCGCGGCATGGATTCCCCGACATCAGGTCGCGCACCCCACCTACGTCGGTTGCGACAAAGGGCCGGCCGGACGCCATCGCTTCCAGTAGGGCGAGCGGTGTGCCTTCGTTGATCGAGGTGAGGATCAGCAGATCGAGGCCGGCAAAGACGGACTCCAAATCTTCTCTCCATCCTCTAAGTTGAATCTCCTCCCGCAGATCGAGTCCGCGAATGCAGGCCTCGCAATCGGGACGCATTTCCCCGTCGCCCACCATGAAAAATCGCGAAGCCGGCAGGGTGGAGTGGATGAGCCCTCCCACCTCGAGGAATAGAAGAGGCGCTTTAATGGCGGTCAGGCGTCCGATCCATCCCACCTGAAGCTTGCGCGGTCGCTCGTCCATGCAATCGGATATGCGCTCGGATATGCATTCAGATGTGCATTCGGACGCAGTGTCCGGGTTCAACGGTGGCGGCGGAATGGAGGTGAAGCGCTCGAGATCGAAACCAAGCGGAACGGTCCACCACCTTGCAGGCGGGAACGACCTTGTAAATTTCCACCAGTTCCCTTCTCTGGGACGGGCTGACGGCGACGATGCAGGCGCTATGCCGCGCCAGCCAGCGTTCAATCAGCAGAAAAACCCGGGTCATCACGGGAGAAAAATATCCGTGAAAGGTGTGCCCATGGAAGGTATGAACCCGTATCGGAACTCGAGTCAGGATTGCGGCCAGACGTCCGAGCGCCCCTGCTTTGGCGGTGTGGGTGTGTACGAGCAAGGGGCGTTCGAGCCGGAAAATGGCGATCAATTTCGCGAGCGACTTCAGGTCGTTCCACGGCGAAAGGCTGCGGGAAAGAGTAGGAATCTTGGTGACATCGATGCCGCGATCGTGGGCCAGTTTCTCCATGCTGCCCTCGCCCGCGGGAACCTCGCCGGTCACGAGCAGGGACCGGTAGCCTTTCTTCCGGAAGGCTTCAGTCATAAGGATGGCTTGCGTCGATGGCCCACCGACGTTCAGCCGGGCGATGACGCGAACGATGGAAAAACTTCTTTCCTGGCTCATCGAAAAGAGGGGAAACGAGAGTGGGAACGCCGCTCCATCCGTTCTGTATAAAGTTCGGTGTAAAGCTTTTCATGCCCGGCCACGGCTCGCGTCAGCGAGAACAGATTTTCTACCCGCGCCCGGCCGCGTAGACCCATGCGGTCGCGCAGATCACGGTTAAACAGCTTTTCCGCGGCATCGGCGATCGCTTGCGGAGAGCGAGCCGGCACGAGAAATCCGGTAGCGCCATCGTCGACAACCTCGGGGATGCCACCAACATCGGTTGCGATCACGGGCCGTCCACAGGCCATAGCTTCGGCGATCACCAGTCCAAACGCCTCGCTGGTCGAAGCACAAATACAGACATCGATTGCGGCCAGAATCTTTTCCGGTTCGGGATGGGAATCGAGCAAGATGGTCTTTGGGGCCAGCCGGGAATCCCGCACCAGCCGCATTGTCTCCGGCATCAATCCCTGATCCGCTCCCGCCATGACGAAACGAGCCTCGGGATGCCGTCCGGCGATAAGCGCGGCGGCTGCAACGAAGTCAGAATGCCCCTTGCAGGGACGGAAATTTGCGATCATGGCAAAGATCACGTGCTCATCGTTCCACCCCATATCCGAACGCCAGGTGCGGGCGAGACCGGGATGAAAACGTTCCGTGTCGACCCCGTTGTAGAGCGTCCGGCACTTCTCGCCCGGGCAGCCGCCGAGGCGAATCATCTCCTCCGCCACCGCCTCGCTTGGGGCAATGGAGGTGTCGGCAAGATAAAAGGCCAGGCGATCAGCGAGGGAGGCGAGCCCTCCACCATGCCGGTAGAGGCTGACAAGCGAGTGCCGGCTTCCAATGACGACGGGCACCTTCGCGAGCTTCGCCGCCATGCCGCCTAATATGCTTGGACCAGGGAGGAAGGCGTGAACCACATCCGAGTTCCATAGTCGCAGCCGAACTGCGCTAGCTTGAATGGCGCGAATGAAGCGAACGCCGCGCCCAAGCCAACGCGTGTTCCCTCCCTGAGGCACGTTCATGACGAAGCGGTCGGTCACCCAGCCATCGGAGCGGTGGAGATTTACCCCTTCCATCAGGATCAAGGCAGGACGGAAGCGGCGGCGATCGAGTTTCTGCATAATCTGCAAGGCATAGCGCTCTGCCCCGCCATCACGCAGCGAGCCCAGAATGTAAGTCACATTGATCTTTTTGAAAACGTCCCCGTTGATCTTTTCGAGAGCATCCGCATTCCGTGCGATCGGGCGGAGCGGTAGTAAGGTGCGAGTTTCAACCGCGTTCATGCCACCCCTCCAAATTGCCGGCGCAAGGCGAGCGCGCCGCGATGCACGCGCGCATAGAGTCCGTCGATCAGTCGCAAATTCGTGTGCGTCAGGCTGGCGAGCGCGACCACGGATGACAGGTCGGTGATTTGCTCGCAGTACGTTTGCAGCGCCTTGCGAAAGAGGGTGAGGTCGCGAGACCGCCAACTGTTGTGATGGCAACAAACTGTCCAGGTCCCGGCCGGGCGCCAGCGGAATTTCCAAAGCTGTTGCGGAATCCAGAGCATGCCACTCTCGTCGCGGTGCGGGCGGAGGGCAAAGCCGTCGCTTAGAATTGTGAAGCCCAATTTTCGCAATGCGAGCAAGGTCATCGCATCAAACGAGTGCGCGGGCGCAATCCAGAGCTCCGGCCTGATTGCTTCCTGGGAGAAAATTTTCAGGGCAAGGCGAAGTTTTTCTTCCTGAAGTTCGGCGGAGAGCCCGGCAAATTCGCTTCTTCTGGCGATTCCAACCACGCCCGCATCGGCGGTAAGAGCGAGATGTTGATAGCCGTGCAGCGCGATCGTCCACCCGCGTTCCTGCCACTTTCGTACCTCGTACCAAAAATCTGCCCGCGCCGGTTGGACCTTTAAGTCGGGGTCCTGATTTGACGGAACCACGGCAAGAATCG
>JAYVCW010000231.1:0-10772 GCA_043749775.1 Acidobacteriaceae bacterium | reverse complement strand
GTTCCGCGCGACGTTTTCCCGCCAACCCCGCCAGGTCCGGAAGGAAGCAACGGTAACGGGCTCTTTCGTGTGCAGTGGACCGCCGGTGCCTGACTTTTTTTAACGCCGGCGTTCGGTTCAGCGTGCCCTGAAATCGGAACTCAGGCGCCCTTCCTTTGACTAAAATGACCAAGATGACCAAGCGCATTTACTACGATAATTCTGGCGCACACGAGTTTGATTCTGTTGTCGAGGAGGCGATTCCTGCCTCGAGTGGTTCCCGTCCCGCCCTCATTCTTCGGGAGTCAGCTTTCTATCCCACGAGCGGCGGGCAAATTCACGATCTCGGGTATCTAACGATTGGCGGAGACGATCGCGAAACAAACCGACTGCGCGTGACCGAAGTTGCAGACGCGGAGGATGGCCGGGTCATCCATTATCTCGACGCGTCGGCAAACACGCCGGTTACCGGGACTGCAGTGCATGGCGTCATTGATCGCGAGCGACGCCGCGATCACATGCAGCAACATTCCGGCCAGCACATTTTATCCGCGGCCTTCATCGAGCTGTATCAAATCCCGACGGTGTCGTTTCACATGGCGGAAGACTATTGCTCCATCGACTTGACTACCCTGGCGCTGACTGCAAATCAAATCGAGGGGGCGGAAAAGCGGGCTAACGAAATCATTTTCGAAAATCGGCCGGTCCACATTCGCTACGTAACGCGTGCGGAGGCGGAAAAACTTGGACTACGTAAACTTCCGCCCGCGGATCGAGATGAGCTTCGCCTGATCGAAGTTGCCGATTACGATCTGTCGGCTTGTGGCGGAACTCACGTCGGCGCCACCGGGCAGATTGGATCGATTCTGTTGCGCAAGACGGAAAAGGTTAGGCAGGGTACTCGAGTTGAGTTTGTCTGCGGCGATCGAGCGGTTCGCATCGCCCGTCGCGATTTCGTCGCACTAAGCGAGGCAGCAAGTCTATTCTCCGCGAAGTTGTGGGACGTTCCGGAACAGATTCGTAAGAATGCTGAGGAGACCCGGGCCCTCCGGAAAGAGAAAGATGAGGCGCTCGAAGAACTTGCGCAATCGATTGCGCAGGTCGAACTTGGTTCTCAACCAGAGACGGCAGGTCGTCGCGTGATCATGCGATCGTTCACCGATCGGGATGTCAATTTCGCAAAACTGTTCGCTCAAAAACTGACGCGTGGCGCCGCCCCTGTGGTGGCGCTGGTTGCAAGCACCCTGCCACCGGCAGGCATTGTGTTCGCGCAAACTCCGGCGGCGGCTGGAGCGACGCCTTCACCTTCCGATATGGGGGCACTGCTGAAACAAATATTAGTTTCCGTTGGGGGCCGCGGAGGAGGCAGTCGCGATTTTGCTCAGGGCGGAGTTCCAGCGGGCACCAATGTCGAGCAGATTTTGCAACAAGCAGCGGATACAATCAAAGCCTGATTCCGAGCGCACCCGACGAATCCTGAAAGAAGTCCATGCTGGAACCGTGGCTGATCCTCGTACACCTGCTGCTCAAACTGGGCGTGGCCGCAGCCTTGTCGAGCGCGCTCGTGCGATCCAAGGAATTTAAAAATCTGCTCTTCCGCGAAGAGCGCGAAACTCGCCACAAAATCTATCTGGCGCTGTGGATGGGTATACCCATCGCAGTTGGTGTTTGGATACGCGTCAATATCAAGAGCTTCCTCTCCGGAGACTTGTCGCTCGAGACGGCGCTGCTGCTCGGCGTTATCGGCGGGCGTTTATCGGGAGGGCTCGGCGGTGCGCTAATTTCGCTTCCTGCCCTTTTTCACGGCGAGTGGGCAAGCATGCCTCTAAACGTTTTTGCGGGCATTGTGGCCGGGCAGTTACGTCGCTTCGCTCCCGAGCAGGAAGACATCTGGTCATTTTCCCCGTTCATCGATCTCAGCCTCTATCGCATGATTCGCCGCAACCTGCCGCGGCCAAAAGTATTCGATTGGCAAATTGCTTTTTTTGCCACCATAGTTGGCCTGCGATTTCTACAGACCGAGATTTGGCATTTTTTCCCGCATTCGATCTTCAGCCTTGAAAGCCCGCTTCTCTGGGCCGACGGCACGACACTCAACGCATACCTCGTGGAGAGCGCCATCTACCTTGCCGTCGTGATGGTGGTCGGTACGGAACTAAAGATTTTCAACAGCGTCCGCATCCAGATCAAGCTAGAAGAGCAGGAACGTTTGCTGCTGCAGGCGCGCATGACGGCGCTGCAAAATCAGATCAATCCGCATTTTTTGTTCAACACGTTAAATTCAATTTCGTCGCTGGTGCGCTTCGACCCGGATACGGCCCGGGAGATGATTCTGAAATTGGCAACCATTCTTCGCCGCCTGTTGCACACCACGGATTCGTTCGTTCCGCTGCGCGAGGAAGTTGAGTTCATCGACAACTATTTGGATATTGAAGTCGTACGCTTTGGACGCGACAAACTGGCAGTAGTGAAGGACCTTCAGCCCGCGTCTCTCGAAGCGATGGTGCCAAGCATGCTACTTCAGCCGCTGGTGGAGAACTGTATCAAGCACGGCCTTGCGCCTAAAATCGAGGGCGGCAGCATTACTTTGCGCAGCCGGCTGATCAAATCGCGACTGGTGATCGAAGTGGAAGATGATGGCGTCGGTATGGGCGCTGCGCAACTGCTCGAGCAGCCTGAGGGTTTTGGCGCGGGAGGGATTGGCATGGCAAACGTCGCCGAGCGGCTCAAAGTTCTCTATGGCGATACCGCGAAGATGATTATTGAAAATCGCGAAGGAGGCGGAACGCTCGTTCGTCTACGGCTTCCAATCCTGCCGAATCCCGAAGAGCTTATGACTACTTCGGCGGTTGCTCCAGCACCTTCCGGTAAAAATCTTCGTAAAGCGGAATAATTTTGCTGGCGCAATATTTGCTTTGAGCCGCTGCCCGTGCGCGCTTGCCCATTTTGCGCAGCTCGGATTCATCGCTCAAAATGCTGATCGCATGACGCGCCATTGTCTCAACGTCGCCAACCTCGGCAAGAAATCCGCTTACGCCATCTTCGATCACTTCTGGTACGCCGCCCGTCCGAGTGGCGATAGGTACTACTTCGCAGGCCATCGCTTCCAAAGCTGCCAACCCGAAACTTTCCAGTTCGCTCGGCATCAGCAGCACATCCGAGATGGCAAGCTTCTCGCGGATTTGATCCTGCTTGCCGAGGAAGAGCACATGCTCGTGAATTCCTTTTTGTACTGCCAGCCATTCCGCTTGCGAGCGATCGGGTCCATCGCCAATCAGCAAAAGTTTTGACGGAATCTTCTTGTGAACACGGTCAAAAATTTCGATCACGTCGAGAACCCGTTTTACCGGACGGAAGTTTGAGAGATGAACTAGCAATCGCTCGTCGTTCGCGACATATTCGGAGCGATTCGCCGTCCATTCCGGCTTGCGCAAATAATCGTCGCAGTTCACGAAGTTGGGGATCACTTCGATATGATTCTTGATGTCGAAAAGATTCAAGGTCCGGCTGCGCAACCACTGCGAAATAGCGGTCACTCCGTCGCTTTGCTCGATGGAAAATCGAGTGATTGGCAGATAAGAACGATCAAGCCCAACCAGCGTAATGTCGGTCCCGTGAAGCGTGGTGACAAACGGTAAATTGCGTCGTGGCGGGGTCGCTGCCAGCATCTGCTTCGCCAACATCGCACTGACTGAATGCGGAATAGCGTAATGAACGTGGAGCAGGTCGAGTTCGTAAAGCTGTGAAACCTCAGCCATTCGGGTCGCGAGCGCTAAATCGTACGGCGGATATTCGAACAGCGGATAACGTGTGACCTCAACTTCGTGATAGTGAATGTTGGGCTCGGGGAACGTCAGGCGAATAGGTTGCGAATACGAGATGAAATGAATTTCGTGGTCCCTGCGCGCTAATTCGAGGCCCAGTTCAGTCGCTACAACTCCGCTGCCGCCATAGGTCGGATAACAAGTGATGCCAATCTTCATGCGATCCCCACAATATCATCATTGGATTCTCATCACTGCTTGCGGATGCATCGCTTATAGGCACTCTTTTCTGCGCTCCCTGGGAGGGGCGGCAATCTTCTAAAAGTCTACGAAAAACCTGAGACGTGGAGACAGCAAGTTGCGGACGCGACGGTGGTTGTGTTTCTTTTAAGCTCCACACTGCAAGTTGAACTCGCGATTTAGCCAAGAAACAAGCTAGATGAGCCTAGGCGGTAATCTCTTCACCGGCGCGACGGTCGGGACGAGAAACGGCGTGCGGAAGACGCAGGCGAAAAGTTGTGCCAGCGCCGACGATCGAATCGAAATCGACTGAGCCGTAGTGCCACTGCATGATCTGATAAGTCTGGGCCAATCCGATTCCGCTACCCCCCTCACTGCCCTTGGTGGTGAAGTAAAGCTCAAAAATTTTCTCCTGCGCTTCGGGAGGAATACCGCAGCCCTGATCCATGATCTCAGCAAGAATCATGTCTTCGTCACGTTGCGCTTTAATGGTAAGCGTTCCGCCATCTGGCATGGCTTGTACGCCGTTGAGAACCAGATTCAGGATTGCTTGTTTCATCAAGTCCGAGTCGGCACGCACCAGCAGAGACTCGGCGTCATCGGGAAGATGCTGAACGATTTGCACGCCATGGCGCGATGCATCCGGCCCAGCCAAGACCGCCACGCTATCGAGAATTTTGCGCAGATCAATGTCATCAAGGCGCAGATCGCGGGGACGGGTAAAGTCGACGAGAATCTGCACGACGCGATCCAGGCGATGAATTTCGCTGCCGATGATGTCCATGTGCCGGCGCGTGTCGGGATCGTCCTGCTTGAGCTTGTTTTGCAGCAACTGAAGATGGAGAACGATCGCGTTGATGGGATTTTTTACTTCGTGCGCGACTCCGCGGGTCAGGCGGCCGCTTGCGGAAAGGCGCCGTGAGATCTCGATTTCGTCTTCAATGCGACGAACAGATTCCGTGTCGCGCATGGTGAGAAGTGCGCCGATCGGTGTTCCTCTCTCCTGAATAAAATCCAGTGAGACTTGCACTCGCCTGCCGTCGGCGGCGTCGAATTCGTATTGGGCAAGTTGCCGCTGCTTTTGGAATGCGGGAAGCACCACAGCCCCTAAAACGGAGCCATCGGAAAAAATCTGCTCCGCCGTGCGCCCTAGAATTTCGCGCCGCGGACGACCCATAAATTTCTCCGCCGACGCGCTGACCAAGACTACTCGCGTGTCGCGCGTAAAGAGCATCAGGCCATCCTGTAGCTTGGTCATGACCTGCTCGACGTTGTCTTTCAGCGCCGAGAAAATTTGGTTGGTGTCCCGGATCTGTCGCCCCAAGTGGGCGATCTTGAGGGAGACCAAGCCGACTTCATCATCGGAACCCGACTCTTCGGCAAGGAAGAGGTCCCCGCCGCTGGCGCTATCGAGATCACGGCTGATCGCTTTCAGCGGCCCCAGCGAAAGGTTGGAAACCACAGCCGATAGTATGAGCGAACAAAAAATTGCGAGCAGCGAAAAGAACGCTGCCTGTTGCAAACGCGGAGTCAGTTCGCTGCGCAGAAAGACGGTTGAAACTCCCACACGAACACTGCCGAATTCCTGGCCATCGAGATCGAGCCGGACGTTGACGTCATATACGGCAGCTGGTCCGTAGAGAGTTCTCAACTGCCGTCGGAAGCCGGCGTCGCGCAAAACACTCAACGAGGCACGCGGCGCTACGGGCTTTCCGTTCATTGCCGGGTTGGTATCAAGAATTGCTATGCCGCTCAAATTTACGATGGCCGCGTCGTAAATGACGCGGGAGGTACCTACGACCGATTCCAGCATGTCATTGAGATTGCTGTCGGTTTGCAGATACTTGGTAATCGCAAGTCGCATCGCCTTCGGATTCTGCGTGTTCACGCGCGTACTGGTCAGGTCAGGGACAGCCGTTGATGCCGCATACTGCAGTTGATTGGTGAGTTGCGAAGCGGTTTCATCGGCCCAAAGCAGTCGCTGGCTGAGAAGTTGCGAAAGATAAATCCAGGAAAAAATCACCACCAGCGCGGTGAAAAGCGTGGTGATGACAAGCACGATAATAAATTTGCGACTCATGAAAAGAAGCTGCGTTCACGGCTCTCGGCTCTCAGTGACAGCGGGGCTCCGCTTCAAAGTTACGATCAAAAACGAGAGTGACGAACCGAGAGATTTATTTACTCCTCGACAACCATCCCAGCTTCCTGTGGCCGTCCGTATTCTTTTAGTTTGTTGTGCAAAGTCTTCAAGCTGATGCCAAGAATCTCGGCGGCGCGGGTCTTATTGTTGCTCGTCGCCTGCAAAGTCTTCAAAATCAATAGTTTTTCTGCTTCTCCGACGGTCGTACCCACGCCCAGATGAACTGCGTCGGGATCATTCACTACCTGTCGCACGCTCTGGCCGAAACCCGGGGTAAGATGTTTCGTCTCGATCAAACCGCTTTCGCACACGATAACGGCCCGCTCCAGTGTGTTGCGGAGTTCGCGCACGTTGCCAGGCCAGGAATATGTCTGAAAGATGTTCAGCACTGCCTCGCTGACGTCGGCGACTTTGCGATCGTGCTTCAGGTTCATATCGGCAAGCAGGCTCTTGACCAGATCGCGAAGATCATCTTTGTGGTCGCGAAGCGCAGGCATATGAATATTAAATACGTTGAGTCGATAATAAAGGTCCTGGCGAAGCTCTCCGTTAGCCACCGCATCGTCGGGAACCTTGTTTGTGGCGGCCAGAACTCGCACGTCGACTGACGTTTCAACCTTGCTGCCGAGACGGCGCAATTTGTGGTCTTCCAGCACGCGCAGCAACTTGGCTTGGGTACCCACCGGCATTTCACCGATCTCGTCCAGTAAAAGAGTTCCGCCTTCGGCAAGTTCGAAACACCCGACTCTACGTTCTAAGGCTCCAGTGAATGCGCCTTTTTCATGGCCGAAAATTTCGCTTTCAATCAACGTCTCCGGGATGGCGGCGCAATTGATTGGCACGAAAGCTCTATTTCTGCGGGGGCTTAGGTCGTGAATCGTGCGGGCTACCAATTCTTTTCCGGTGCCGCTCGCTCCAGTAATCAAGACGGAAGCGGTGCTCGGAGCTACCTGCTCGATAAGTCTAAAGATTTCCTGCATTTCAACGGAGGCTCCTACCAATTGCCCCAGTGCTCCTTTGTCACGTAGACGCCTTCGCAGGGTTTCGTTTTCCGTACGAGCGTTGATGATCTCGCCTATGTTGTTGAGAATCGAACGCAGTCTGCGGAAGTCGATCGGTTTTTCAATGTAGTCCAATACTCCGAGTCGGCCTGCGTGAAAGGCGGTCTCGGTCGCTTTCTGGGCGGTCACCATGACTACGGCGATTGATTGAGAAAGTTCGGCCAGCCTCTCTACTAACTCCATGCCCCCCATGCGGGGCATCATCACGTCGGTGATCACGATAGATGGGGCGAACGTCGGAATTTTTTCCAGGGCGTCCATGCCGTCTGCCGCCGTATCAATCCTATAACCCCATCCGGAGACGAGTTCGGCTAGGCCCGTGCGTTCGTTCTCTTCGTCTTCGACGATCAGTATCCGTTCCTGTGTCATAGTGACGGGCGTGGCGACGGGCGTGGCCCAATCTGCATTATTCAGGTAAGTTCATAACCCCGCAACTACCGTGCAGTCCGGAATGTCAGAATGAGACTCGCGTTAGTTCGAAAGCCAGTGGCTTGCCGGCGGAGAAAGGCTGTGCATAGAAAGGCGTAGCACGGTCAAGCCAGTACACAATCAGGTTCTTAATTTTTGCAGTTTGTTTTTGCAAAAAAGTCAGGTTGCTGTAGAATTCAAAGTTCCTAACGAGCAGCCTATCTGTGCGAGCCGTAAGAGTTTAAATGGTTTTCCATTTCACCAAAATGATCGAAGTGGATTTGATTCGGAGGAATTCAATGTCACCGTGCCCCCCCAAATTTTTGAGATGCGCGAGCGCCGCGCTGACCCTATCGACGTTGCTCGGGCTGTCAGCTTTAATGAGTGCACAGACTGAGCCAGCACCCGCACCCGCTCCAGCGCCCAAGGCTTCGACTACGATGTCCATGGAGGACTCGTATCCGAAAGCAGAGCTATTTGTTGGCTATCAATGGCTGAATCCCGGCGGAAATATTCCAAGCACGACAGTCCCGCCGTTCGCATTCAAGCTGCCGTCAATTGCTCAGGGCTTTGGCACAAATCTCACCTACAACTTCACAAAATATTTGGGCCTTGAAGGTAACTACGGAGGGGATTGGAATCGCAATGTCAGCATCAACGCCGCAGCGATCGGCCCTAAGCTAACGTTCCGCGGCGACGGCGTGAATTTCTTTGCCCACACCTTGCTTGGTTTTGAACGCATCTCCAGCCGGGGCATTCAATCCTCGAATGGAATCGCCGCGATCCTGGGCGGTGGTATGGACCTGAAGATTACGAGGCGCGTGTATATCCGCGTGTTCGAGGCTGACTTTCAATACGCACGCCAAAACTATGCCAAGGACGTTGGACCTGAAGATCCGCACCTGCGGCGTCCGACATATGACGGTACCCGCTTGACTACCGGTCTGGTATTCAATTTCGGCGGAGAACCACCGCAAGCTGCAGTAGCTGCGGCCTGCTCGGTACAGACCGCCGAAGTTTTGGTTGGCGAGCCGGTTCACGTCACTGTCGCCGCCAGCAACTTCAATCCGAAGCACACCCTTTCTTATGACTGGAAGAGCAGCGGCGGAAAGATCGACGGCAAAGACACGGGCGCGACCATCGACACCAACGGTGTAGCCGGCGGAGCTTACACAGGGACCGCAACCGTCACTGATGCGAAAGCCAAGAAGAACAACACGGCGAGCTGCACGGCGAACTTCACCGTGAAGGAACCGCCAAAGAATCCGCCGCAGATGTCTTGCTCGGCTAGCCCGACGACGCTCCAGCCGGGTGGCACAGCCTCTATTACTTGTACCTGCACCAGTCCCGATAACAGCCCAGTAACGGTTGGCGGATGGACCGCGAGCAGCGGCACCATTTCCGGCAGCGGCAATACTGGTACGTTGAACACGACCGGTGCTGCGCCCGGAACCGTTTCCATCAACGCAACCTGTACCGACGCGCGTGGCTTGACTGCGAGTTCGCCGAGTTCGGTGACGATCGAAAACCCACCGCCTCCTCCTCCGCAAGCGAGCAAGTTGAACGAGTGTCAGTATCCTAACGAGAAGAAGCCGTGGCGTGTGGACAACACTTGCAAGGCGGCACTGGATGACGTTGCGCTCAAACTGCAACAGGATTCAGACTCCAAGCTGGTGGTCGTAGGCAACGCTGCTCCAAACGAGAAGCGGAAAAATCTTGCTGGCGAGCGTGCCCTTAACGTCAAGGCGTACATCTCAGGCGGTGAGGCGAAGCAGAATATCGACGCCAGCCGTATTGAGACCCGTACCGGCAACAGCGGCACCGGAGTTACCGAGCACTGGATCATTCCGGCTGGCGCCGCTTTCCCTGGAGCCGATTCCACCCAACCGGTGGATGAGACCAAGGTGAAGGCAGTGCCCGATCATCCTAAACCGGTTGCTAAAAAGAGGGCTGCAAAGAAAGCTCAATAGCAACAACAAACAAAGATGGATAAGCACCAAGGGCCGGTGGAGATTTGCTCCACCGGCCTTTCTATTTCTTGACACTTCGGTAACCTTGTTCCTGCATGCTAGCCTAGTTAAGGTGAACACGGGCGAACATCATTCGCAGGGGTCACGCGACGCGTATGGCATTGAAAATGAAAAGAAAAGTATTTCAGACGGGCTTGCTCGCACTAGCCGTCGGTCTGTTGAGCACCGCGCTGATGGCTTCAGGTCCATGGCAGGTCATGGGTCCTGACGGCGGAGACGCGCGGAGTCTGGCTTACGATGCGCAAAATCCGGATCACATTCTTCTTGGCACGAGCACCGGCCAGATGTTCTCTTCGGAGGACGCGGGCAAGACTTGGACGCGCCTGGCGCGCCTTGGTGGCGAGGATTATGTTCTTGATCACATCTCGATCGACTCGCAGAACTCGAAGCGCATTTATGTTTCGGCCTGGAGCGTTTCGAGCCAGCAGATTGGCGAAATCTTCCGTTCAAAAGATGGCGGACGTAGCTGGGATACTTTGCCCGCGATGCATGGCAAATCGATCCGCGCTCTCCATATGTTCAAGGGAGATTCTCACATTCTCGTAGCCGGCGCGCTCGATGGCGTCTATCGCAGTAAAGATGGTGGCGATAGCTGGGAACACCTCTCTCCGGCGAACTCGTCGGAAATTAAGAACATCGAATCGATCGCGATCGATCCGAAAGACCCCAACACGATTTATGCCGGCACCTGGCACCTGGCATGGAAGACGACCGATGCTGGAGCCAACTGGCAGCACATCAATAAAGGCATGATCGATGATTCCGACGTATTCTCAGTCATCGTTGACCATGACAATCCTTCCGTTGTTTTTGCCAGCGCCTGCTCGGGTATTTATAAGAGCGTCAGCGGTGGCGATCTATTCTCTAAAATCCAAGGCATTCCGTTTTCGGCGCGGCGCACTCGCGTGCTGAAGCAGGATCCGACCAACGAAAACATCGTTTATGCCGGAACCACTGAAGGCCTCTGGAAGACGACTGATCTTGGTAAAGTCTGGAAGCGCGTAAGCAACCCCGAAGTCGTGGTCAACGATGTGATGGTTGATCCGCGGGATTCGAATCGCGTGCTTCTTGCGACCGACCGCAGTGGCGTGATGGCTTCGACGGATGGAGCTTCTTCCTGGAGTCCCTCCAACAAAGGCTATGCGCATCG
>JAYVCW010000230.1:0-2420 GCA_043749775.1 Acidobacteriaceae bacterium | reverse complement strand
ACCGTCGTCACGGATCACAGCGGCGCTCACATAGCCGGATTGACCAAAGATGACTTTGGTGTGCTCGAAAACGGGCACACGCAGAAGATCGCAGTTTTTGAAGAAGTCAAAACGGAGCCAGGCAAGATTCGTCGGGTGGAACCCACCGACGCCGGATTCACCAACGCAGTAGCGCCAGAGGCGAAGTCGCAACGTCTCACCTTAATTGTTCTGGATACCCTCAACACGCGTTTCCAGGATCAGGTCCGGGCTCGTCGAGAGCTTCTGAAGTTCGTCGACGAAACGCTGCAACCGAACGAACCTGTCGCGCTCATGACGATAAGTTCCAACGGCCTCCGCCTGATGAACGATTTCACGACGGACCCCCAGGTGCTGGCTGCCGCCGTCAAAAAGGTTCGTGGGCAACCTTCCGCAGCCGAGAGATCCGAGGCGGATCGTGCCGACCTCGATCAGGCGATGGAATTTCAGCAGCGCATCGGACGCGGACCCACGAGCCAGAATCAGATCGCTGACAATCTGGAGGGTTTCACAAGCGGTGCCTACGACCGCTTCGAGCAAATGCAGCAGCAACAGGCCGCCGAGACCACGCTGCGTGCCCTGCGGGAGATCGCAGAGTCTTTCTCGGGCGTGCCGGGCCGGAAGACTCTGATCTGGGCCACAGGAGGAGCGCCCTTCGTCGCCGACGACCCATCCTCTTTCTCATTTCGGAACGTTGATTTGCTGCCACTGTATGAAGCGGCGTGGAACGCTCTCAACGAGTCGCAAGTCTCCGTGTATCCGCTCGATATGGGCGGACTGTTCAACCCAGGTTTTGTTTCCCCGCGCTTTGGCCGTGCGGTTCGCTACCGGCGATTCGTGGACTCCGTATCAAATCTCGAGAATTTCGCCAAGATGACCGGCGGCCGACTTTGCGAATTCAAATTGAACCTGAGCGGCTGCTACAACGAAACCCAGAAAGATGCCAGCGAATATTACGTCATCGGCTACTACGCCGATACCGCGAAAGGCAAGACGGGTTGGCGAAAACTGGAAGTTACAGTTCCCGGGAAAAAAGTCGACGTCCACGCGCGGACAAGCTATTACGTCCGGCCAAAACCACCCGACCCTAAGAAGTCCGAACGCGAGGATATGGACACCGCCATTCTTTCGCCCACTGACTTCAGCTCCGTTCCAATATTGGTACGATGGACCGGGCGAGCGGTGGAGGGCGACAAGATCAAACTTAGCTTCCGATTCAACGTCGCAGCCGCAGGCATTACCATCGATAGCGAGAACAACAACCGGATGAGCTTGGCCTTTGGCGCCTTCGCCAAGACTTCCAAGGGAATCGCCGGAGATTTCGTAAAGGAACTGGAAGGAAATCTCGCAGCCGACATGGCACAACAGATTGGGGTTCATGGTGTCGTCTACGACGGAGCGATCTCCGTGCCGCCCGGAAAATATACGGTGCGGTTCATTGTGCGCGACAACCTCAGCGGTCGCGTTGGGACAGTCAGCGTTCCCGTCGGCGCGGCGCAGATTCCAGTCCCGAAAGGTTAGGCTCCTCTCCTACCGACCGGTCGTTTATGATCTCCATCACACTTTGTTGCACGCCCGCTACTTGGCTTTCTCTGGCCCAAGAGGGACAATGGTAAGCGGTATTCATACGAAGGGGCTTGTTATTTTATGGCGACGGCAACTCGCACACCTACAGTTGGAGAACTGCTCAATCGAAAAGATGTGCATTTCAATTTGTGGCCCGCGCATCTTGTGGAACACGCGATCCGCAAAGGCGAAGCGCAACTCGCGGATAACGGCGCAGTCGTCGCGACGACGGGCAAGAAAACGGGACGCTCTCCCAAAGATAAATTCATCGTAAAAGATGCGATCACCGCCGACAAAGTCGCGTGGGGCCCGGTCAATCAGGCGTTTGATGCGGCAAAATTCGACGCTCTATATCTGCGTGTGATGGAGTACTTAAGCACGCGCGAACTTTATGTGCAGGATTTGTTTTGCGGCGCCGATACCACGTATCGCCTGCCCGTACGCTTCGTCAACGAATTTGCCTGGCACAATCTTTTTGTGCGGCAGCTTTTCATTCGTCCTAGCGCGGAAGAACTCAAAACCCACAAAGCGGAGTTCACGGTAATTGCCGCTCCGAATTTTAAAGCCGACCCCAAACGCGACGGAACCGTTTCCGAGCAGTTTGTAATTTTGAACTTCGCCGAAAAGATTGTTCTGATCGGCGGCGGCGCCTATGCCGGCGAAATGAAGAAGTCGATTTTCAGCATCATGAATTTCCTGATGCCGCCGCGCAATGTTTTCCCTATGCACTGCTCATCCAACGTGGGACACGACGGTCGCACCGCGCTGTTCTTTGGACTCTCAGGCACGGGCAAGACGACGCTTTCCGCCGACCCCTCTCGCAACTTGATTGGCGA
>JAYVCW010000229.1:0-12156 GCA_043749775.1 Acidobacteriaceae bacterium | reverse complement strand
CCATCGGCGGTAGCGTGGCCGCCGCTTCTCATCCTGACTGGACCGAACCGTTCCCGCCGTTTCATATTGCCGGTAATTTGTACTATGTCGGCAGTAAGGGATTAGCGAACTATCTCATCGTCACCCCTCAGGGAAACATTCTGATCAACAGCGACCTTGAAGCGAATGTACCGATGATTCAGGCAAGCATCGAGAAGCTCGGCTTCAAGTTCAAGGACACGAAAATTCTTCTCATTAGTCACGCCCACTGGGATCACGACGCCGGGAGCGGCATGATCAAGGAGAGAACGGGCGCGACCTACATGGTGATGGACGCAGACGTGCCGGTCGTGGAATCAGGCGGCAAGGCTGACTTTCAGTATGGTAGTGACCCCGCAACTCTCTACCGCCCAAGCAAGGTCGACCGTGTTTTGCACGACGGCGACGAGGTGAAACTCGGCGACACGATACTCGTCGCCCATCTCACTCCAGGTCACACCAAGGGCTGCACAACCTGGACGATGAAGGTGACGGAAGGGGGCAAGACATACGACGTGGTAATTGTCGGCAGCCCCAACGTGAACGAAGGCTATAAGCTCGTCGATAACTCTTCGTACCCGCAGATCGCGGAAGATTACGAGCGAATGTGGCGAGTGTTAAAGTCGCTGCATTGCGATTTCTTTCTCGGAGCGCACGGCGCCTACTTTGGCCTCGAGGAAAAATTTCCCTTGATGAAAGCAGGCGGCGTAAACCCGTTCATCGATCCTGAAGGCTACAAGAAATATGTCGCTCAAAAAGATGAGGAATTTCACGCGGAGTTAGCAAAGCAGAAACGGGCCTCCAAATGAGAGGCAGATGCTTCCTCACACGCGGTGACTGAGGGCCAGGCTTTTCTCAGTCAACCGAGTGCAACGCCAAACCAAAGGCGATTGAATTTCAGCAGAGTTGAGCACAATTATTCAGAGTCAGCTAATGAATAGAGTGTGTCACATGAGAGTGCTCTATCTCCTATCCCCTCGCCCGATTTGACCCGCTTTCAGTGTGACACCTAGAATGATTGATTCGGCATAGCTCCTAGAACTCATTCATGGCATTGCGTCTTTTTAATACTCTTTCAGGCAAAATCGAAGAATTTAACCCACTCGACACAAATCGCGTGCGGATGTATGCCTGCGGGCCGACCGTCTACGACTACGGACACATCGGAAATTTTCGAACGTTTATCGCGGTCGATCTTCTTTACCGATTTTTGCGGCAGTGTGGCTATGAAGTTCGCTACGTCATGAACATCACCGACGTTGACGACAAGATTATTCGTAACTCTGCGCGCGATGGCGTCAGCGTGCAGCAGTACACAGAGAAATACATTCGAGCATTTTTCGAAGATTCAGCGACGCTGAGCATCGAGAAACCCCTCTTCGTGCGGGCTACGGAACACATCAACGCAATGGCTGAATTTATTGCGAAGCTGGAGAAGAAGGGCTTTGCATATCGCACCGATGATGGCTCTTACTATTTTCGGATCGCAAAATTCCCGGCCTACGGAAAGCTCTCAAAGAAAGATTTTGGCGGAATGAATGACGGCGCTCGGGTTGATGTGGATGAGTACGAAAAAGATAGCGCCCGCGACTTTGCCCTCTGGAAGGCCGCCAAGGCAGGCGAAGCCTCATGGGATTCGGTGATTGGCCGCGGGCGCCCGGGGTGGCACATCGAGTGTTCGGTGATGTCGATGGAGGAACTGGGGCCGAGCTTCGATTTGCATGCCGGCGGCGAGGATTTAATCTTTCCGCATCACGAAAACGAAATTGCCCAATCGGAATCGCTGACCGGTCAACAGTTCGCGCGACACTGGTTTCATGCGCGCTTTCTGCTGGTCGAGGGCCAGAAAATGTCGAAGAGCCTCGGAAATTTCTTTACCATTCGAGATTTAGTGCTGAAAGGCTACCGGCCATCGTCGATCCGTTGGCTTCTGACGCAGGTGCCTTATCGTAATCAGCTCAACTTTACTTTTGATGGTCTGAAATCGGCGGCAAGTTCGGTTGAGAAGCTGAGGAACTTTCGCTTTCGTTTGAAGAGTTCGCAATTCACAGCGGGTGGAAACCAGGCCATGAGCCAATTAGCGGAGGCGACGGTCTCGCGCATAAAGAGCAGCCTGGAAGATGATTTAAATACGGCGGAAGCGCAGGCCGCGATTTTCGATATGCTTCGCAAAGTGAATTCGGCTCTGGATGCGGGAGAAGTTCGCCAGGGCGACGTGAAGCCGTTGTTGCAGGCGCTTGAGAATTTCGACGCGATCTTCGGAGTATTGAACGATGACGACCAATCGAAGATGCGAGCGATTCTGGATTGGGCGCGGATTGAAGGCCGCGAGCAAGACATCAGTCCCGAGTTGATGGAGATCGCAGGCTCAGACCAACTGACGGATGAGCACATCAGTCAAAGGGTTTCGGAGATGGAAGCGGCCCGGAAGTCTCGAAACTTTAAATCGTCGGACGCTATTCGAGCTGAATTAACCGCCGCCGGAATTCTGGTGGAGAACACGAAAGACGGAGTGCGGTGGCGTAGAAAATAACGAAATTGGTACATGGTGACTTGTGATTTATGAATTGATTTATTTCCAACATTCCAACATTCCGACGATATAGCGGAAGTGAAGCTACAGATGGGGAACCGCTCGTGCCTGCACTCGAAGAATATCTATGCGAAGCGGAACAAGCTCACGGTCATCTCTGTGCGGGGCAGATTCTCGGCGTCCGGATGGCGATACTGGGGTCTTGAACGGCATGCTTCGCCCCTACGGCCTACTAGCGAGGCTTTGATTGCTGATAGGCGTGTGCTGCGCGAAGTAAAGTCGCCTCGTCAAAGTGGCGTGCGAACAACTGCAATCCGATCGGCAATTTTTCGCTACTTTCTCCGCAAGGCACCGAAATACCTGGGATGCCCGCAAGATTTGCAGTCACGGTGTAAATGTCGGCAAGGTACATGGCTAGGGGGTAGTTCGACTTTTCTCCAAGCCGAAACGCGGTTGTGGGACAAGTCGGCGACGCAATCACATCGACCTGCTTGAACGCTTCCTCGAAGTCACGCGCGATTAGAGTTCGGACTTTTTGCGCTTTCAGATAGTAGGCATCGTAGTATCCAGCGCTCAGGGCGTAAGTGCCGAGCATAATGCGGCGCTTTACTTCGGCGCCGAAGCCGCCATCGCGCGTCTTCCGATACAGTTCAGAAAGTGTGGATGACTTTGCCCGGAAACCGTAGCGCACGCCGTCATAGCGCGCAAGGTTAGACGACGCTTCTCCGGTTGCGATGATGTAGTAGGTCGAAATTGCGTATTCCGTATGCGGCAAGCTGACAGGAATAATCTCGCATCCGAGCTTCGCCAACTCCTGAATAGCGGCGTCCACGGAGGCGCGCACTTCAGGGCTAAGACCTTCGCCAAAATATTCTTTAGCTACGCCGACTCTCAAGCCTTCCACTGGCTTGACTAATTCGGCCACATAATCCGGCACAGGGACATCGGCGGATGTCGAGTCCATCGGATCGCGTCCCGCCATCGTGCGCAGCAGCAAAGCAACTTCTTCCACGGTGTTGGCAAAAGGCCCGATGTGGTCAAGCGAAGAGGCAAACGCGATCAGACCATAGCGCGAAACTCGGCCGTAAGTCGGCTTCAGGCCAACGACTCCGCAAAAAGAAGCAGGCTGACGGATCGATCCTCCGGTGTCAGAACCGAGGGTCGCGATCGCCATTCCGGCCGCAACCGCAGCCGCTGAACCGCCGGACGAGCCTCCGGGTACGCGAGTTTTGTCGCGTGGATTGTGTACCGGACGGTACGCGGAATTCTCGTTCGATGAGCCCATGGCGAATTCATCGCAATTGAGCTTGCCTAATATCACCGCGCCTGCGGCCTCGAGGCGAGTGACGGCCGAGCAATCGTAGGGAGGAATAAAATTCTCGAGAATTTTCGACCCAGCGGTGGTGCGTACGCCGGAGGTCACCATCACATCTTTGATGGCAATGGGAACGCCTGCCAGCGGCGGCAAAGGCTGGCCTTCGGCCGCCATCTGGTCGATCAATCCAGCTTGCTTCATGGCGCGTTTTTCGCAAAGCGTTAAAAATGCGCCGACCTCTCCATCGTACTTTTCTATGCGTTGGTAATACTCGGTCGCCACCGCGGTCGCGGTGGTCCGTTCTTCTTTGATGGCGTTGCGAATGGAGTCAATCGAATGAAGCGAGGTCGTCATTTGCGATTGAGAGATGGGCCGGAGCCTTTCCAGCTCAGTATGAAAGATCTGGGCGTATCAATACCTCTTTAATTTTGGTCTGCGGTTCTTCAACGTTCGATGACTTTGGGCACCAGGAAAAATGTTCCATCGGTGTCGGGAGCATTTTTTACCGCTGCGTCGTGCGGCAAGGACTTGCGCAGACCTTCTTTGACATCGTCTCGCATGGCGTAGCCGTAAGGCACGCTTCCGGAAAGGGCGTGATCAACGTTGGTTTTGACAGCGAATTTGACGGCGAATCTGTCGGAGACTTGAGCCATCGGAGCCACGTCTTCGGTATTTAATTCGCTGAGGCGGTCCACATGACCGAGGATGGAGTTGAGGTCGCGCAACATGGCTGCGCGCTCCTCCTCAGACAATTCGAGGTTCGCGAGGTCGGCAACGTAGGCTACGTCTTGGTCGGTGACTCTCATAAGCAGCGGAGCGCAAGGTGCGGAGCGCAGAGGTTCAAGCTTTTAAGACGAATTCAATCCGCTGCACTGTCGCACTGGAAAACTTATTGATAATCGCCAGGTACCGGGGAGCAAGATTAACAAGTTCCCTTCGCCAGCCCGCGTCGGCCACCTCGATCCTCAATATTCCGTTAGCGAAATCTAGCGTTCGAGTGCGATCTGCCACGGCACTGCCGCAGGCAAGCGGCCAGGCCAGCAACGCGCTTTGACTGGCGGGCGCTCGGCGGACGGCGTTCGCCACGAGCGCGTTCAGGCCGGAAGCAGCGTGATTCAAGATTAATCTCCAGCGCGATGCAGATTCGGCGCGATGCAAATTCGGAAGGAGTGATTGTAGCACCGGGGAAATTTGTGAGGGACGGGCACCTGCTGAGCCCGCTCTCTACCAAAGTGGTAGTGACATCGCGAATCCCTCCCTTGACACGGGCGGAAGAATATTTGGGTAGGCGTCTATTGTGAAGCAACGGGGACTTTCGCGCGCTTTTTTGCCAGCTTGCGAAGGTGGGAGGCGGAATAAAGACTGCCACGGCATTTTTTAGAACCGCAGAGACAGGGCGCGTCATCTTCTCCGTCGTACAGGTTGTAGTCGTAGGTCAACTCTTCTCCGGCCGCGATGTCGCGCAGAGCGATCACCCACATTTTTCCCCTGATCTGATCGGTCTCGCAGTTGGGCTGGCAGGAGTGATTGATGAACGCCGCTACTCCGTACCCGTCGATAATTTTCTTACCGCCGTCGAGTCCGAACAAATACGTGTTCGGAAACTCGTCATAGAGATCGTCGGCCTGGTCATTGGTCAAAGCCAAGCCCATGTAGTCGATGATGCGGGTACCCTTGCGAATGGGGCGCGTGGTATAGCAGCCGTGCGAATGGATTTTTGACTGGCGAATGATCAGGGCCATAGCGGTCTTATATCTTTAGCACAAGATGGGGCAGCTTTCAGTTTTAAGCCTCTCGATCAGGATTAAATTTTACTGACAGCTGGTCGATGAGAACTGGGGGCGCTACCAGCAAACCTGCTAAAATTCTTGGTCGGAGACTGCAACCATGGCCCCCAAGCACCCGCCGCGCTTTTTGAAGATTGTCGAGGACGCCAAGAAACGGGTTCGCGAAACGGATGTCGACACGGTCAAGTCGCGCCTCGATCGCGGAGAGAAAATTGTGTTGGTCGATGTCCGCGAAGACCGTGAATACGATGCCGATCATTTGCCGGGCGCAGTTCATCTCGGCAGGGGCGTTATCGAACGCGATATTGAGGCGAAGTATCCGGATCTGAATGCTGAGCTCATCCTTTATTGCGGTGGCGGCTTTCGATCAGCCCTGGCCGCTGATAATCTTCAGAAAATGGGATACACAAACGTGATCTCCATGGATGGCGGCATTCGCGATTGGCGCGAGAAAAGCTTTCCGCTGGAAAAGGGACGCTAACTCACCGAAAACTGATTTAGATCTACTCGTTTAGATCAAAGTACAATGTCACGCTAAGCGAAGCGAAAGATCTATGCAGCGAGCAAGATATTCAACCGCTTCCCTGCTACAGTTTGCATCCCCCTCGTATCTCTGAAAAAATGTAACCACCGGTTCAAGTGGAGTCCCTGTAATGTCTCAAATTGGAAGCTTCGCGCTGATGTTGGCGCTGGGCCTCAGTGCGTACTCTTTTGTTGCGGGTCTTCTGGCGTTATTCGGGAAGGACGCGGCCTCTGCTCGTCTGGGCGAAACCGCGCGCCGTGCCGGAATCGCCACCTTCGCCGCGGTCGTTCTGGCGGCCACGGTTTTAGTGGCGGCCGCTTTCAGCGACGACTTCTCCATCGCCTACATCTTTCACCACAGCAATCGCGATCTGCCTGCCGCTTACAAGTTTGCAGTCTTGTGGTCAGGACAAGAAGGATCGCTACTTTTCTGGTCTCTGTTGCTGGCCGGGTACGGATTCGTTCTTCGCCTGCGCTATAAAACCGATCAGCGGCTTTTTGCCTACGCCTCAATGATCATCGCGTCGGTGCAGGTTTTCTTTCTGTTGATTTTAAATTTCGCGGCGCACCCATTCGCCGTCATGCAAGGCGGCTTGCCTCCCGACGGAACCGGCCTTAATCCCCTGCTCCAATATCCGGAGATGGTCATTCATCCGCCGATGTTGTATATGGGCTATGTTGGATTTACCGTGCCGTTTGCATTTGCCCTGGGCGCGTTGATCATGAATTATCCCGGTGAAAAATGGATTCAGATTACCCGGCGCTGGACCATGGTGACGTGGTGCTTCCTGACCGTCGGCGTCTTTCTCGGAGCGCACTGGGCTTACTCGGTTCTAGGCTGGGGCGGCTACTGGGGATGGGATCCGGTTGAGAACGCGTCTCTTATGCCGTGGCTTACGGGCACCGCGTTTCTGCACTCGGTCATGATGCAGGAGAAACGCGGTATGTTGAAAGTATGGAATATGGTGCTGATTTTCGCCACGTTCCTGCTTTCTATGCTCGGAACTTTCCTGACGCGTTCCGGTGTGATCAGCTCGGTGCACGCGTTCGCTCAATCTTCAATTGGAACGTGGTTTCTCGTTTTCATCGCGATCGCCATCGCCGTCTGCACGTATTTCTTGCTGAAGAATCGCGGGCATCTCAAGAGCGAGCACAAACTCGAAGCGCTGGTCTCACGCGAGTCGAGTTTCCTGTTCAATAATCTTCTGCTCCTGACACTCTGCTTCACGATCTTGTGGGGAACATTTTTTCCTATCATCTCTGATTTCGCGCAGGGGCATAAAGTTACGGTCGGAGCTCCATTCTTCAACCGCGTCGCCGTTCCAGTAGCGCTGTTACTACTTCTTTTAACCGCCGTCGGTCCACTGCTCGCCTGGCGCAAGACTTCGATCGATAGCCTGAAGCGCAACTTTCTCTACCCTGCCATCGGCGCGCTTGCAGTGGGCGGAATGATGGTGCTTTTTGGGGTGCGCCCTTGGGAAGATCCGTCTTACTTCTACGCGGTGATGGCGGCGATTCTTTCCGCTCTTGTCATATTCACTGTCATCTCCGAATTTTTGCGCGGAGGCAGGGTCATTGCCGGCAAGACCGACCAGAATTTGGTTTCTGCGATGTATCAGCTTTGCCGGCGCAACACGCGCCGATACGGTGGGTACATCGTTCACTTCGGCGTAGCACTCGTCTTTATAGGAATTCTCGGAACGCCATTCAATAAAGAAGTAGAGAAAGAAATGGCGTTTGGCGACAAAATAAATATCGGCCCCTACACGCTGGTCTGCCAGTCTTACACGCAGGATGATAATCCGAACTTCAGCAACGAGTGGGCCATCATCAACGTCTTTCGTGACGGCAAGCAAATCACGACCATGTATCCGGAGCGCCGCTTTTATAAATCGAGTGGCCAGCCGCAGACTTTGCCGAGAATTTATCCTAGCTTTAAAGAAGACTATTTTCTGGTTGGCGACGTTTATCTAGTCTATGAGGGCAAGAACGAAACCACAGGCCGCCCCATCATCAAAGCTCATATCAACCCACTGGTTCCGTGGATCTGGATCGGCCTAATCATCATGGTCTTCGGCACAATCGTGGCGCTGGTGCCAAACGCCGCCGTAGTGCGCGTGCCCACCACCTCGCCGGTGCGAACGCCAGCCCCGGCTGGAGCGGGCGATTAATGAGCTCTGTGCGGGATTCTCGAAAACATGCGGTCGACGAAGGCAGCTCCGCCTTCCCCGCCGTCATGGTGGCGTCTCGAGCCGACCGGCCAGCCAGCAGGATGCGGGAGCTGGTTTTTCGTTCGCTCCAAATTGTTGTTGTTTGCACTTCGCTATTTCTATTTATGGGCGCCGGCGACGCCGATGCCCGCTTCAAAGACCTTGGCCACCGCATGATGTGCGCCTGCGGATGCGGCCAGATTCTGCTCGAATGCAATCACGTTGGTTGCACTTACTCCGACAAAATGCGCAATCAGCTGGTGGCATCCATTGACAAAGGCAATAACGACGACCTCGTGCTCCAAGGCTTTGTGCAGGAATACGGTCCAACTGTGGTCGCCGCGCCGAGTACTAAAGGCTTCAACCGTATTGCCTGGATCATGCCCTTCCTGGCACTCGGCATGGGTATCACCTTTTTGATTTACGTCGTCCGCTCTTGGAAGAACCGTCCCGAGCCCGCCTTGGCCGACGGCATCGTTATTCCACAAGGCCGGGAGCTTGATGACCTGCGCCGAAAGGCGCGAAGAGAAACCGAACTATGAAGCTTGTCGGGTGTCGAGCAAGCGCTTTAGTGTCCGAAAAGCCGCGATCAAGAAACGATATAGATCGAGAGAGGAACGCCTCATGATCCTATTCATTTGTTCTGCCGTAACCGCAGCCGCACTTTATTACGTTTTCTTTTTTCCCGGTGAAGTCTATGCCGGAGAGGAAAAAACACGCCTCGGCTACCTTCGCGAACGTAAAGAAGCTGTCTACGAAAACCTGCGCGATTTGAATTTCGAATACAAAGCGGGCAAAGTTCCGGAAGTGGATTATCAATCGATGAGGGCGGCACTCGAAGAGGAAGCGGCGGCGATTATGGCGGAGATCGGGCGACTGGAGTTGGTACCGGTCGAATCGCTTTAGGACTTGAAGGAGTTCTTTCTGAAGAAACTTGCACCACCGATATTGCTGGCCGCGTTTCTTTTTCTCACACTCTTCGCCGCCGCCCAGACTCTAACTGGCACGGTCACTAATGCCACGACGAACAAGCCCGCCGTTGGAGATGAGATCATCCTCATCAATCTGACGAATGGCATGGACGTGGCCGGTAGTACTAAGGCCGATGCTGGCGGTAAATACAGCTTCACGCTCTCCGGACCGGCCGGCCCGCGCCTGATTCGCGCCATCCATCAAGGAGTTACCTATCATCAACTCGCCCGCCCCGGCACGAATTCGGTCGATATAAACGTGTACGACGTTGTGCCGAAAGTTGTCGGCCTTAGTGTCACCGTCGACGTGCTGCGCTTTCAGACCAATAACGGAACGTTGCAGGGCGTGCGCACATTTGCTGTCAACAACAATTCGACTCCGCCGAAGACGCAGATGAACGATCACAATTTCGAATTCTTTCTGCCGCCAAATGCGAAGCTTGAACAAGTCGAGGCGCGGGCTCCGAATGGACAGCCAATCGCGGCGGAATCGGCTCCGCAAAAGGAAAAGGACCGCTACTCAGTTCAGTTTCCGCTGCGTCCGGGCGAAACCCAATTTCAGATCGCATTCACATTACCTTATTCGGGCAAGATGACAATCGATCCCAAACCGATTTATCCGTCGGAACATTTTGTAGTGGTAGTGCCGAAGACGATGCAATTCGCCGCCGCGAATGCCGCCCTTTTCGAGTCGGTTAAAGATCCGACGCAAGGCGACAATCTGATGGAAGTCGCGCGGCAGGCGAAGCCCGGGCAGGCGCTCGGCTTCACGCTGCAAGGCAATGGAACCATCGTCGAGCTTCCCGAAGAAGGCGCGAACGGAACGCAGCCCGAGCAACCGCAAGCCGGCCAGCCATCGCCCGGGACGCGCGACAATCGTCCGGGCGGAGGGCTAGGCGCTCCAATCGACGCGCCAGACGCGCTGCAAAAATATCGCTGGCCGATTCTTTTTGGATTCGCCCTGCTCCTGGCAATCGGCGGATGGGCGGTGACGAAGCGCCAGCCGGTTCCGTCGGGAACAGCGGCCTCCAGCTCGCCTGCGTCTGCGAAGACTCATGTGAATCAGCCGGAGCGCGTTGCAGGCTCGAAAGGATCAACGCCGACGCCGGCTATGGCAATGTCGATGGGCAATGTTCCCTCAACGGCTGCGGGGGCGCGACCATCAATGCTGCTTGAGGCTTTGAAAGAAGAACTCTTTCAACTTGAGGTGGAGAAGAAGCAGGGCAAACTCTCAGCCGACGAATATGAAAAGGCACGAGCGGCGCTTGATCAAACTTTGGAACGGGCTTTGAAGCGGCAAGGGTGATTTCTTAAAAGCGATTGTCACGAGCGCTAGCTTACTCTGCAAAAGGCCAAAAGGGCGGGCAATGTTTTCCTCGCCCACATCAACGTAGACGTTGTCGCGGTGCGTCTTAGACGCGGACTGGCAAATCCAGCGCTTTCAGCAATGGGGACGACTCGAACGATTGATTCAAGCCCGCAGGGACTTCCAAGCCGCCCTTCGAACCTAACCAAAATCCATTCGCATCTAATGATTCGCATCTAATGAAATAGTCACCGAGGCCACTTATGTCTGGCAACATCCTGAAAACCGCATTCCTTCTGACCGCAATGACGCTTTTGCTCATGCTCGCCGGGCGCGCCTTCGCAGGTCAGCGAGGAATGCTGATGGCGCTCATCTTTGCCGGCATCATGAACTTCGTCGCGTATTTTTTCTCTGACAAAATTGCTCTGGCCACGTATCGCGCGCAACCAGTTACCCGCGAAGAACTGCCGCGCGTTTACAACATCGTCGAACGTCTCGCACAAAAAGTCAGCCTGCCGATGCCGAAGGTTTACGTTATTCCTACCGATTCGCCAAATGCTTTCGCCACCGGACGCAACCCGAACCATGCGTCGGTCGCTGTAACCCATGGCATTCTCGGATTGCTCAACGACGAAGAACTTGAAGGCGTCCTCGCGCACGAACTTGGCCACGTCCGCAATCGCGACATCCTGATCAGTTCGATCGCAGCCACGTTAGCCGGAGCGATCACCTACCTCGCATCGATCGCAAGGTGGGGAATGATTTTCGGGGGCATGCGCGGTGAACGCGACGATCGCGACGGCGGCAGCGGCCTCGCGGCTATCGCCATGATTTTTCTAGCGCCATTGGCGGCGACTCTGATCCAGCTTGCCGTGTCACGTTCGCGAGAGTACGGAGCAGACGACACGGGCGCGCATTGGACTGGCAATCCCTATGCCTTGGCGAGCGCGCTGGCGAAAATCGAAGCGTACTCTACTCAACGCCCGCTGATCGCAACCCCATCAACGGCGCACCTGTTTATCATCGCCCCATTCTTAGGAGGCATGAGCTTCGGCAATTTGTTCTCGACCCATCCGCCCACTGCGAAGAGAATTGAACGCTTGACGGGACGGCCCGCGGAATTCTCGTGAGCTGGATGCTTCACCCTCTGTCATCCTCTTGTAATCTTCACTGCGGGTAGAGCGGCCTTCAACGAGGTACGGCCGTGAACTCCGCGGTGACATTGGTAACGACGGAACCTTCCACTCAACAGAGTAGAATCGCCAGAATGGCTCCCGAACTGATGGTGGCAACTTCCCGGCGTGCGGCCGAGCTTGAAGCGAGCTTGCGGCGTGTCATTCGCGGCAAAGACGATATTTTGCGGCTTGCGCTCGTGGCTATTTTTGCCAAGGGCCATCTGCTGATCGAGGGCGTTCCGGGAGTTGGCAAGACTACGCTTGGCCAGGCGATTGCCCGCGCCATCGATTGCACATTTCAGCGCATCCAGTTTACGAG